>JADFNR010000144.1 GCA_022563275.1 Chloroflexota bacterium | reverse complement strand
TTGAAGGTGTACGGCGCTGCTTGGTGACCCTACTGCAAATCGCTCAAGAAGTTTCTTGGGGAGCAGCGGGTGGCCTACGAAAATATCGATATCGATGAGCGGCCTGAGGCAGTGGAGCAGCTTATTGCGCTGCAAAACGGGGGTCGGACTATCCCTACGGTCCTGTATTCCGACGGGACTCACATGATTAACCCGGGCCCGCAAGAGTTGGCTGCTAAACTGGGCCTCAACGTCCAGGCCCAGAGCACGTTCTATGACGCCATCGTAGTAGGAGGGGGGCCGGCCGGACTCACTGCTGCCCTGTACCTGGCGCGGGAGGACGTCTCCACACTAGTGGTCGACCGAGGTGCGCTAGGCGGGCAGGCGAGCATCACCGAAAAGTTGGATAACGTTCCCGGCTTTCCTGAGGGAATCGATGGCGCCGAGTTCGCCGACCGACTTGCGCGCCAAACCCGGAGATTCGGCGCGGAAGCGGTGGTGGCTCAGGAGGTCACATCCATCGGCCTGGACCCCAACGGATATAGCCTGGTCCGAACGTCGATGGGAGGCCGGTACTACTCCAAGGCGCTGCTCCTGACCGTGGGTTCGACCTACCGTCGGCTGGATGTCCCTGGAGAGGAGCGGTTCATCGGCTCTGGCGTCCACTTCTGCGCCACGTGCGACGGCCCCTTCTACACCGGCAAACAAGTGGTGGTAGTAGGCGGTGGGAACAGCGGCGTGCAGGAGGGCATCTTCCTCACCAAGTTCGCCGACAAAGTCACGATCCTGAACCAGGGCAACGATCTCACAGCGAGCCCGGTGCTGGTCGAGCGGGCCCAGGGCGACCCGAAGATCGAGGTCCTAAATAACACCACAGTGGTCGAGTTCAATGGCAAAGACCGGCTGGACTCGGTAACGCTCAAGGACCAGCGTACGGACAGGACCTGGGACCTAGAGGCCGCGGGGGCGTTCTTATTTATCGGCCTCACTCCTAATACTGCCTTCCTGAAGGACGTCGTTGACCTGGACGATAGGGGCTATATCAAGACGAGCCGGACGCTAGAGACCAACGTGCCTGGCGTGTTCGCCGCGGGTGATAGTCGCGTCGGCAGCACCAAGCAGGTAGCTTCGGCGGCGGGCGAGGGAACCACTGCGGCTCTAATGATCCGGGATTACTTGAGCGGTCGGTGAGAACCACAAGCCAATACGCCTTAATATTATTGATTTATCACAATGGATGATTACCATAGTTAATTGGCTCAAGCCATTCCTCGCTGATCGCCTCTATGGTCCCGCCATCCAGTTCTACCCAAGGACTTCCTGACAAAACCGTTTAACCCGGTCACATTGAAGAGCCGAATCAGCGACTGCCTCACCAGGCACCATAGTGCCCAATCCTTGTAAATTTGCTATCCAACTCTTTGGTCAGAAGGCCCGGCCCAGACGTCCGCGGAGTCCCTGACCAACTAATCACCACCAGCACCGCCAGCCCATGTTTCAGGCCGAGTTCGACTCTAGGCCAATTTCCGCAAAAGGCTGCCGAAACCCTGGATGGGTTCGGTCCAGCCGACGCGGCGCAGGGCCAACCAGATGGTGGCCTGGTTCACTGAGATCACGGTCTTGCCTAATCTCTGCTCCAGGGGCTCCACCGCGTCCAGGCCCCGCCAGGCCGTGCCCGGCAGGAAGATGGTGTCGGCTTCATCCTTCACCACCGTTGGCACGAAGTCGATGATGGTCTGGACCGTTTCTTCCTCGATCTCCAGGGGGTTCATCGAGTCCTGCATCCACGGTTCGCCGTCGGCGCTCAGCACCTCGAACCCAGCCTCTTCAAGCAGTGGCTTGAGACGGTGGCGCAGGTGGAAATGCCGGTAGGGCCCGGCGATGCTTAGCCGCCTGGAACCCATGAATCTGAACGCCTCGATGCAGGCCCCCACGGCGGTGATGGACGGCACCCCGCTGGCCAACTGCATCTTGTCCGACATCTCTTGGTCGAACTGCAGGTAGCCTTTGTGATAGGTGCCCGAGGTGCAGGCGTAGACCAGGATGTCGGGTTTGATGTTGGAGAGTGAGCGGGCGCCCCGGCTGACATCTTCGTTCATCTTATCGGCGTCAAACCCGAACAGCGCGGTGTCCACGGTTGCCGCTTCTTCGCTGGAGATGCCGATGTGGTGGCCGGTGTTTTCAGTTGATCTGGGTTGATTGCCCCAATCTCCGTTGAACATCCGCTCGAAGTGCACGGTTATCTCGGGAGGCAGCACCCGGTAGAAGTCGGGTTCCACCACGGGGTTGGTGGCGGGAACCAACGCTGCTATGCGCTTGGTTACAGGCATGTTTGACTTCTCCCGCATGGGTTTGCCGGAGGTTAAAAGGGGAACCTCCCCGAAGGCCCTAGTCGGCGGCGCTGGCGGTCTTTGCGGGCGCCGCTTCCTTAAGCTCGTAGAGGGTGGTCCGGGCCCGTATCTGCTCGTCCCAGCCCCGGAACCGCAGATCGATCATGAGCCCGTCCGGCCCCTTGTACTTCCGGTTGACCTTGCTGCTGCCGGGACACTCGGTCCCGCCATTTTCCTCCACGGTTGCGACGGCTTCGTCCAGGTCATCGACGTAGAAGCCGATGTGGTGGATGCCCTTCACGGTGGATGGTCCTTCGCCAAGATTGGGGGCTTCGTCGGAACCCATCTTGAGGACGGCGAAATAGATGTAGCCGTCGGTTAGCCATACCCCGTCCGCGCCGGTGTCGGCGGGCGTGCGGCGGAGTTCGTCCAGGCCGAAGACGGTTTTGTACCACTCGGCGGTTTCAGCAGGGTTCTCTGTGTGCAGCGCTATGTGCTTGATCCGGTTGGCCATGGCTCCTCCCTAAACGGCTGTCGATTACCAAAAGGCGGGCGGAAGTCCGGTCGCCCGGTCCACCCGTTCTAACCGCCCGGCAATTGTACATCGCGCCGCCGCGTTGGGCCATTGGTCCGTTGGGTTTCGGGAAGCTGGGTCAGTCCTCTACAGGCGGTTTCAGGAGAGTCTTGACCACGCCAAGGGAATAACCGACTCCGAAACTGACGCCGCCGCCCAGCGCCAGTCCCCAGACGGCGCTGGCCAGCGAAAGGGGGTTGATTCCGGCCTGTTGCATCAGAACGGCCAGCCCCAGTCCCGTGACGGCGCCCACCAAAGTGCTGAAGATGGAGCGTTTCCAGGCCGGGACCGGCACCCACCGGCGCCATCCCCGGGGCCTGCGCCGGGCAACCTGGACCTTGGCTTTCAGCTTGGCGTTAAGTCCGTTGGCCGCCAGCGGGGCGCCGGCCAGAGCTCCGGCTCCGGCAACCACCGAGACGCCAGTGGCGACGAGGGCCGTGGTGCCGCCAAAACCGCTGATATTCAACTTGAACGGTATGGTGCAGAGTTCGATTGGTCCGCTGAACAGAGTGCCTTCAATCTCGAAGATGCCCCGGGCGTGGGTAGAGAAGTCCGCCACGTTTATCGTGGTCACCCCCGAGGTGAACTGCAGGTCCTTGCCGGCAAGTTCCGTGCCCAGCCCTTGGACTCCCCAGTGCAAGGAGGCGTCCGCCGGCATGGCGATGCCGCGGATGGTGAGAACGGCTTGGGGGTCAACCTCGAGGGTCTCATCACTCTGGGCGGGGAGAGTAAAGGCCGGCGGTTGGCCGCCTTCGATGATGATTTCAGGCCCGCCGCAGTCGATGTTGTGCGGTCCGTCATGGGCGTACGCCGGGGACGCGATCAGCCACAGGACGGACATCAGCAACAGAGTTGCCACGGCGAATTGAGCGCCGGCTCTTCTGGTATTCAAAGCTGGTCCCAGGGTGGGTCCTTCGTCAAACATTCTTGACGGCTATCTTATACGAAGTTGTCCGTTCCGGGCAGGGCGACGGGGTGACGGAAAAGAAGAAAAGCAGGAAGACAAAAACCGGGGCCGAGGGAGGACTATGCTAGTCCTCAGGCGGGGCGTCTTCTAGCCAGTCCTCGCCAACCAGGACTGGGCCAATCCCATCCATGCGGACGAAATAGGCGGGCAACAGGTACTTGTCGGTACTCAAGCCGGATCCGTAAACCAGGCCCGACGCTTCCACGATTCCGATCATTCCCATGACGCTTTCGTCCGGTACAACTCTTCCGGAATTTTCCATCTCGGCGGCTTCCCGTACTCGAACACGCTGGGTCGATTGATATTTTGGTGAGTCCACTTTACCTCTTGCGCCGCCATGTCATACGGCCGTTCTGCGTTGTTTGTTTCCCTTGGCGTAAACCAGGTGAAAGCCTCAGGCTTCCTCCAGCCATTCTTCATAGATCAAGACCGGGGGGAGTTCTCCGATCCGGATGTAGTAGGCAGGAGTCATGGAGTCGCCTGTTGCCGATGCCGCGCCGTTGATCAGACCGGCGATCTCCACGGTGGCGGTCTTCCCCATGATCAACGTGCCCGGGGGCCGGGAGCCCAACGTTTCGTGCCGGCCGGGGGTCCTGACCTTGACCAGGTCCATGGGGTGAAACTTGGGCCTTTTCAATTAGCGAAAACTCCGAAGTCCACGGATTGCAAGATTCACAGGCAACACAGCCTTAGCTGCTCGCCGCGCCGAGCTCGCGCCCACATCACCTCCTCCAAGGAGATATGGACCCAAGTATCAGACGTCCTATATACCTGGATATCATTCCCAGCCTGCTAAAGCAATGGCAACCGGATAGCGGACAGATGGCAAGCAACGGAGCGGACGGTCAATAGGTGATGGGGTCTGGGGTCGAACCAGTGAATTAACACATCTGTTACACCGGCCGGTTCGGCATAAGTGACCGACGTCACGCCGTTTCAGAGCGGCGAATCACAGACCTATCCGTCATACCGCCGGATAATTGGAACAACGTTGAATCGATCTGGTCGATACCCCGGTCGTTGAGGCCTGGGGGAATCGGCCGGGCGGCGAAACATTCGTCAAAGCTCGTGGAGACATCAAAACCAAATTACCGATCGTCGTCCTGGTCCTAGTGTGGGTTGTGGGGTTGCTGGCTTTTTCGCCGCTGAGCAGGGGTTCCAGCTCGGCGGATCTAGGCGGGGCGGTCGAGCCCAGCGTATTTCTAGCGGAGATAGAGGATGAGGTATGTGTTTCCCGGTCCCCGGTCCACACTTCATCCTCTCTCACGGCCGTCAGCGCCGACATGGAACATGGAGACAACCTGCCCAGTGTATTTTTAGTCATGCTGGAGGACGGGGTTTGCGCGTCCCTGTCCCCGATCTCCACATCTACTCGTGTCCCTGCCCAAGCTGACAGGGAAGAATTTGACTCGATCGACCGCAAAACGGCCGCTCTCGGAGCGGAGATTGGGGTCTGGTACGTTCAGCAATAACTGGGCCGGTTACGTCAAATCACTCTGATCCGGCGTCATGTGCGCCCTCTAGGAGAACAAACCCGATGCTCGATGCCCTGAGGAATCCCTTGGGTAGAACGTTACGAGACCCAAGGGGATTCACCTTGATTGAATTGCTGGTCGTCGTGGGCATCATCGTCGCATTGGCCGCAGTCGTCGTTCCGCAGATCGTCCGGTTCTCGGACCGCGGCGATCAAGGCGCCTCCAGAGCTGAATGGGACGCCATTCAGGGCGCCATCGAGACCTTGATGTCTGACCAAGGATTAACCACCGTGACCGCCGGAGGGTCCGCGGCATTTATCACAAACAGCTTTGACCTCGACGCGGGATCAGGCGTCAAGAACCTGGCCAACTACATGCGCGACGTTACCACCGCCTACTGCTACACGTGGGACGCTTCAGGCCAACTGTTGACGCAGGTGGCCGCCACCGGTAGTCCCGCGGCCTGCCCCTGACCACATGATCTTTTGGGCTATGGGCGGGGATGCGCAAGCCGGGCCGGTATGACCGCTACTCGCCACGGAGGACCGACGCGAAAAACCACCGCATAACTGGGAGAAGGGAGTTGATGCGGTGGTCTCTCACATTAGACCGGTTGAAGCGCCGGCACATCTATGGATGAGCAAGGATGTAGGACTTCAACCGCTCCAGTATCAGGAGAGCAATCGGGTAAGAAAAGACCTAAATGGGCCATCATGATGACCATTTAGGGCCACCTTCCTGAATTATCTTAATGGCCTCCCCCTGATCGTCTTGGTAGTCCAAGAAGGCGATCGCCTGCACCATGATGTTCGTGGTCGCGGTCTTCGCGGTCTTGGAATTCGCCGTAGTGGTCTAGCGCTGATACAATCCCGGGATGGTTACCACGTTGGGTATAGTGGGCTGGTTCTCTAAGGCCATTGTGTACGGGATAGTCGTCCTGTACTTCGCCACCTTTTGGATCTTGCCCGCGTCCTTTACATTAGTCGCGCTCGGCGAATCGCGCGATCTCTACGGCTCTGACATAAGCCGGGTAATAACTCCATCCGTCTGGGTATTGCTGGTCGTCTACGCCGCCCTGGCTCTCGCCGGTCTCCGGGGCCTTGGTCCAGGCCGTGTTGTGGGCGCCTTACCGGCTCCTTTCGCATTGGTGGCCGTGTTGTTGGCTCCGATAGGAGTGATCGTCATCCTCCGGGAGTTGCTCTTGCACTCGACGACCCCCTAGGATCCGAACGGCTCGATTCGATCGCAATAGGGGGAAAATTGCACGTAAGAGTGGCAACTGTTCAAATTCAGCCAGGAAAGATGCAGGAGGCCATCGATATTTACAATAATTCGGTGGTTCCGGCCGCCAAGACCCAGAAAGGATTTCAAGGAGCCTACTTGATGACGGATGCAGGCAGCGGCAAAGCCCTCTCCATCACTGTCTGGGAATCGGAAGCGGATATGCAGGCAGGCGAATCCAGCGGCGGGTACTACCAAGAACAGATCGCGAAGTTTGGCGGTCTTATGGCCGGGCCTCCAATCTTGGACCATTATGAATTGAGCGTCGAGACCTCAGCCTAACGCGCAGTTAGATGGTGGTCTTGCGGCCGCCTGGGTACAAACGCAATCTCCTTGCCTAAAACTCCAGCGCAACAATTGCCGGGGGGCGGAGCGGCGCCGATGAACATAGTCGTATGGATGTTAATCGCGTTTGGGATCGGATTTTCGCTGGGAATCGCCATCGACCGCGTGGGTCTGTGGGTCCGAAACCTAACCCAGCGGTCCGGAGGGGGTCAGGCGCCATCCCAGAAGCCGACCGATAGTGATTCGGAACCTTTTCTGCCGCCGTTCCCACGCCTTCGGCCGCCACCCCGATGATGGGGCGCAGATGCGCGCGGTACCCAAGTTTTCCGCTTGTGGCGAAGTAATATCCGCGCAGCCAGGGTAGCTAATTCATCGAGGGGAGCAATGTTCGTCGTTATCTATCAGTGGAAGCTGAAAAACGGTAGGGAGCCGGAATTCAGGGAAGCGTGGCGGCAAGCGCCCTAGACTGGACTCTCCCGGTTATCTTTTCTGAGCCGCCTCGTTGAATATGGACTGGGCAGTCCGCATATTAGCCTCGCCAAAAGCGATCTCATTTGTCAACTGATCGACGATTGCGGCACGGTCCGCATCCGATTCTCCGGAAAACTCGGAGAGCAATCTCCCTGCCAGCTTGTAGAAGTCCGTTGCAAGCACGAAACTGTCGTGAAATTCTTGCAGTTCGGCGGGGGGGTGCAGGTTCCTCACCGCCAGCGTTATTGAATCCATCTCAATACCCAACGCCTGCAACGAAGACCGCACTTCGGAGTTGTCGGCGGAGCCAGCCTCCAGCAGTCCGTGGGCCTGGGCTAGTTTTTCATCCACCTGCTCTTGCCAGGTATCGATCTGGCTTCGGTACGCGTCCCAAGAAAGGCCATCGCCCGATGAACTTGAGCCTCCACAAGATATGATCACGACCATGATCAGAGAGGCCAAAGAGATTAACAGCTTCATTCTTGTTTAGGCCGTTTGTGAGTAGATTTCTTACAGCTGCCTGCCGAAAAGCAATGGCAAACTGAAAATACTTTTATTTACGCACGAAGAATGGTGGCACCGACTGGGTTCGAAC
>JADFNR010000143.1 GCA_022563275.1 Chloroflexota bacterium | reverse complement strand
GCGCATTTTCCAACCGGACCTTTTTACTCCGTACGGCATCAGGACGCTCTCTGAAAGAGATCCAGACTTCGATTCTTTTAGCTATCACCTTGGGTCTGTTTGGCCCCACGACAATTGGATAATCTATGATGGGTTGAGGAAACTCGGATTCACGGAAGAGGCAGACCGGATAAAACAGGCGTTGCTTCTGGCGTACCGAGAAATAGGGTACATGCCGGAGTTATATAGAGTAGAAGATGGTGAAATATTTCCTCTCACCGAAGGCCCGGAATATGTGCATCATCCAGGACCAAATACTGGTTATGCAAATCGTCTACAAGCATGGGCAATATGTGGGTTACTGGACATGATCTGGGAGGATTAAATAGGATGGGAGGCCGGTCCTAGTCCTCTTTGAGCCACTGGTCGATGACGGCCCGGAAAGGGTCCAGAACCGGACGGCGACGGGCAACTTTCAGCGTGTACCTGGGTGGGCAGCGCGCTTCCCCTGCGCTACACCCCGACTGAAATCGTATTTTAATACCGTAGGGTTGCATCCGGTGTCCCGATCGATGCGCGCCACCCTAATGCCATCTTCGCCGCTAGGACGAACGAATAAGCGGCGACTCTAACGTAAATCTTAGTGGCGTAATTGCGTACACGTCGTCACCATGAGCGGCCAGGTGGGCTCATTAAAAACGGGTGAGCGGGCCAATACCCCCGCTCGTCCTGAGCCTGTCGAAGGATGCGCATAAGTCACGCTTCCGGCGGAGAACATCCTTAACGCAGGCGGTGGTTCGACGGGCTCACCACGAACGACAGGTGGGCGCGCCACGAGCGGGTAGGCGGGATTACCACGAACGGAAGGAGACGTCTGTACAGTTCGTCCTTTTGCCGATTCAGTCCAATCCGGAGGCGAACCGCTCGGGGGCGTAACCCTGGATGGACAGGGTAGTCTCGCCGGTGGTCATCAGGTCGGCGATCGACTTGCCGATGCCGGTGGCCAGCAGGATGCCTTTCTTGCCTGCGCCGGTGGCCAGGTAAACATTCTCCCAGCCGGGAGCCCGCCCCAGGACCGGCAGCCAGTCGGGGGTGACGGGCCGTAGACAAGCGGTGTGCTTCACTATCTTGGCGTCCGCCAAGTCGGGGACCAGCCGGACCACCCGCTCCCTGATCTCCCGGGCGACCTGTTCGGATGGTTCCCGGTCGAATCCTTTCCAGTCTTCGGTGGTGCCGCACCAATTCAGACCGTCCAGCTTGGGGTAGATGGTGCCTCCCCCTCCGGCGATGTCATGTTTGAACGGCTCGCCGTTATTCTCCAGCCGGATGATCTCGCCCTTCAGGGGGTCAACGGGGATATACACGCCGAGCCAAGATTCGGCCCGCCGCGACCATGGTCCCATGGCCATGACCACCTGGCCGCAGGAGATCTCGCCGTCGGCCAGGATAACCCGGTCTATCTTGCCGCCGCTGCCCTCTAAGCTTCTGACGTTTCCGGCACGGACCGTGGACCCCATCTTTTCAGCGGCCGCCGCAAAGGCCTCGGTAAGGTCGTGGCTGTCCACCGCGTGATTGCCGTAGTCGTAGAGTCCGCCCAAGACGCCGGATGCGATACGGGGCTCCAATTTGGCGATCTCATCCGGTTCCAGCCAGCGCGCGTTGAAACCGTCTACTCCTTGGAACAGTTCGACCTGCGTTTGCAGGTCCGCCACATCCGGCTCCTCCAAGGCGAGGTCGATCTTGGCGACCGCCCGATGCTGGTAGTCGATGCCGGACTGTTCTTTGAGGCTGTCGTACAGGTCTAAATGCAACTGAAAGCACTCCCAGCCGAAGGCGCCGAGGGGGCCGGGGATACCGATGCCGGTCAGCGGGTTCAGCCCGCCGGCGGAGTATCCGGAGGCCTGGTTTCCGACGCCTTCCCGTTCGATGATGATGGACTTCACCCCGGATTGGCCAAGGTAGTAGGCCACGGCACAGCCGGCCACTCCTCCACCGATTATCGCCACGTCTGTGGTGTCAACCATGTTTACTCCGTGTGTGATTTTGGATATTCATTCATCTGTTCTCTCCCCCTCACAAGGGGGAGAGTTAGAGAGGGGGCGTGTCCCCTTCGCTGCAGAAGAGCTTCAATGCGGCAATTCATTCCCCCATCTCCGACTACGTCGAGCGCCGACTCTATCGAGCGTCCTCGGCACCGCCGGGAAGTCGCGACTTCGCCGGACCTAACCTTCCCCCTTGCGAGGGAGAAGGGACTTTGTTTATCCGGTACTGATGGCATGGCGTTGCCGATGGCGATAAGATGGACCTAGATTCAGGAGGTTTACATGCCCATCTATGAGTATTACTGCGCCGGGTGCGACTTGGATTTTGAAGTGATGCGCCCGGTGACTCAGTCCGGCGAGCCGGCCAATTGCGAGCGCTGCGGCAAACCGGGCGAACGGCAGCTATCCAATTTCGCTTTCAAGTCCAACACCTTCACGTCACCCAAATTCAAAGCATCTCTGGAGAAACCCATGCGCGCCAGAGACAGAAAGCTCGCCAAGGACTCTGACCAGAGGCCGGCAGGCTAGCCCGCGTCCTCTTTTTCCGCTTGGGCCCGTGCCTCGCCACAGATGATGCAGGTGCAGGCCGCCCGCAGCACCTTATAGGTGTAGATGCCGGTGTAGTGGGCGTCGCTCCACAGGAACTGCACCCCGTATTTCCCCACGGGCATCTGGTCCAACGCCTTCACGTCCTGGGGCACGGTGTCCGGGTCCAAGGTGCGCTTGCCGCTCATCTCGTCGATGCAATTGGCGCACGGACAGCGTAACCGCAGGTAGCGGTGGGGAAAGGGACTGCGGTGGGCGTCTTCCCACAGGATCACCACGGCATCGTCTTCCAGATTTATGGCGTCGGGCCGGATCAAATGTTCCATGGTTATATCTCTAACGGCGGCTGGGCCGCCGGATGTTTTATTGGGGCGTTCTATTGTGCCGGGGCTTGGACCTCGTTCAACCGGGCCGGCCGGGGCATCTCGTCGGGGTCGATGGGAATCTCGATGATGCTGGGCTTGCCGCAGTTCAGTGCTTCGATCATGGCATTGCCGATGTCCTCGGGCCGTTCAACGTAGAACCCAACGCCCCCGAAGATCTCCGCGTATTTGTCGAAGCGGGGGTTGGTGGTGTCGGCGCCCACGTACCGCTCATTGAAGGCGTAACGCTGGTAGGCTTTCTCCGAGCCCCAGATGCCGTTGTTCATGATGACCGTGACCAGCGGCAGGTTGTAGTGCACCGCCGTTGAGAACTCCTGAGCGTTGAACAAGAACCCGCCGTCGCCGTTGAAGTTGATCACCGGCCGGTCCGGGGCGGCGAACTTGGCGCCGATGGCCGCTGGGAAGCTGAATCCCAGACCGCCCAGGTCCAGGGAGGTCAGGAGGCTCCGGGGCTCGTAGTAGTTCAGCCGGTCCTGCCCATAGTTGGGGGCCAGGCCGGCATCCAAGGCCACGATGGCGTCACGGGGCATGACCTTCCTAAGTTCGGCATAGACCCGCTGGGGCTTCATGGGCGAACCGGAGAGTTTCTCTTCATCCTGCAGACGCGCCGCACGGCGGGCGGCCCAATCTCCTATCTCCGAGACCCATTGCGGGTTGGGCCGGGGCTCCCGCTCCCGGACCTTGTCCAGCAGACCTTCCATCACCGCTTTGGCATCGCCTTCGATACCCACGGTCACCGGGTAATTCCGTCCGATCTCCTGGGGGTCGATCTCGATCTGGATGATCTTGGCGTCGGCGGGGATGAACCGGTTGTCGTAGAAGGTGGTGGACTGGCTGAGCCGGGTGCCCACAGCCAGAATGGTGTCGGCCTGGCGCATCGCCTCGATGCCTTCCAAGGACCCCAAGCGGCCGAGGTGGCCCAGGTAGTTGGGGTGGTCGCTGGGCACGGCGTCGGCCCGGCCGTATGACGTGACGATGGCGGCGCCGGTCAGTTCGGCCATCCGGCAGACCTCGTCGCCGGCGTCACTCCACTGCACTCCGCCGCCGGCCAGGATAACGGGACGCTGGGCGGCTGAAAGCACCGCGGCGGCTTTGTCGATCAGGGCTGCGTCTCCCCTGGAACGGGTCTGGCCGGGGCGGTAGGCGTCGGGGGACAGCAGGTCCAGTTCGATCTCCGCGCCGGGAAGCAGGTCCCTGGGAATGTCGATCATCACCGGACCCATCTTGCCCGAGGTGGCCACACGGAAGGCGTGGCGCAGGGCTTCGGGCAGGACCTCGATCTTGTTGATGGAGAAGGCCGCCTTGGTGATCGGCTTGAAGAGGGCCACCTGGTCGAACTCCTGGGTGGAGGCCCGGTTCTGGTGGCTGCGGGACGCGGAGGGCGCGATCACCACCACCGGCGAGTGGGCCACGTAGGCCGAGGCGATGCCGTAGGTCAGGTTCAGGACTCCGGGGCCGTTGGTCACCAGGCATACGCTGGGAGCGCCGGAGATGCGGCTGTAGCCGTCGGCCATCAGGGCCGCGCCCTGCTCGTGGCGGACCCCGATGAATTTGAGGTCGTCCCGGTCGTAGAGCGGGTCCAGGATATCCAGGAAGGACGAGCCCACGATTCCGAACATGTGGGAAACGCCCTCCTGACGCAGCATCTCAACGATCGCCACGCCCGCGTTCATCTTCGCCAAATCAATTACCTCCAAGGTGCTATGGTGGGTTGGTTGTCTTTAAGTCACGCCTGAGCGTCGAATGCAGTTTATCATAGCAGGGGCGATATCAGGCCAAATTGACTGGCCGCGGCCCTAACCGTAAAATCGGGGAGCGGACCAACGAATCAAGAAATTCCTGCCCCCTTTAAGGGGAAGGTTAATAAATCCATTCCCCTGCTGCGGGGGATTGTTAGGATAGGAGCGAACACATGCCTTACGAACATATCTTGGTGGAGAACGAAGAGGGCGTGGCGGTTTTAACCATGGACCGTCCCGAGGTGCTGAACGCCATGAACCACACATTGGTCTCGGAACTCCACGACGCGGTCATGGCGGCCAACGCCGACGAAAACATCGGCTGCATCGTCATCACCGGCGCCGGCGAAAAGGCGTTTTCCGCTGGAGGCGACATCCACGAGCAGCGGGAGGACGCCCGGAACCGCACCGAAGAGGAACGGGACGTCCGATCAGCGGAGCACTCGCAATTTATGTACGACATCTCATCCTCGCCCAAGCCGGTCATCGGCATGATGAACGGGCTGGCCTACGGCGGCGGTGCGGTGCTGGCGTCCTGTCTCGACATTCGGGTCGGCTGCGAGAACACCAAATTCCGGTTCCTGGCGGTGGCCTACGGCCGCATCAACAGCACCTGGACCCTGACCAACCAGGTGGGCTGGCCCAAAGCCAAGGAGTTCCTGTTCACCGCGAGAATCGTGGAAGCGGAGGAGGCCCTCCAGACCGGCCTGTTGAACCATCTGGTGCCCGCGGACCAACTGCGGGCCAAGACCATGGAGATGGCGGCCCTGATCGCCAAGAACAACCAGGCCTCGGTGAAGGGCATCAAGCAGATACTGCTGAAGGATATGACCGCTGACCTGCAAGGCATGTGGCAGATCGAGAAGGACTACACCAGCGTGGTCAAGGGCTACGGAGTTGAGGACGCCTTCCCCGAGTTCATAGCCAGAAAAGGCCGGGGGTAACACAAAAGAAAGGTCCATTCAGCCGCGCCGGGGTAATGGATAAGGCGCCTTAGGTCAAGAAACCTACCCGCTCAGTGTCCCCTTGGTGCTGGGGATCTGGGAGGGCGCGCGGGGGTCCGGCTCCACGGCGTCGCGCAGGGCCCTGGCCAGGGCTTTGCACAGGGCTTCGGCCTTGTGGTGGGGGCTGACTCCGGCCATGATTTGGGCGTGGAGGTTTATCTTCGCCTCCAGGGCGAAGGACTCGAAGAAGTGCTTCACCAATGAGCCAGGCAGGGTCTCCACCATGGTGTCGTCCAGGGTCGTTTCGATCACGGCGTAACCACGGCCGCTGCAATCCAACGCCACCATCGCCAGGGTTTCATCCAAGGGAACTATCGCGTGGCCCATGCGGCGGATGCCCCGGGCGTCGCCCAGAGCCTCTTTGAACGCCCGCCCCAGGGTAATCGCAACGTCTTCCACCAGATGGTGCCAACCGGTGTGGATGTCCCCTTTGGCGCGTAATGTTATGTCGAACAGTCCATGCCGGGATATCTGAGAGACCATGTGGTCCAGGAAGCCGTTGCCGGTGTCCACGTCATAGACGCCCTGGCCGTCCAGGTTCAGGGTCAGCGTGATCTCGGTCTCACCGGTCTTGCGTTCGATGGTCGCGGTCCGGTCCTTGCCTTTAGTTGTCGCCGGTTTCCTAGGCGGCATCACTTTCTCCTCACAACTCCGTCACACGGTTCAAGCGCGCGATTTAGGCACACAATTCCGTGAAAGCCTCTACGACCGCGTCGGTCTCATGGGGCAGGCCGATGCTGGTCCTGATGAAGTTCTTCAATCGTCCATTGGCCCAGTAGCGCAGGAATATGCCCCTGCTGCACAGGCCCTCAAATATCTCTTCGCCCCGCCCGTCGGGCACCTGGCAAAGGATGAAGTTGGCCCGGGACGGCCAGGGCGTCAGGTTGGGAATCTGTTGCAGCAGCTCCATCATGCGGCCGCGTTCCGCCAATATCTGCTTCACCCGCTCCAACAGGCCGGGGGTGTCCTCCAGCGACGTGGTCAGAGCCACCTCGGCCGCCAGGTTGACGTTGTAAGGCGGCTTCATGGCCATCATGGTTGTGGCCAGGTCCGGGTCCATGGCGCCCACGCCGATGCGCAGTCCCGCCAGTCCCGCCCATTTGCTGAAGGTCCGCAGGACCACCAGGTTCTGGTACTCGGATAGCAGCGGGATGGCCGTCTCGCCGCAGAACTCGAAGTAGGCCTCGTCCGTCACCACCAGCAGTCCAGTGTCCAGCAAGGCGCGGGTCTGGGACTCGGGAATGATGTTCCCGGTGGGGTTGTTGGGCGAGGCCAAGAAGATGATCTTGCTCTTGGCGGTGATGGCCGACAGCATGGCTTCCAGGTCGATCTCAAACTTGTCGTCCCGCTCCACCGAGATTGCTTTGCCGCCGCAGATGCCCGCCGAGAAGGAGTACATGCCGAAGGTCGGCGTGGGGATGATCACGTTGTCGCCGACGCCCACGTACATCCGCAGCAGAAGGTCGATCAACTCATCGCTGCCGTTGCCCGCCACGATGCGTTCCGGTTCCACGTTCAAATAGCCCGAGAGGACGCGGCGCAGGTTGCGCTGTCCGGGGTCGGGATAGTAGTTGAAGTTCTGGTAGCTGCCCAGGGCCTCGGCCACCTTGGGCGAGGGGCCGTAGGGGTTCTCGTTGCCGTTCAGGCGGATGATCTTCTCCGGGGGGATCCCGGCCCGCTCGGCCAGGACCTCCATGGGGTCGACTCCCTCATAGGTCTCAAGGGCCTGAATGTGGGGCAGCATCGCCGGCATGTTCTTCCTGGACATGTCAGGCGCCCTTGGCCAGTGAATCGAGCCTGATCTGGATGGCGCTGGCGTGTCCGGAGAGCCCTTCCGCATCCGCGATGTGCACCGCCGCTGGGCCCAGCTTCTGGAACTCGGCGGGGCTGAGGCCGACCACCGGCATGGTGCGCAAGAAATGGTGCACGCTCAAGGCGGAACCGAACCTGGCCGTGCCTCCCGTGGGCATCACGTGACTGGGGCCGGCGATGTAGTCGCCAATGACTTCCGGCGAGTATTCCCCCAAGAACAGACCGCCGGCGTGCTTGATCTTGCCGACCCAGGACCAAGGGTCGTCCAACAGCAGGCAAAGGTGCTCCGGAGCGATGCGGTTCACCAGGTCCACGGCCTCTTCCAGGGAATCGACCAACACCACCCGTCCCTGGCGGTCCAGCGCGGCCTTGGCGATGTCGCCCCTGGGCTGGGTGGCCAGCATCCGTTCTACCTCGGAATCCACCTGACCGGTCAATCCCTGCCTGGTGGTGATC
>JADFNR010000142.1 GCA_022563275.1 Chloroflexota bacterium | reverse complement strand
CGATTCACCCTCACCTCCAACTTGGACGAGCTTCAAGGCCGGTTCGGGTTTTTATCCGAGTTCACCGACTCTCATTCCTTTGATCATGGGCCGTGGCTCGGGCCCAGGTATAACATCGCACCCACCCAGCCGGTGTTAACGGTCACCAACGACGGCCAACGGCGGGGGCAACTGATGCGCTGGGGTCTGGTGCCTTTTTGGGCCAAAGACCTCAAGATCGGCGCTCGTATGATCAATGCCGTTGGAGAAACGGCCTCGGCCAAACCGGCCTTCAGAGCGGCGTTCAAGAAACGGCGCTGCTTGGTCCTGGCCAACGGTTTCTACGAATGGAAGAAAGAGGGCAGCAGAAAGCTGCCCACCTACATCTATCCGAAGAACGGCGAACCCATGGCCTTCGCTGGATTATGGGAAGCGTGGAAATCTCCGGAGGGCCCGGTGGTACAGTCGTGCACCATCATCACAACGCCGGCCAATCCACTCATCCAGCCGTTGCACAACCGCATGCCGGTCATCTTGTCCGACGAGACCCAGGCCCTGTGGCTGGACCCGCTGACCGAAGACCCGAAAAATCTGGAACCTTTGCTGATACCGGCGCCGGTTGAGCTTCTGACCTCCCATCCGGTGTCGGATACGGTCAATTCGGTGAAGAACCAGGGCCCAGAGTGCATCTTGGCCGTGCCGGAACTTTCCGATGGGCAAACAGAAGACACAACCCCTGACGGCCGCTTATTTCCATAGCCCTCTATTTATCTCCCTAGCCCAACGTCGATAATCTTCCAATCACAGCGGCGGCCGGCTTCACCAGACCGCCGTTGAACTATCAACAGGGGCAACGCCCCCAAAGACATATCCGGACCGGCCGCGCCGCCTTTCAAAAGGTCCCGCTTCGTGATGGCCGCTATGGTGTTGGCCGGGCATCTGAGCGTGGGGCTCAATGTCTTCGCCGTCTCGCCGCTCCTTCCCTTAGCCATCGATGATTACGGCATCACCCGGGCGGCAGCCGGGCTGTTGGTGGCGTTGCCCCTGTTGGTGGCGGCGGCGTTGGGGCTGCCCAGCGGCATACTGATCTCACGCATCGGCCTGCGGCGGGCGTTCATCATCGGCTGGGCCGCCGTGGCCTCGGTGTCACTATCGGGGTTCGCCCCCAATTTCATCACCCTATTGTTGCTCAGGTCCGGGACCGGGTTGGGATTCGCCTTCATCCTCACGGCCACCGGCCCCTTGTTGATGCAGTGGTTCCGGCCCAAGGAAGTGACAGTGATGAACGCGCTAACCGCTGCCGCATTGAGCCTGGGAATCGCCATATCGGTGGCTACTGCCGTGCCGTTGGCAAAGTTCATGGACTGGCAGATGACCCTGACGGTGTTTGCCCTGCCCGGCATCGCCGGACTTGCGGCCTGGCTAGCCTTGGGAAGAGAATCGGGCGGCATACCCATGACCGGTCGCGGTATATCCCTCCGCGAGGTCGGGGCGGTATTGCGCAACCGTTCCGTGGTGCTTCTGCTGGCCGCTGACGCCGGGATATTGGTCCAATACGCGGCGTTCACCGGCTGGCTGCCCACCTTCTACAACGAGGTCCGGGGCATCTCCCTGTCCCAGGCCGGATTCATCACCGGCCTGCTGCCCCTTGTCGGCGTGTTCGCCGTTCTGGCCGGCGGAGCCGTGGCGTTGCGGGTGGCGTCCCCCAGAGCCCTATTTGCCGCCTCGGGCCTGCTGGCCGGACTTGGCGGGCTGGGCGCCTTTCTACTGCCTGGGCCCGCCCTGATCTATCCGGCGGTCGTCATCTTGGGCATCGGGTCATGGCTCTACGTGCCCACGCTCCTCACCCTACCCATGCAGATGGCCGGAATGACGCCGGAAAGGGTGGCTGTGGTCTGGGGGTCTCTCCTGACTTTTTCCGGTTTCGCCATGTTCGTTTCGCCCATCTTGGTGGGTGTCCTGCGCGACCTGACGGGGTCGTTCATCCCAGGTCTGGCTGTATGTGCCGCCGCATCTTGGACCCTTCTGCTGGCGGGCTTCCTGCTGCCCCGAAACGTCGCGGAATCCCCGGCCCATACGCCACGTTAGTAACTGGCGCCTTCGTCGCATGTTTGACAACCTAAAACCTGGCGCGTACCTTTAAGGCCGTCGCGCCGGGGCCTCGTGGCCACGCCCAAGGCCGCGGCCAAAACTCGAATTATTTAGGAGACTGACATGGGTAGGATTCCCCCAGCAACCCGAGAGACCGTTCCCAGCGGCCAGACCGCCGAGTTTGACCAGCTTGTCGCCGGCGCAGGCTCACCGCCTTTGGTGGGGCCCGGATCGATCCTGTTCCACGTCCCAAAGGCCCAACAATTGGCCACGGCGCTGAACCAATACCTCCGCAACGATTCATCGCTGTCTGACAAGGTCTTGGAACTGTCCATGCTGGTCACTGCCCGCGAGAACGACTGCATGTACGTCTGGAACGCCCATGCCGCAGCGGCCCGGGCCGCCGGAGTGCCCGACGCCGTGGTGGACGCCCTGAGGGACCGAAAAGAGCTTCCCGCGCTGGCCCCCGACGAAGCCGCCGTCATCAATTACGGCCAGGAGTACTTCCGCACCCACCGGGTGAGCCGCGGCGCATTCCAATCGGCGATCGAACAGTTCGGCACGCAGGGCCTGATCGAACTCACCCTTACCATGGGCAACTATGCCCTTCTGGCCTTCGTGGTCAACTCATTCGACTCCGAGCTGCCGGCCAACCGTACCGAGCCGGTGCTGCCCGTTTAATCTGGTCCAGGAGGGAGTTCTGATGGCCGTCACACCATTCTCTATCGATGTTCCGGATTCGGTCTTAGACGATCTGAAAGCCCGCCTGGAACGCACCCGGTGGCCGGACGAACTGCCCGGCACAAACTGGGACTACGGGAGCAACCTGGACTACGTCAAGGAGTTGGTGGAATACTGGCGCACCAAGTTCGATTGGCGCGCCCAGGAAAAGCTGATCAACTCCTTCGCCCATTTCAAGACCGACGTCGACGGCCTGGGCATCCACTTCATCCATGAGAAGGGCAAGGGACCAAATCCCATGCCGCTGGTGGTCACCCACGGGTGGCCCGGCACCTTTTTCGAGATGCACAAGATCATCCCCTTATTGAGCGACCCGGCCAGCCACGGCGGCGACCCGGCCGATGCCTTCGACGTCGTCGTGCCGTCCATGCCCGGCTACGGGTACTCAGACCACGCCACGGAGCGCGGGCTGGATGTGCTAAGCGTTGGCGACATGTGGGCCAAATTGATGTCTGAGAACCTGGGTTACCAGCGATTCGGGGCTCAGGGCGGTGACTGGGGCGCCAGCGTCACCGCCCAACTGGGTTTGTCCCACGGCGACAAGGTCATCGGCATTCACTCGACCTCAGTCACCCGGCCGACACCCTACTTGGGGCCGGGTTCGCGGGAACTCTCTGAGGCCGAGAAGGACCTGCTCCAACAGCGGCGAGACTGGCAGTCGGCCGAGGGCGGCTATGCGCATATCCAGGGCACCAAACCTCAGACCCTCTCCTACGGGTTGAACGATTCTCCCGCCGGGTTGGCGGCTTGGATCGTGGAGAAGTACCGCTCGTGGAGCGACTGCGGAGGCGACGTGGAGAAGCGGTTCACCAAGGACGAACTTCTCACCACCATCACCATCTACTGGGTCACCCAGACCATCGGCTCGTCAACCAAGCTCTACTACGAAACGCTGCGAAAACCCTGGGAAATGAAGAAAGACGAGAAGATTCAGGTACCCTGCGGCATCGCCGTATTCCCCGCCGAGATCAGCGTTCCGCCCCGGGAATGGGCCGAGCGCTCCTACAATGTGCAGCGATGGACGGTCATGCCCAGCGGCGGACACTTCGCCGCGTTGGAAGAACCGGCCAGGTTGGTCGAGGACATACGCGGCTTCTTCCGGCCGCTGCGGTAAACAGGCGCGTTTGCCGTAACTTTCGCAAAAGGAATCGCGCCCTTGCCTGCAAGTTAGTCCCCAGGCCGCCAGGAGATCACCCGCGGTTCCAATGGGACCGCCCCTTTGATCGAGAAGCCGCCGTCCTTTTCCTCCAGGACCTGGGGCAGCAGCGCCTCCAGACGCTCCATCTCCGCCGATTCGGGCATCACATACAGGCGGCGCGCCAGTTGTTCCCTGGCGGTTTCCAGGCTGTCGTACCCTCGGTTGCGCTCCGTGGGCACCACTTCAATCTCGGGCTCAACCCCCAATTGACCCAGCACCTCCAGAAACTCGGGAAGGCTGGGCAGAGGCAGACGCGGCACGCCGTGCACCGGTTCCCAGAGTGGATAGATCTGCGACTGGGGCGGCGCTTGGTACATGACGACCAATATCCGGCCGGCGTGCTCTTCCAGCTTTCTGATGAAGGACTCGATGTCCTGGATGACGTAGAGAACGTGGCAGCAGAGGGCGACGTCGGCCTTGGCCACCTGGGCGTCCAGCCAGCCCGACTCGATGACGTCGATATTGTTCACATCGAATTCGGCGGCAACCTCCCGCAAGACCCGGCACATGCTGGGCGACGGCTCAACCGCGATCACCTTCTTGGCTACCAGGGCCAATGGCAGCGCCAGCCGTCCGCCGCCCGCCCCCACGTCCAATACCACCTGCTCCGCTGTGACCAACCGCTGGAGATGGTTGACCAGAGCGTCGTCGGTGCGCCTGGGGTCAGCCCGGAACTGCTGGGCGGAGTTGCTCCATGAGTCCTCGGGGGGCGCATCCTTCCGCATACTGTCCGACTGGGCATGCTCCGCCCGGATCATCTCCGTCCAATGTTCGGTTGCGCTCATGTTTCCCCTTTGGCGGCAGGCTGTGTTTTCGTGTCCGTTCAGATTGTACTTGGCCCTAGGCGTAGGCTCAATATTACGGTTCCTGGGACGATGCGGGTAGAATATCCGTCTATGGCCATTCGTAAGCGTAGGACCCACTTGGTGACCGCCGTCGCCGCTACCGCGTTGATGTTAGCTGTCGCTTGCGGCGGGTCCGCAACTACAGGACCTTCGCCCACGGCACGGCAGTCAACGCCTGACCTCGGACCAACGTCCACCTCCTCAGCGCAGTCAGTTCCTTCACTAGAACCCACATCTACTTCGGCCACTCAGGCAACGCCGTCGCCAGAACCGCCGCCTCCGGTCGAGATTCCAGTCTTGACGCTGGAGAAAGTGTTTGAACAACTGCAGTTCAGCCGGTTGACCAATCTGGTCCAGGCGGGCGGGCGCTTGTTCGTGACCGAGCAGACCGGCCGGGTGCTGTCATTCCCCATCAACCCGGAACCTTCCGAAGCCGCGGTGTTCTTGGACATCCGAGGCCGGGTGAACGACGCCGGAAACGAGGAGGGCCTTTTGGGTCTGGCCTTCGACCCGGAATTTGACGCCAACGGCCACTTCTACGTTTACTATTCCGCCGCCGGCCCCCGGCGGTCGGTGGTCTCGCGGTTCACAGCCGACGATTCCGCCGCCATCATTGAAAGCGAGCTGGTGGTCATGGAGATTCCCCAGCCATTTAAGAACCACAACGGCGGGCAGCTCGCCTTTGGGCCCGAGGGCATGCTGTACATCTCCCTGGGCGACGGCGGCTCGGGCGGCGACCCCCAGGGCAACGGCCAGGACCCTTCCACCCTGCTGGGGTCCATCTTGCGCATCGATGTTTCAGGTCTTGGACCGGACCAGGGATACCGGGTGCCACCGGACAATCCATTTGCTGGCTCCACGGACGCCAGAGGGGAGGTCTGGGCCTATGGACTGAGGAATCCTTGGAGATTCTCCTTCGACCGCCAGAATGGCGACCTCTGGACCGGCGACGTGGGCCAAAACAGGTTCGAAGAGGTGAACCTGGTCCAGAGGGGCGGCAACTACGGCTGGAATACGCTGGAAGGCGCCCACTGCTTCTCGCCCCGGACTGGTTGCGACCCCTCGGGCACCCTGCTGCCGGTGATCGAATACGGCGCAGATAAAGGCTGTTCGGTGATCGGCGGGTTCGTGTACCGGGGTTCCGCCATTCCTGGTTTAACCGGGACCTATCTTTACGGAGATTTCTGCTCCGGAGAGGTGCACGGCTTCCGGTTCGAAAACGGTGAAGCTACTGGGCATTCGCTCCTGATCGACTCCGGTCTCATGATCACGTCATTCGGGGAAGACCGCGACGGCGAGATCTACGTCCTCACTATCCGCGGTGGAATCTACCGGCTGATAGCTGAGAGCTGACCGCCGCCAGCCACGTCCCCCTCTGCTTGACACCCCGCACCGGTCATGGTTTCCTTGGCCCGGACCATACACCTGCTAGGACGAGCCGCCGCAATCAGATAAAGGGAAAGAATGAGATACGACGTTGTCATCATTGGCGGGGGTTCGGCCGGTTGCACATTGGCCGCCCGCCTGAGCGAAGACCGCAACCGGTCTGTCCTGCTTTTGGAAGCCGGCCCGGACTACCCCGACTTGGAGCGCCTGCCAGACGAATTGAAGCTCGGCCACCGCCAGGAGGCCTCCGACATCAACTCGCCTTTCAATTGGGCCTACCTTGGCCAGGGCACCACGGAGCAGAAGACCCCCATGCAGGTGGCCCGGGGCAAGGTTATCGGCGGCTCCGGCTCGGTCAACGGCCAAGTATTCCTCCGTGGCCTGCCCGAGGACTACGACGATTGGGCCGCCGAGGGCAACGGCGAGTGGAGCTTCGTCAATCTCCTGCCGTTCTTCCGTAAACTCGAGACCGACCTAGACGTGAGAGACGACTTTCACGGCATCGACGGGCCCATCCCGGTATGGCGGCTGCCCCGGGAACAATGGCTTCCGGTGAACGAGGCCTTCCACCAGGCAACGGTCGCCGCGGGGTTTTTCGAAGACCCGGACATGAACAACCCCGATTCCACCGGCACGGGCGCGATGCCCATGAATAACCCGGACGGTATCCGGATAAGCGCTTCGCTGGCCTATCTGAACCCCAACCGGCGCCGGCTGAACCTGACCATCAAAGCCGATGTACTGGCTCACCGGATAATCTTCGATGGTGACCGGGCCGTGGGCGTGGACGTGGAAAGCGGCGGCGAGATGTTCATCGTGGAGGGCTCTGAGATCATCCTCTGCGCCGGCGGGATAGCCTCCCCCCAATTGCTGCTGCTTTCAGGCGTCGGACCCGCCGCTCACCTGAGCGAACTGGGCATTCCATTGGTGAAAGACCTGCCCGGCGTCGGCCAAAATCTGCGGGACCACCCGTTGGTCACCGTTGAACTCGAGCCCAGAGACGGTGTGAGATTGGCCACCGTTGAACCGCGAATCCAGACCGGACTGCGCTACACCGCTCAGGGGTCCGAATCCCGGAACGATATGCAGCTATTTCCGTCGTCGTTCACCGGTCTGCGGGCCGGCGACCCGCTGCAAGGCCGGAGTCCCGACCGCCCCCAAGGCATGCGGATCACCTGCATATTGAAGCTGGCCGACAGCGCCGGAGAGTTGACGCTAAATTCCGCCGACCCCCGTGAGCCGCCCCGTCTGGAGTACCGGTACTTCGAGACCGAGTGGGACCGCCAGCGCATGCGGGAAGCCATCCATCTGTCGCTGAACCTCCTGGAGCACCCGGCCTTCGGTCCTCTGGTGGAGCGGCGGCTCTCACCCACCGGCGACGACCTGGCCACGGATGACGCGCTGGACGCCTGGCTGCGGCAGAATGTGGCCACCACTCAACACACCTCAGGCACCTGCAAGATGGGGCCGGAGTCCGACCCCATGGCAGTGGTGGACCAGCGCTGCCGGGTCCGGGGGCTGCGGAACCTGCGGGTGGTGGACCTGTCCATCTGCCCCAACGTTGTCCGGGCCAACACCAACGCCACGGCCATCGTGATCGCGGAAAGGGCCGCCGGCTGGATCAGCTAGCAGGCCTCGTTTAACCGCTTGACCTCTAGGCGGCGGTTGATTTGGGCGCCGGAGAGATCTTGCCAAAAACCTTGGGCGCGGTATCGTCCTTGAACGAAAGCCTGGCCGCCTGGTCTTCCCAGCCCCGGTCCGT
>JADFNR010000141.1 GCA_022563275.1 Chloroflexota bacterium | reverse complement strand
TGGTGTTCTCGGACGAATACCAGGCCATCTCCAACACCCCAGTGGCGGAGGAAAGTGTCCCCGGTCCCGGACTGAAGTCGATCCGGTTCGCCGAAACCCCTGTTATGTCAACTTATCTGCTGGTCTTTATCGTCGGCGATATGGTCTCGGTAGAACAGCAGGCTGACAGCGGCACCAAGATCGGGGTGTGGACCACTCCGGGCAAGGAGGAACAGGCCGGCTTCGCCCTGGACACCTCGGTAAAGCTGCTGGGCTACTTCAACGAGTATTTCGGCATCCCTTACCCCCTGGCCAAACTGGACCACATCGCCATCCCCGACTTCGCCGCCGGCGCCATGGAGAACTGGGGCGCCGTCACCTACCGGGAGACGGCCCTCCTGGTCGACCCGGACAACTCTTCGGCCGGCACCCGCCAGCGGGTCGCTGAAGTCATCGCCCACGAGATGGCCCACATGTGGTTCGGAGACCTGGTGACCATGGAATGGTGGGACGACCTGTGGCTGAACGAGAGCTTCGCGTCGTGGATGGGCAACAAGGCGGTCGACTGGCTCTACCCCGAGTGGGAGATGTGGACCCAGTTCGTGAACATGGACACCAACCGGGCGCTTAGCCTGGACGGCCTGAAGAACTCCCATCCCATCGAGCAGGCGGTCAAGAACCCCGCCGAGGTCAGCCAGCTCTTCGACGCCATCAGCTACAGCAAAGGCGCGTCGGTGATCAGGATGCTGGAGAACTTCCTCGGTGAGGAGACCTTCCGCAAGGGCCTGAACCGGTATCTGTCGAGCCACATGTACGGAAACGCCCGGACCCAGGACCTTTGGTCGGCCCTGGAGACGGAATCGGGCCAGCCGGTCACCGCCATCATGGACTCATGGGTGAAGCAGATGGGGTACCCGGTGCTGCAGGTGGAATCGGACCGCAGCGGCGGCCAGACCCGGCTATCCATAACCCAAGAGCGTTTCGTCTACGACCGTTTGCTGGGCGAAAGCGGACCGGACCCGGACCCCGGCAATGAGGTCTGGCGGGTGCCGGTCAGCGCCAGCCAAGGCGGGCAGGAATCCGGGATCACCGTGATGGACGGACGGCAGACCCAACTGGATGTTCCGGGAAGCGGCGATGAATGGGTAAAATTAAACCCCCTGCAGACCGGCTTCTTCCGGGTGAACTACAGCGCTGAAGACTGGCAACGGCTGGTCCCGGCGATCGAGTCATTGGAACTGCATGCCACCGACCGCCTGGGGGTCCAGAACGACGCCTACGCCCTGTCCCGGGCCGGGCTTTTGCCGGTAACCCAGTTCCTCACCCTGGCCCAGGCGTACCGGAACGAGAGCGACGCCTCGGTATGGAGCGACTTAGCCAGCAACCTGAGGGACATCGAGCAGTTGATCGCCGGCGAGCCGGTGCACCCGGCGTACCAGAGATTCGCCCGCGATATCTTCGGGCCGGCGGCGCGGAAGGCCGGCTGGGAACCCAAGTCCGGCGAGGGTCATCTGGACGCCCTGCTCCGTTCCACGGTCCTGAGCCAGGCCGGCAGCTACCATGACCCGGATATAACGGCCCAAGCGACCCAGCGTTTCCAAAGGTACCTTGAGGACCGGGAGACGTTGGCGCCCGACCTCCGCGGCGTGGTCTTCGCCTTGGCGGCCCAGTCCGGCGGCAAGGACGTCTACGACCAGATCTGGAGCCTGGAGGGCGAGACCGACCTGGCCGAGGAGAAGATACGGCTCCTGATGTCTTTATCCCGGTTCCAACAGCCGGAACTGCTGAACGCAGCCCTGGAGGACTCTCTGTCCTCCAAGGTCCGGTCCCAAGACACCGTCACCCTGGTGGCCGGTGTGGCCGCCAACCCCAAGGGCCGCGACCTGGCCTGGGAGTTTGTAAAGGCCAACTGGGGCGAGTTCGACCGGCGCTACGGCGGCGGCGGGTTCGGCCTGATGCGGTTGGTTTCCATCTGCAGCCATTTCAATTCCCAGGAGAAGGCCGACGACGTGGACAGCTTCTTCGCCGAGCACCCGGCCCCCGCCGCCGAGCGGACCATCCGCCAGGCCCTGGAACGGGTGCGCCTCAACATCAAATGGCTGGAACTGAACCAGCAGGAACTGACCGATTGGTTCGCGGGGTAAACGGCTGAGGCAAAGTCAGCCAAGCACATTCTTCAGGTCCAAGAAAGCGCATGTCATTCACTGAGGCATTCCGGGCCCTCAACGGACTCAAGCGGCGCAAGGTGATCAGGGATTATGTGGTCATCGGAGCAGTCGCGGCCACCAACTACATGGAACCCGTCTTTACGGAAGACATTGACGTTGTGATCCTGGTGGACACTGACGAGGAATATCGAAGCACTTTCACCGCCATTTCCCGGCAAGCTGAGGCGCAAGATGGGATGCACCAGGTGCTGGGCGGAGTCCCAGTACAGTTGTTTCCCTCGACGATCATGCCCCTTTACCGTGATACGTTGGAAGGCGCGCGGCTAGTACGGCTCGGTAACCTTAGAGTAAAATTCGCCTCCGCCGAGCACCTGATATTATTGTATCTACTAGCTTTTAGAGAAAGAGACCAACTCCGGGTCCGTTTCCTCCTGGGAGACATCAACGAAGACCGGTTGCAGCGTCTCTTGGAACGATTTGACGATGAAGAAAATACCCTTGCCGGCAGACTCCAAGGCCTACGGGGAACTAGCGTTCCGCGAGAAAGCGAAATGGCATCGCCGCAAGGCGAGGATGAGCCTCTCGCGTAAGCTGGAAGTGCTCGACCGGTTGCGGGAACGCGGCCGGGAGCTTGCCAAGTTGTCCCGTACCTGAGCTGTTTAACAGACTCTCAAGCCCGCGCAAATAGTCTTTTGGTTCCATCATCCCTGGCCCGGTGCTACAATCGTAGGCGTAACGCAGTCGAATCACGTGCAACCTCTGAACATATATGTCAACTAATTCCCGTATTGATGAACTGAAATCGGCGTTGGCCCAACGCTTGCTGGTGATGGACGGGGCCATGGGCACCGCCATCCAGGACCGCGACCTAGGACCCGATGACTTCGGAGGCCCGGAATACGAAGGGTGCAACGAGTACCTGACCCTCACCCGGCCCGACGTCATCGAGGAAATACACCGGAGTTACCTGGAGGCCGGCGCCGACATCATTGAGACCAATACCTTCGGCGCCACGCCGGTGGTGCTGGCCGAGTACGGCCTGGCCCACGAGGCCCAGCGCCTCAACCGCGAGTCCGCCACGCTGGCCCGGCGGGCGGCGGATGCAGCGTCCACCCCCGACAAACCCCGGTTCGTCGCCGGCTCCATGGGCCCCACCACCAAGACCATCTCGGTCACCGGCGGCATCACCTTCGAGGAATTGGCGTGCGATTATCACATCCAGGCCGCCGGACTCATCGAAGGCGGCGTCGACCTGTTGCTGCTGGAGACCAGCCAGGACACCCTCAACGTCAAGGCAGGGCTGGAGGGCATCGACCGGGCATTCGCCGAATCGGGGCGGGAAGTGCCGGTGGCGGTGCAGGGCACCGTCGAGCCCATGGGCACCCTGCTGGCCGGTCAGGACGTTGAAGCCTTCTATACCTCGCTGGCCCACCGCGACCTGCTCTGGATCGGGCTGAACTGCGCCACCGGCCCCAGCTTCATGACCGACCACATCAGGACCCTGGCCTCACTCTCCAAATTCCCGGTGGCCTGCGTCCCCAACGCCGGGATGCCCGACGAAGACGGTAACTACAACGAGTCCCCGGAGATGATGGCAGAGACCGTGGGCCGTTTCGTGGAGTCCGGTTGGGTCAACGTGATAGGCGGTTGCTGCGGCACCGTTCCAGAACACGTGCGGCTTCTGGTGGAGATGGCGTCGAAAAAGCCGGTCCGTCCTGGGATAGTTTCATCGGAGACCCGCGTCTCGGGGATCGACTCGTTGGTGGTGGACGACGACATGCGGCCGGCCATCGTCGGTGAGCGCACCAACGTCCTGGGCAGCAGGCGGTTCCGCCGCCTCATCAAAGAGGGCTCCTTTGAGGAGGCCGCGGAGATCGGCCGCCGTCAGGTGAGGAACGGCGCCCATATCCTGGACATTTGCCTCCAGGACCCCGACCGGGACGAATTAGCCGACGTGGCCAAGTTCCTGGACCTGGTCACCAAGAAAGTGAAAGCTCCCATCATGATCGACTCCACCGATGTCGAGGTGATCGAGCTTGCTTTAACGATGCTCCAGGGCAAGTCCATCATCAACTCCATCAACCTGGAAGACGGCGAAGAGCGGTTCCAGTCGGTGGTGCCCCTGGCCCGCCGTTTCGGCGCGGCCCTGGTGGTGGGCTGTATCGACGACGACAAAGAACAGGCCCAGGCCATCACCAAAGAACGCAAACTTGAGGTGGCCCTCCGCTCCGCCAAGCTCCTCACCGAGAAATACGGGGTCCCGATAGAAGACATCATCTTCGACCCTTTGGTGTTCCCAGTGGGCACCGGAGACCAGAACTACATCGGCTCAGGGGCCGAGACGATAGAGGGCGTGCGGCTGATCAAGGAGGCCCTGCCTGGGGCCAAGACGGTGCTGGGCATATCCAACGTGTCATTTGGCCTGCCCGCGGCCGGGCGGGAGGTGCTGAACTCGGTCTTCCTCTACCACTGCGTCCAGGCGGGACTGGACATGGCCATCGTCAACTCCGAGGGGATGGAACGCTATGCCTCCATACCGGAGGAGGAGCGCAAGCTGGCCGAAGACCTGATCTGGTACCGGGGAGACGACCCGGTGGCGGCCTTCGCCGATCACTTCCGGGACAAGCCCCCCAAGGCCACCTCAGAAGAGCGAAAGAACCTGCCCCTGGACGAAAGGCTGGCCCTGTGCATCATCGAAGGCACCAAGGAGGGGCTGGCCGAGGACCTGGACGAAGCCCTCACCGGGCGGACCCCGCTGGAGATCATCAACGGGCCCCTGATGGACGGGATGGCCGAGGTTGGCCGCCAGTTCAACGCCAACCAATTGATCGTGGCCGAGGTCTTGCAGTCGGCCGAGTCCATGAAGTTCTCGGTCAGCCATCTGGAGCCCTACATGGAGCAAACGGAGTCCTCCATCAAGGGAAAGGTGGTGCTGGCCACGGTTAAGGGCGACGTGCACGACATCGGCAAGAACCTGGTTGAGATCATCCTGGGCAACAACGGATACCAGGTCATAAACCTGGGCATCAAGGTCCCACCCCAAGACCTGATCGAAGCCTACGAGAAACACAAGCCCGACATTATCGGCCTTTCGGGTCTGCTGGTGAAATCGGCCAAGATGATGGTCGAGACGGCCCAAGATTTTAGGCAAGCGGGCATCACCTGTCCGGTGCTGGTGGGTGGCGCGGCCCTCTCCAACCGGTTCACCCGGCTCCGCATCGCCCCCGAATACGATGGCCTGGTGGCCTATGCCCCCGACGCCATGTCGGGGCTGGCGCTGGCCAATACCATCCAGGACGCCGACGAACGGGCCAAGTTGATGGCCTCGTTGGACGAGGAAGCCGAAACCATGCTGGCCGCCGAAGAAGCGGCCCGGGAAAACGAAACCGAGCCCGGCGAAGACGTGCCCCCGGCCCAGGTGCGGCACGACTTTGACATCCCCAACCCGCCGGACCTGCGGCTGCACGTTCTGAAGGACCATCCCCTGGAGGAGATCTTCCCGTTCATCAACCCACAGATGCTCTACGTTCGGCATCTTGGTTACAAGGGCCGGTTCGCCGATGACCTGGAGGCTGGAGACCAGTCGGCCATCGAACTCCGTGATTCCGTCAGAAAAGTGGAAGACTTGATGTTGGCCCAAGAAGACATCAAGGCCAACGCGGTTTTGAAATTCTTCCCCTGCAACTCCGACGGCCAGCGGATACTGGTCTACGGCCCCGATGACCAGCCCGGAGAACGGAATGTCGCCGAGGAATTCTATCTGGGGCGCCAGTCCCAGCGGGACGGCCTCTGCCTGGCGGACTACCTGCTGCCCCGGAGCAGCGGACAGGTCGACTATGTCGGCATGTTCGTCACCTCCATCGGCAACGGAGTCCGGGGGTTGGCCGAGCGGTGGATGGCCGAGGGTCAATTTTTGAACTCCCACATCCTGTCGGCCCTGGCCCTGGAGAGCGCCGAGGCGTTCGCCGAACTGCTCCATCAGCAGATCAGGCAGATGTGGGGCCTCAGCGACCCCGCGGGCACCACGCCCCTGGACCTGTTCCGCACCCAGTACCGCGGCAAACGGTTCTCGTTCGGATATCCAGCCTGTCCCCGGCTGGAGGACCAAGAGCAGCTATTCCGGCTGCTGGATGTTTCGGCCAACCTGGACGTGGAATTGACCGAAGGGTACATGATGGACCCGGAGTCCTCGGTGTCGGCCCTGGTGTTCCACCACCCTGACGCCAAATATTTCAACCTCAGCGAACGGGACACCGAGCGGCTGGAACAAGAGGTTTCCCAGGGTTAACCGATAGATATCCCTTTCCGTTCGTGGTGAGCTCCGACCGAAGGTCGAGCGCCGATTCTATCGAGCGTCCTCGGCTTCGCCGGGAAATCTCCCCGATGAATCGGGGGACTTGTCGAACCACCGCCACTGAGTAATGATTCCCGTAATAAAATGACTTGCGCAGACCCTTCGACAAGCTCAGGGCGAACGGTTTGTTGGCAAATTGTCCGATCGTGGCGTTCTTCCGCGGAAGGATGTCGGACCACAAATAGCGCGCCGGCAGGGTTGACGGCCCCCTCTGACCTCGGCATATAGTCCTTGTGCCCCGGCTGGTTCGCCGGGAGCATCCCGCCCAATCCTGGCGCCTGGAGACGATGTGGAGCCAATAACTAAGATCGCGGACGAGCTTGGCTTGGACCCGGACCACCTGATCCCCTACGGCCGGTACAAGGCCAAGATTTCCCTCGATGCCCTGAAAGACCTGTCTGAACAGAAGGGCAAGCTGGTGGTGGTGACCGGCATCACGCCGACACCCGCCGGAGAAGGCAAGACCACCACCGCCATCGGTCTCACCCAAGGCATGGGACGCCTGGGACACAAAGTCTCGGTCAATCTCCGGGAGCCCACGCTGGGCCCCATCTTTGGAATCAAAGGGGGCGGCACCGGAGGCGGCATGGCCCGGGTGGTGCCTGAAGATGAGATCAACATCCACTTCACCGGCGACGCACATGCCGTCGGCTCGGCCCACAACCTCCTGGCCGCGCTGGTGGAGAACGCCGTTTTCCGTGGCTCCGTGCCGGGCCTGGACGCCGGCGGACTGATGTGGAACCGGGTGACCGACGCCTCCGACCGGGGCCTGCGCCAGATGGTCTCCGGGGTTGGCGGCTCGGGCTACGGGCCGTTGCGGGAGGCGCGGTTCGATATCGTCTCGGCCTCTGAGATCATGGCTATCCTGGCACTGACCGACGGCCCGGCCGACCTGCGGGAGCGGTTGTCACGCATCGTGGTGGGCGAGACCAGAGAAGGCGAGCCGGTTACCGTTGAACAGTTGGGCTTCGCCGGGGCGTTGATGACGCTGCTGCATCAGACGGTGATGCCAAACTTGGTGCAGACGATGGAGGGTCAGCCGTCCATAATCCACGCCGGTCCCTTCGGCAACATCGCCCATGGCTGCAGCTCCATCATCGCCGACAGGATGGCCCTGGGCTACGCCGACTACGTGATCACCGAGGCCGGATTCGCCTCGGACCTGGGCTTCGAGAAATTCATGCATATCAAGACCCGCCAGAGCGGGCTGCCGCCCAGCGCCGCCGTCCTGGTGGCCTCGGTGCGCGCCCTGAAATGGCACGGCGGGGTCCGCCGGCGCGACCTCACCGTCCCCAACGCCGGCGCTGTTATGACCGGCGGTGACAACCTGGTCCACCACGTGGGCATCGTCAAGGGATTCGGCCTGCCTTGCGTGGTGGCCATCAACCGGTTCGGAGACGATACGCCCGAGGAACTGGCGGCGGTCAAGCAGATCGCGCTGGACGCCGGTGCCACTTCGGCGGTGGAATGTGACGGCTTCGCCCAGGGCGGGGCCGGCGCGGAAGACCTGGCCCAGGCCGTGGTCGACGCGGCCCAGGGCGACCCCCAGATAACCTACGCCTACCCCACCGACGCCTCCGCCCA
>JADFNR010000022.1:9463-32710 GCA_022563275.1 Chloroflexota bacterium | reverse complement strand
TCCTGACCGCCTTGGGGTTTCTGCTTTTCTCCGTGCCCCTCATCACGTCGTCTCTGAACCTGGCCCAGAACACCGCCATCGACGCCCGGGTGAAGACCAACATCGTGCACCGGCAATACTGCGGCCTCGCGGTCCAGGAATACCTCGATTACTTGCTGTTGGACAACACCCGTTGGGCCAATTGGCTGACGGCCAACGTGGACCCCAACGACCCGACCGGCGCCACCTACACTGAGACCGTGAACCCCTGCGGAAGAAATCTCACCATCACGGTGACCCAGCAGACTATCCTGCCCCCTGGCTCGTTCGACGATTCTGGAGATGGTGAATCTGGGAATGGTGAGTACACGATCCCGCCCCTTCCTTCCTACAACAACAGGAACTTCCAGGTGACCAAGACCGTGTCAGAGCCCAATCCAACCGGCGGCGGTTCGCTCACCTACACGATCACCGTGGTCAACCGGGACGAAACCGCCACCACGTTGACCAAGATCGAAGACACATTGCCGCCCGGATTCTCTTACGATTGCAACGCTCCGGAAGATCAATTGACCCTGCCGGGGGAGGACCCCCAGGATATCGAGCCCACCGGCGCCTCCTGTCCGGGCGGCAATGACATAGAGTGGAGCTTGCCGCCCAACACCTCGCTACAGCAAAGCGAGGCTGCCACCTTGACCTTCACCGTCATAACCAGCGTGACTCCTGGCACATACTGCAATGAGGCCCAAGTGTCGCCCGGCGGAGACAATACCAGGAGCGGGAAAACAGCCATCGTGCAGATCGGTCCCAGCGCCGGTCCCTGCCCCGGCGAAGCGGTGGCGGTGAGCAAGACCGTGGCCTCCGCGAGCTTGGTCTCGACGGACACCAATACCTTTCCCTACACCTACTCCTTCGACATCGACTTCACCATCAAGATAGACAACATCGGCGCCGACGACCTGACGCTTAAGGAGTTCATCGATCTGCTGCCAACGGGATTTTCATACGTTTCCACCGATCCTTCAGGAGACATCACCGATGTCCCGGACCAACTGCACCAGGAAAGCCAGGTCGACCGCCAACGGATAACCTGGAAGTTCAACCCAAACATCGCATTGGCGTCCGGCACGTCCAAAACCCTCATATTCTCGACCACCGCCACCATCACCAAGGGCGATTACTGGAGCGACCTTCTGGTTGACTTCGGCGGCGGGTCATTCTCCGAGGACAGATACAGCTGGCCCACGGCTTTGGTCTCGGTTAGAGACGTCTACAATGTGACGGTCACCGACGATGAAGGCAACAACCTGGTGATCACGGCACAGGTGTGGATCGGAGACGAAAATGGGGTTGTTAATACCTGGAATCTAGAATAATCCGGGCTCCGGCAAGAAGCGCCGGAAACCGGCCGGGGGGTCAGCCGAGGGTTCGAATAGAATCCGAGGACGGCTAGATAGAGCTACTCGTCCTCAGTCCAGCCGGTGTCCATCTCTTCTTCATCGATGATGTTCTCGTCTTCATCATCATCGTCCCCTTCTTCTTCCCGCATGAACCGGGCCACTGTCTCGTTCAGGAACACCCGGTCTTCTTCCTTGGCCTTGGACGGGAAAGAGCACGCGGTCTGGAGGCCGGGATGTTTGAATGTCTCCCGGATGATAACGGAGACTCCCTGGTCGTTCACTGTCACCACCGCGGCGGCGTATTGATTCCCCCCGTCCATCAACCGGGCCAGCCGATTGCCCAGCTTGGGTTCCACCTGACCCAGTAACTGCCCGTCCAATGTCCGGACGGTTACCGTGTTCTTGTCTCGAGAGAGGACAACCTGGTCGCTGGGAGAAAGGTGGACCACGGCCTTGTTACCTTTCGTGTTCCGCAGGATGGTCGTCCCCGATTTGCCGCTCTCTTCGATGAATATCTGGGGCACTCCGGCGGTCTTCTTGGTCTGTTTGGAAGAAGCTGGATTCGACGAGTGAGGATCTGCGGTCAACTGGTCCAGGCGGGCCAGGTTCTTCTTGGCGATGTTGTTGTAGGGGGCCACTTCGCGGACCTGGTCCAAGACGGCCCGGGCGTCCAGGTAACTACCCAACTCAATCAGCGCTTTCACCAGGCGGTTCATCGCCTCAACGTCGTCGGAAAACAACTCCAGGATGGCCTTGTTAACCTCTGTGGCCCGTTGCCACTCCCCCTGCAGGGCAAGGTTCACCGCTTCGCTGCTGAGGTCCCGCTTCAGCCTCATGCTATTGGGTGTGCGTGTAGCTTCCGAATCCATCCCGTCTCCTGTCAGGCGCTGCATTCCCGTTGACCGAACCCCCAATAAGGGGCCACATCACAGTCGGGCAAGCCCTAAAAAGCCCATTATGATCAATCCGATATCGCTGGCGAATATCCCTGTCGACCACGGCCGATTGACGACGCGCCGGTCATTCGTTGATCGAGGCTCGTTTCATGCCTAGAGTCTAAATAGTAATTACACTATCGCCTCGCCAAAGGTCAAGCCCTGACACAAGTAAAATATAGAAATTCCTACCGACTTATACCCAACATCCCAAATCAGGGCCGATGCAGCCTGGTTTTAGGGATTAATACGAAGACAGTGTCATACCGGTTTGCGGTGCCGCCAGCGAATTTTAATCAGGTCCAGCGTCATGGCCAATGAGTCCCGGAATGGCCTAACTTTGCTCTGAGACCGGTAATACCAGTCCACACCGACCTCGGAAAATGTCAGCCCACGTTTGCGGGCCAGATGCAACAATTCGACGTCGAAAGCGAACCCATCCAAGGTCAGCCGTGGAAATAGGTCTTGGGCGGCCTCTCTCCGGAAACACTTGAACCCGCATTGGGTATCGGCTAACCCCGGCACAGCCAAACGGCTCACAAGACGGTTGAATACGCGGCCCATGAAATGACGGCGCGCCGGTTCCCCGATCCGGACCGCGCCGGGAGCTTCGCGCGAGCCCAACACGATGTCAGAGCCGGGCCCCAAAGGAGGCAAAAGCCGTTCCACCAACTCGATGGGGACCGACAGATCGGCGTCGCAAAGCAAACGGTACTCGCCCTCCGCCGCCAGCATGCCGTTCTTCACCGCCCATCCTTTGCCCCGGTGGACCAGGCGAAGGATACGGACATTGGGGTGTTCCACGATCACATGGCCCACCAATCGTGCGGTGTGGTCCGTGCTGCCGTCATCGGCCACCACAACCTCCCACCGGTAATCCTGACCCGCAAGATACTCAATCACCTGGGAGAGGGTTCCCGCGATCCTGGCTTCTTCGTTGAACGTGGGAATCACAACTGATAGGTACGGGTGAGGCAAGGGCTCACTTCCTTTGGATCAAAGGCGGATTGGGAAACCGGCACGCCAGTATGTCGTGGGACGGGTTATTCGGAATCGGGCTCGTCCAACTGAAAGCCCCGGTGGAGCAGCCGCACTGCTTCCTCGGCCTGCTCTTCCCTGATGATGCAGGAGATGCGAATCTCAGATGTGGTGATCATATCGATGTTTACGTTTCCGTCAGCCAGCACCCGGAACATGCGCGACGCGTAGCCCGGGGTGTGTTGCATCCCGGATCCTACAACGCTCACCGCCGCCAGACCGGCCTCGCTGATCAGGGCGCCAGAGCCGATCTCCTTGGCCGTTTCCCCGACCTTGGCCAGCGCGGCCTGCAGATCGGTGCCGCTGACGGTGAAGCTGATGTCCGTGGTCCGGTCTTCACTGGTGTTTTGGACGATCGTATCCACGCTGATCCCAGATTGGGCCAGGGGCTCGAACAGTGCGGCGGCCACACCGGGGCGGTCCGGAACGCTGCGCAAGGTGATCTTGGCCACGTTGGTGGTGCAGGCGATCCCCGTTACTTTGATTCTATCTTCCATATCTCTCTTGTCCACGTTGCCGTGTATCAATGTTCCAGGCGTATCGTTGAAGCTGGAAGCCACGTAAATCGGAACATTGTAAACCGCACCCAATTCGATGGACCTAGGGTGCATCTTCGCCCCATAGTTGGCCAGCTCCAGCATCTCATCGTAGCTGATCTCGCTCAGCTTGCGGGCCTCCGGGACGATCCTGGGGTCTGCGGTATAGATGCCGTCTACATCGGTGTAGATCTCGCACCGGTCCGCCTCCAGGGCCGCCGCCAGCGCCACCGCCGTGGTGTCGGAGCCGCCCCGGCCCAGGGTGGTGATGTCTTCGTCCTCGGTTATCCCTTGGAATCCTGCCACCACGACTATCCGGCCCTCTTGCAACTCTTCCAGCATCCGGGCCGTGTCCACCCGGTGGATCCGGGCCCGGCCGTGGCTGGTGTCCGTGTGGATCCCCGCTTGGGACCCGGTGAGGCTCACCGCTTCCTGACCCAGGTCCGCCAGGGCCATGGTCAACAGCGTGCAAGACACCAACTCGCCGGTCGATAGCAGCAGGTCCAACTCCCGGGGATGGGGTTGATCGGAAACTGAATGGGCCAGTTCAATCAGATCGTCGGTGGTGTCACCCATGGCGGAGACCACCGCCACCACACCCGTGCCCTGCTTCCTGACCTTAGCGATCCTGCGAGCCACGTTCTGTATCATCTCGGCGTTGGCCACCGACGAACCGCCGTATTTATGGACTACGAGAGGCATGACGTGTCTATTCTTGGCCGATCAGATGGGCGCCTAGCACCGTGGGCTGGGTGACGCTGACATTGCCCTCAACGCTGGCCTGCCGGGCCGCCTCCGCCATCTCATAGGCGATGGTCATCTCCCGGCCCTGGGTCAGGGCCAGCACCGTGGAGCCGCTGCCGGATAGGAATACCCCCAGCGCGCCGGCGTCCAGGGCGGCTTTGAAGATCACCTTCATGGCCGGGAACAGCGGCTGGCGGTAGGGCTGGTGCAGCCGGTCCTGGGTTGCGATGGCCAGATACTCCGGGTGATTCATGGCCATGCTGGCCACCAGAAGCCCAACACGGCCCATGTTATGCACTGCGTCGGCCATGGATACCTTTTCCGGCAGAACGGCCCGTGCGTCCTCCGTGGATATCCTAACGTCGGGTACGAAAAGCACGGCACGCAACTCCGGCGGCACGTTCACCGGCACCGTGAAGAGCCGCTGGCCGTCGTCGGTTTCGTCCACGATGACCAACTGCATACCACCCAGAACCGCGGCGGCGACATTATCCGGGTGTCCTTCGATGGTCGCGGCCATCTCCAGCAGGTCGTTGGCCGTGTAGTCCTGGGAGCAGATGGCTTTGGCCGCAACCAATCCACCGGCGATGGCCGCGGCGCTGCTCCCCATGCCGCGGGCCAAGGGAATGGCGTTCTCGCACCGGATGCGGACCGCGGGCATATCCTGACCGGCATCATGGAACAGGAACTCCATGGACCGGTAGACCAGGTTGTCCCGCCCGGTTGCCAACTCACCGGCGCCCTCGCCGGTAATCTCGACCACAGGATCGCCGCCGTCTATAACCTCCACTTCCAGGGTATTCCAGACGTCCAAGGCCAGGCCCAGACAATCGTATCCAGGGCCTAGGTTCGCGGTGGTGGCGGGGGCTTTGACGCGGACTAGAGTCATTCTGATCTTCTGGCCGATCTTTCTGGCCGGGTGTGTCTTCGAGATTATGGCAGTCCGCGCAACGCTGCTTCAACGCAAGCTGGGACCGCGAATCGGACTCTACTCTAACATCAAATCGGCATCTTGCCAGGCGGGAAAGCGATGGACAACTAGGTAGAGCGTTGCGAACTGAGCGGGAGTTCAAGCGGGCTGCCGGGGCGGCTGATCCAGAGCGGCGGCCTAGTCTCCGCTGACCGCGGGTATCCGGCCGTTAACGTGGGACCTGGCGACGGTCAGGTAATCAAGGGCCAACCGGGGCAACAGGAAGCGTTGGCGCACACTCTCTTTGGCTGCTTTGCCCATGCGGGCGCTGAGGGACTCGTCTTGAAGCAATTCCACCAGCCTTTGGGCGCATTGCTCCGGGGAAGACACCAGGAAACCGCTGACACCGTCGTTTATCTGGACTCGGATGCCGCCGGCGTCGCCGCCGATGACCGGCTTGCCCTTCCACATGCCCTCCGTGACGGTGAGACCAAAACCTTCCCTGATGGACTTCTGTATCAATACCTGGGAAGCCATCTGAATGGCGTTCACCACCTCATCCACCGAGACCGGCATCTCGGCGGGGTCGAAATAAAGGTGGATATCCGGGTCTCCGCCGGCGTGGCCGGCCACGGTCTTAAAGATTTCCGCCCCTTCAGGATCGTCGGCGGCTTGGCTCAGGCCCAGGAGGGCCAACTGCAGGCCCGGCACCGACTCCCGGGCGATGCGGTAGGCGTCGATCACGCCCCAGGGGTCTTTCCACACGTCGAAACGCGAGACCTGGGTGATCAGGGGTCGGGCGGTGTCTATTCCCATGGCGCGCACGATTTTCTGGGCTTGGGAAAGGTCCATGGGGATGTTCTTGATGGTCAGCGGGTCGATTGCCGGGGGCGCGATGAGCACCGGGACCTTGTCTCCCAGGTTATTGGGAACGTAAGCCGTCTGGGAAAAGATCAGTTGGTCGTAGTCCTGAGTCAGGGGCATCAGGGCGTCCAACACCGATCTGTTGGGCGTCGTGAGGTCGATGTGACAGATCCAGATCCAGGTCTCACCCTCTTTCTTGGGCAGCAACCGGGCCAGGGGCAGTAGCTGGGGGTCATGCACGAACCATACGTCGGCCGAAAGGCCATTGGCCCGCATCTCGTCGGCCACCCTCTGGATGCAGTTGAAGTAGATGTCCAATTCCTCGGTTGAGAGGACACCCTCGGCGCCCTGGAGCAGGTTGTGAATCTTCTTGGTGACTTGGAAGAACCCCTCCGAGTCCGGGTTGATCACGATCCTTTCAGTCTCGATACCCAGGGAGTTTCCCAGGGGCACCATGGATTGCAGAATCTCGGCGACCCCGCCGCCCGTGGCGGTGCTGTTTAGATGCAAGACCCGTAGCTGTCTCATCTCTCCCGCAACGGCGGCCAATTCGTCGGCCAACTTTGGATCAAGGAACGGGCGGTAATCTTCGTATGAAACCGGGGGGTGATCAAGCCTGGAATACATCTACAACATATCCTTGTCTGGATATCGAAAAAATGGACAGAACCCAGGCTATATCACGAACCTAGGCCTGATTACATGATTGCACTACCACGCCGCAACTGCAATCCACTAGCCATCTTATTTGCAGGATTTCGAACCAATCATAACGCCATCCGCGAAGCCCAGCGATATTCCCGCCGAATTCGGTAAGCATGGCGTCGAAATAGAGCACACAGTATTGCCTGCGGTGAAAAATTGAGACGGATGGGGGGATTGGGGCTGGTCAAGGAGCTGAAACCGTGAAATTACTCGACGGTCACTGACTTGGCCAGGTTCCGAGGCTGGTCCACGTCCCGGTCCCGCAGGAGGGCGATGTGATAGGCCAGCATCTGCAGCGGGACGGTGATGAGCAGCGGGATCAGGTTCTCTGGGGCCTCCGGGATGTAGAGAACATGGTCCACGTCGGCGGCCAACTGGGTATCTCCCTCGGTGAGCACCGCTAGTACCCGGCCGTCCCGGGCCATAACCTCTTTCACGTTGTTCACGACTTTGTCGTAGAGGGAGTCCTTTGGCGCCAACGCAACGGTGGCCATGGCGTCATCGATGAGGGCGATGGGCCCGTGCTTCATCTCCCCGGCCGGATAGCCCTCCGCATGGACGTAGCTGATCTCTTTAAGTTTCAGGGCCCCTTCGGAGGCGATGGCCGCGTTCGGTCCCCGGCCCAAGAACAAGAAGTTGTCGAAGCCCGCATATTCCTTGGCCAGGTGCTGGTATACCGCGCTGTCAGCCAGCAGATCGCCCATCAGCCTTGGGAGCTTCGCCAGGCCGTCCACCAACTCTCGGCTCTTCGCCGTGTCCAAAACTCCCCTGGACTGGCCCAGGAAGATGGCCAACAGGTTCAATATTGTCAGGGAAGCCACAAAAGTCTTGGTGCTGGCGACGCCGATCTCGATGCCGGCCCGCATGTAGAGAGACCCGTCGGCGATGCGGGACGCCTGGCTACCCTCGGTATTGCAGATCGTCACCAATCTTCCGCCTTTGTCTTTAACCATCTGCATGGCGGCAATGGTGTCAGCCGTCTCACCGGACTGGCCGATGGCCACCACCAAGGTGCGGGGGCCGATGTATGGGTCGCGGTACCGGAACTCCGATGCGCTTTCCGCCTCAGCAGGCAGACCGCCGTAACGTTCCACCAGATGACGGCCCACCTGGGCTGCGTTCAAGCTGGTGCCGCAACCAATGAGCATCACCCGGTCCAGTTCGGCTATCTCTTGGGGAGAGAGGGGGAAATCCGGAAGGTCCACCCGCCCGGTCTCGAAATCGACCCGCTCCCGCATGGCGCTGGCCACGGCCTGGGGCTGCTCCATGATCTCCTTCAACATGAAATGCTGGTATCCCGCTTTATCCACCAGCACCTCTTCCTGGGAGACCATCCGGGGCTGCTTGTCGATATGGTTCCCTTCCAGGTCTTGGTACTCAACCCCATCCCGGGTGACCACCACCATCTCACCGGTCTCCAAGTAGCCCACCTGGCCCATATTGGACTCGGTCTGGAGGAGGGGCAGCAATGCCGGCAGATCGCTTCCGATGATCGCTTGGCCTTCCGCCTGGGCCACCACTAATCCACCGGCGTGCCCCAAACGAAGGGCGCAGATCTCTCCGGAATTTCCCTTCAGGATGGCGGAGATGGCTTGTGAGCCTTTCACCATGCGGCCCATGCGCCGGAATGCTTCTTGGAAGCTCAGACCCCGGTCCATCCCCTCTTCCACCAGATGAGTGAGGACTTCGGTGTCGGTCTCCGATTCGAAGACATGGCCGGCGTCGATCAGCCGCCGTTTCAGTTCCAGGTAATTCTCGACGATCCCGTTGTGGACGACGGCGATTCGCTGCTGACAGTCGATATGGGGATGGGCGTTCTCGTGGGATGGACGGCCGTGGGTGGCCCAGCGGGTGTGGCCGAGGCCTACCGTACCGGTGGGGTGGGCTCCGGCGCTGTTAAGGCCGTTAACCTTGCCAACGGTCTTGCGTAGTTGTATTTCGCCCTGGGGATCGACGATGGCGATACCGGCGCTATCGTAGCCCCGGTATTCAAGCCGCCTTAGCCCTTCGAAGATGATGGGCCAGGCTTCCTGTCCTCCAACGTATCCAACTATGCCGCACACAGGCCCTCCCGGCCACGCTCGATGCGCCGAGTCTCAGGGTCTAGATGAAACGCGACACGACATCCCCATATGGGAAGCGAAGAAAACGAAATGAGTTCTACAACAGTATAGGAACCCCTGGAATTTTGTGTCAACGAAACCACACTGACGATGCGGCCAAAGCCCCGTTATCCCGCCGGATTACTTGGCGCATCCATAGGTGGTTATTCGGCCTCTGAGGCCAATAACTTGCTCAGGTTCTTGGAGAACTCTTCCAGGGTGTTGCGGGCCTTCCTGCGGATGATGGGCTGGCCCAGTTCACCCAGGCGGCCCATGAAGGTGGTGTCGGCCACGATCTCCAGTTCGGTCTCGTTGGGCGACTTGGCGGTCACTTTCATGGTCATATTGGTCTTTACGCCACCGCCGACCCGCCGGTCGTTGGCTTCAACCAGGAACCGGGCCTCGCCGGCCTCGGCATCTTGGGACAGGACTGTGATGGTCCCGCTCAGGCTCATGCCCATGGGACCGACCCTTGCCGTGAGGGTGGCCTGGTACCGGCCCTCGCCATCCGGGATCACGTCTTTTATCCCTGGAATACAGGAGGCGGCCCGGGGGATGTCCATGACCAGCGCCCAGGTGGCCTCACGGCTGGCCGGAACGACCGAGTTAATCTCAACCTTCAACGCGGCTAGCTCCCCGCCGGTATGGCGGCCATGGCTTGCTCCACGGCGCGGCGGGCAAAGACCTCCGCCATATCGGTCTTGTATTCCGCGGAGCCCCGGAAGTCCTCCAGAGGATCGACCGCGTCTTTCACCAGCGCCGCGGCTGCCCGGATGTTCTCGTCGGTCAGCGGTTTCCCCCGCAGGGCGTCTTCGGCCTGTTTGGCCCGGATGGGCGTGACGCCCACCGAACCCAGGACGATCCTGATGTCTTTACAATCGCCGTTCTGCTCCCTGGATACAACCGCCGCCACTGAAACGGTGCCGTAGTCGTCGGCGGTGCGGGGCAGAAATTTCAGGTAAACCGAACCGGAGCCGGATGGAGCCCGGGGGACCAACACGCTGGTCAGCACCTCGCCGGGCTGCACATCGGTTTCGTAGTAATCGATGAACAGGTCTTCCAACGCCACCACCCGGTCTCCCTTCTTGGAGGTCATCACCGCCGACGCTCCCAAGGCGATCAGCGAGGGAGGCGGGTCCTGGTTGGGGTCGCCGTTGACCAGTCCGCCGCCGATGGTGGCCATGTTGCGGATCCTTGGAGTCGCCACCTTGCGGAAGGTATCGGCGAGGAGGGGAAATTCCTCCCCGATCAACGGGCTGTTCTCTACCTGACGCTGGGTGCAGAGTGCCCCGATCCTCACTCCCTCGGGCGTTTTTTCGATGCTGTTGAGACCGCCTACCCGCCGCAATCCGACCACGTGAGACGGCTGAGACAGGCGTTGCTTCATCTGGATGACCAGGGCGGTGCCGCCGGCCATGACGCGGGCGTCGTCGCCATACTGGTCCAAGAGCCCAAACACTTCGTCCAAACTGGTGGGAGCGTGGTATTCGAAATCGATCATCCGCCGCTCCCCGCCGCCTCATTCATGTTCTTCGCGGCGGCAGCGATGGAGTTGAGGATGCCGTAATAGCCGGTACAGCGGCACAGGTTGCCCATCATATATCGTTTGATCTCGTCATCGGTGGGATCAGGATTTTCGTCCAGCAGGGACATGGCGGCGATCACCTGGCCGGGGGTGCAGATGCCGCATTGGAACCCACCGTGGTCGATGAAGGCCTGCTGCACGGGGTGGAGATTGCCGTTCTCGGCGATGCCCTCAATCGTGGTGATCTCCGAGCCGTCCACCGCCACCGCCAAGGTGATGCATGAGGCATACATCTCGCCGTCAACCAACACCGCACAGGCGCCGCAAACCCCCACGCTGCAACTTTCTTTGGTGCCGGTAAGGCCGATGTCATACCGGATGCAATCAATCAGCAGACGCCGGGCAGGGATGTCCAATTCGTGGTCGGTGCCGTTGACCTTGAGGCGGACCTTTTGGTTCATGCAATCACCTTGCCAGTCTCATGGAGCGCATACATTACGCCGCGAAAAACCACGCCCAATGCTATACTACCCCACCACCCTCCCGCAAGCGGCTGGCTCGCCGGGTTTCCATGGGCGGGTTGCACTCAAAAATTAGTCTAAATATCTCGAACGATTGGTGACAAATATGGCGCAGAAGAACGGCAACGACCCTTCACAGCACATCGGCAACACTGTCTTGGTGGTGACCATGGAAGTGGACGCGGCAGACGAAGAAGAATTCAACAAGTGGTACAACGAGCAGCACCTGCCCGAGCGTATGGCCATCCCCGGCTACGTCTCCGCCCGCCGGTTCAAACTGGAGGGTGATAACAACAATAACGCACTCAAATACCTGTGCATCTGGGAGATGGAAGACGGCAGCCCGTTGCAGAGCGAGATGTACAAGGACCAGAACGCCCGCCCCACGGAGCTTTACCTGCGGGTAAATAAAACCATCAAGGCCAGGACCCGGGGCCTCTACCGCCAGGTCTACCCAGAGCCCGGAACGTCCTTCGAAGACCGCGCCGGCTTCCACGGCGAACGTCTGCCGGCCCAACCGTAGCAACGGACGCAGATCAAGGGTAAAATCTAGACATGCGGATTACTAAAGGGAAAGTCGTTGGTGGGCATGTGATCGTCGAAGGCGACCCTCTCGACGAAGGGTCCACGGTCACGGTCTTGATCTCGGATGAGCGCACCTTCACGCTCAGCGCTGAAGACGAGGCAGCGCTTCTTCAAGCCATCTCCGAAGCGGACCGGGACGACCTGGTCGACGGCGATGACGTGATTAAGAACATCTCGTAGCCAGCCTGATGTTGCCCATCAGGGTCGTTGAAAGCGCTTCGCTGCAGATTCAAGAGGCGGCAAACTGGTGGTCGGCTAACAGAACCGCCGCTCCCCAAGCATTTCGTGATGACTTGTAACAAGCACTCGACTTAATCTCACAACAACCGGGCATCGGCACGGCGGCAACGAACGTGGCACTACAAGGGGTCCGAAGGGTCTATCTGGGTCGGATTCGCTATTTCCTCTACTATCGTACACGGCCCGACCAAGTTGAGATATTGGCTCTATGGCACTCCAACCGCGGTCAAGATCCCGAGTTTTAATGCCGGCAACCCGACCCCTACTTGAACGCGGGCATCACCTCTTTGGCGAATAGCCGCATGGACTTGAGCACCTTCTTCTGGGGCATGCCGCCAAAGGAGAAGTTGCAGCCGAAGTATTCGATTCCCTCGTCCTGCAGCGCTTTTATCTTGGCGATGATCTGGTCCGGGGAGCCGATGAAGGCCCGGTTCTCGTACAGGTAATCGTAGCTGGGCGGAAGCTCGGTGCGGTTCTTCCGGAAGTCTTCCATCTTCTCCCAGACCTCACTTCCTGTTTCGAAGGTGCGGCGCCACTGAATCATGTCTATGTTCCAGTCCAACGCCGCCTTGGTGTCGGCCCTGGCCTTTTCTTCGGTCTCGCCCACGTAGAAATAGCGGAAGAATGGAATCTGGCCCATGGTCATTTTGTTGCCCTTGGACTTTGCCAGATCGACCATGGTGTGGCACAACTCCAACGCGTCAAGAGTGTCCAGCACCACGCCGATGATCAGCGGATGACCGGATTCGGCGACAAACTCCTGGGTCGCTTTGGTGCGGGTGGCAGCGATGTGGATGGGCGGGTGGGGTTTTTGCACCGGCTGCGGAACAAGGTTCGCATTAGTCACCTTGTAATGCTCGCCCTCGAAGGTGTAATTCTTGGTGGTCCAAAGCCCCTCGATCATGGTGATCGATTCTTGAAACCGCCTTTGGCTCTCTTCCGCCGGAACGTTGGCGACGTTGTATTCAGACCTGGCGGCCCCTCGCCCGAAACCAACATCTACGCGGCCTCCGCTCAGCACGTCCAGAGTGGCAATCTCTTCAGCCAACCTAGCTGGTAGATGCAGCGGGGACACCAGCACGGCCGATCCCAATCTAAGAGTCGTGGTCTTCGCCAATATGTTGCTGGCTAGGACCATGGGCGCCGAGCCCAGTCCGTAGCGGGTGAAATGGTGTTCCGCCATCCAGGCGCTCTTGAACCCCAGTTCCTCACCAAGCACAAACTCTTCCGTGATGTCGTCGTAAACCTGCTTGGCTTCCGTTCCTTCCGGCCAGGGGACATGCGAGAAAAGGGCAAAATCCATCTTTAAATGCTCTCTTTATGGGGTATCTTGATGCTTCTTAGAGGCCCGTAAAGGCCCGAATCATTAAACCACACAACCGATACTACCGCCACTCGGAAAATGGTGACGATCGACACACCGATCGCCGGGCGTGAGCCGAGGGGGCTGGTGATATAATCCGGCCCGCCGGACCCGTGTTGACTTGGGGAGTCCAAATTGCCCGTATATCTGCTCCACGGAGATAGTTTCCTGGTGCCCAAACGGCTGGACGAGCTGATCGCCGAGGTTGGGGCATCGGATGTGTTGGAAGCCAACCGGCACCGTCTGATCGGGTCTCAGACCAAGCCCGGCGAACTGCTAAGCATGTGCAACGCGCTCCCTTTCATGGACGATTACCGTCTGGTGATAGTCGAAGGGCTGCTGGGCACGGCCGAGTCCCAAGGCCGGGGCCGGGGGCGGGGCCGCGGACGCGGTTCTTCCGAGAATTCGGGAGTCGCCAGCCAATGGCAAGTCTTGGGCGACGCCATCCCTCAGATGCCGGATACCACCGTGTTGGTGTTCACCGACGGGTCATTGGGCGCTAACAACCCGCTGCTGCGCATGCTGCGGCCCGTGGCCCAGGTGGAAGAATTGTCCGCTCCGTCCGGCGAGGCTCTGGCCCGTTGGGTGAAGTCCAAGGTCGAGGCCAAGGGCTCATCCATCAGCCCATCGGCCAACCGGTCCATCACCGACCTGGTGGGCAGCGACCTATGGACCCTGGACCAGGAACTGGAGAAGTTGTCCCTGTATTGCTCGGGCCGGGAGATACAAGAGAAGGACGTGGGCGAGATGGTCTCACAAATCCGCGAGGCCAGCATCTTCGCCGCTATCGATGCAATGATCGACGGCCGCCCCGGCGTGGCCTTGCGCCTGCTGCACCGGTTGAAAGAGGACGGCCGGGAAGCCCTATATGTCATCAGCATGGTCGAACGCCAACTCCGCCTGTTGGCGCTGGCCAGGGACGCCATCGACCGTGGAATACCACAGAGCGAGTTGAAGGGACGGCTGGGCACATCGTCAGACTTTGTGGTGCGGAAAACCGCGGAGCAAGCCCGGCGTCATCCCATGCCGGAGATCATCTGGCGCTACGACCGGCTTTTGGAGACCGATCTAGCCATTAAACGCGGCAGGTTGGAACCCGATCTGGCCCTGGAATTGCTGGTGGGCGATGAAGTTTCCAGATGAAGTCCCCGAATGTCAGGACGACCCTGGCCGCACCCCGCCACGATAACCCAGAGCCTCTAGGCTTCTTTTTCAGGCACCACCGGGTTGTAGCAAGCGACCAAGTGCCCTTCTTCGATCTCCGTTAACTTGGGCTTGGGATCGGTCCGGCACTGGTTCTGCGCTTTGAAGCAGCGGGGCAAAAAGGGGCATTCCCCGGGCAGTTTGATCATGTCGGGAGGTGATCCGGGTAAAGGCTCGATCCTCCGGCCCGGGTCGTCTATTCGGGGCAACGCCTGTAACAACGACCAAGTGTAAGGGTGTTGGGGCCGACTGAACAACGGGACGACTTCGGCGTCCTCCACAACGTTCCCCGCGTAGATCACGCTCACTCTATTGGCCATGGCCGCAACCACCCCCATGTCGTGGGTGATCAGCAGGACCGACGCGTTTTGTTCTTTCACCAGATCCCTGATCCGCTGCAGTATCTCAGCCTGAAGTGTGACGTCTAGGCCCGATGTGGGCTCGTCGGCGATCAGTAGCTTTGGGCGCATAACCAGGGCCATGGCCATCATCACCCGCTGGCACATGCCACCGCTCAGGGCGAATGGGTACTGTCCCATCACACGCTTGGGATCGGCCATCCCCATCTCAAAAAGCATGTCCTGGGCCATCCGGTTGGCGTTGCGGAGCGAGATGTCAGTGTGCGCCAGGATCACCTCTTCCAACTGGGGTCCGATGGACTCGATGGGGTTCAGCGCGGACTGGGCGTCCTGGAACACCAGAGATATCTCCCGGCCTCTCAAGTCACGCATCTGGTTCGGCCCGGCCCGAAGAAGGTCAATATCCCGATACATTATCCGGCCGTCAGAGATCTCTGTGTTGTGCGGCAGAAGCCCCATGATTGAGAGCGCCAGGGTGCTTTTTCCTGAACCGCTTTCCCCCACAACGCATAGAACCTCGCCTTCCTCCAGGGAGAGATTCACGTTGTTCAGGGCCTTTACCCGTCCAGCGGAGGTGCCGAAGCTCACCGTCAGGTCTTCTATTTTAAGTAATACAGTCATTTTCCAAAGAGTTCCGTCTAATCATTTCATTGGGTGCGGGGTACGGCTTTTTGCCTCAGGTCCACCGGCTGGTAACGGCCTTCCCGCAATTCCCGAATCAGGTCTTCCAGGCAGGATACAGGCCGTTGAAATTCTGTTGCCACGGTGCCGATCTGTTCCACCTTGTGTGCGTCGCTGCCGGCTGTCATGTTGGTGCTCAGGCGTCCACCCAACTCCAGGGAGAATTGGTTCTGGATGGCCAGGCCCCGTCCGTTCAGCGCCTCGATGCCCCGGCACATCCGGAAGAATCCGTCACCGCTGGCCCGCTCCAGCATCTCTTCCCTGACTCCCGGACGTTCAGCCGGTTCTTCCAGAAAGCGCCGCCGGTATGGATGTGCCGCGATCATCACTCCGTCCACCTGATCTACGGACGCCCGTAGAAATTCCGGTTTATGCATGCCGAATTCGTACTGGCTTAGTCCAAAGACCAGTACATGGCCGGCCTCGGTATTGATCTCACAGCCGGGAATAACCAAGAATTCGTGCTTGCTGGAAAGGTCTCGAATCTGCTCGTCGGTCCAGAAAGCATCGTGATCGGTGAGGCAGATACCGTCCAGTCCCAACGACTTGGAGCCCTCGATCAATTCGTCCACGCTCATGAAACTGTCGTCAGAGTGGGGATAGCTGTGAGTATGAAGGTCTATCAGCAAAAACTATCTATTCAACCTGGGTACACGAGATAGGCCCATAATAGCAAACCAGAGCGCGGTTGAAAAATAGTTGAATTCCGGCCGGTTGCGAAATAGCAGAAGCGGCAACTTGGACCCGGTTATAAAGCAGCCCGATGGCGAGAGATGATCAGCGCCTGTGGAAGAGCCCTTCAGCTTACCCTGTTAGCGCGGGTCGAAAAAGCCCTCTTCTTCCAATAATTCCATCACCTCTTCGGACTTGCGGCTGCCGATCTTCAGCCGCCGCTCCAGGTAGGAACCGGTCAATTGGGGATTTCTCGCGGCCAGTTCCCTGGCTTCTTCCATGATACGGGCGTCCACGTCGCCCTCGCTTTCTTCACCTTCTGGGTCGCGCACGTCGATGACCGGCAAGGCAGGGCCTTCTTGGCCCAGCCAGAACTCAACGATGTGGTCGATCTCCTGGTCGTAGACCAATGTGCCTTGGACCCGGCTGGGTTTGGGCGACTCGTTGTGCAGCAGCAACATATCACCCTTGCCCAACAGCTTCTCCGCCCCAACGGCGTCAAGAATGACTCTGGAATCGACCTGGGACGCCACGGCAAAAGCGGCGCGGGCCGGTATGTTGGCCTTGAGCAGACCAGTCACCACATTGACCGACGGGCGTTGAGTGGCCAACACCAGGTGGATTCCGGTGGCCCGGCCCAGTTGGGCCAGCCGCACCAGGTTCTGTTCCACTTCGAACCCGCCGACCATCATCAGGTCGGCCAGCTCATCCACGATCAACACCAGGAAGGGCATCTTCTCTTTGGCCCGTTTGTTATAACCTTCTATGTTCCTGGCGCCGGTCTCTTCCATCAGTTTGTAGCGGTTCAGCATCTCCCGGATCAGCCCCCGAAGGGAGGTGTTGACCTCTTCAACATCGACGATCACCGGACCCACCAGATGGGGGATCCCGTTGAACGGCGTCAACTCGACCCGCTTGGGGTCCACCATGAGGATACGCAACTGATCGGGCGTCTTGGTGAGCAGGAGTGAAGCGACGATGGAGTTGATGCAGACACTCTTGCCGCTGCCGGTGGCGCCGGCGATCAACATATGGGGCAACGCGGCCAGGTCCAGGACCACCGGGCTGCCTCCGGTGTCCTGACCCAGGGCGATGGGCAAACCCCCTTTGGCCGCCAACTTGGTGAAGGCCGGGGTCTCCATCACTTCTCTCAGGTGCACCTTGCTGGGCGAGGGGCTGGGCACTTCCAGACCCACCAGAGCTTCACCGGGCACCGGCGCCTCGATCCTCAGGTACGGCGTCTTCAGCGCCAGGGCCATGTCTTTTTCACGGATCAATATGCTCTGGACCTTAACCCGGCTGCGTTCCAGGGCCGACGGGTCAGCATCGTTCGTGTCGAGACCGATGGCGCCACGGCCTGCATCTCCTTTCTTGGGCACCCAACCGGGAACCAACCCGAAACGCACAATCCTGGGTCCGGCTTTCACTTCGGTGACTTCCACTCTTACGCCGTGGTCGCTCAGCGTGGTCTCCACCAGCCTCGCCATCTCTTGAAGCGCGGCTTCAGGGGCATGGTGGGTGTCGGGCGGCGCCAGCATGTCCACCGGGGGTGTCTGCCAGCCTAGCTTGCTTCTTTTTCCGGCGTTGGCGTCGCCCCTGACCGCCCGGGCCGGCGTGGGGGCCTTTCTGGGCGGGGGCTCTTTGGTGTCCCAGGTGGGAATCAGCCCCGGTTTGGGCTCTTCCCTGTCGTCTTCATCGTGGCTGTCCAATGCATTGAGACCGTCTTGACCCGCCAGGTCCCATTCTGACTCTTGTTCAGGGCCAACACTTAGGTCTAAGGCGGCCTCCGAGTCCCCTTGATAGGCCAGGGTGCGCACCGGAGCTTTGGACGGGCCCAAGACCAACATCTTCAGCAGGTCTTTGCGTGAGGCGTGGCGATACATCCCGTAGCGCAAGATACGGGCTCTCCGGTCCAAGAAACGGGCGGACTGCTGGATGCCGACGTAGAGACAGATCAGGCCCAGCTGGACGCCGAATAGGCCTGTTTTGGTGTACCGCAAATACCGGGTGGCGGCCAGCTTTGGCCTGATGATGAGAGGAACAACCAACGCGATTCCGGCTATCTTGACGGCCGCGAGAATCGCAGGCGTGCCGCCCAAGTAACCGCCCCATATGCCGCCAAGGCTAACGTCTTCGAGGGCGCCGTCGGAGGGGAATATGGTGGACAGAACGCCGACGGACATGGCGGCCATTGCCGCGGCGATGGTCCAGCGGCGCCAGTGAGTAAAAAGAACGCGGTGGTTGTAACGGAGTGTGACGAGGGTTACGGCAACCAGGAGTCCAACGGGAACCCAGCCGTAGCCCAAGGCCTCGATGGCCCGTTCACGTGCGTCATTGGAGAAGCCAAAGTACAGGCCGACGGACAGACCAATAGCCAATATGGCCAGAGCGTCTATCAGCGACCCGGGGGCTCCATGGATGAGGTCTTTGATCGATGGCGAAGCGGTATTACGCCGCTTCCTCCCAATTGAACTGGCCACTATATCCCTCCAGTGGCAGTTACTATGGCCGGTTTCCGGCGAGTGGCTGGACTAAACCTCCAAAACCACTGAAATTATCATAGGGGAACGACGCACGGCGCCAGCTATGAAACTGCGGGCAGTTTCTCTGACTTTTGCCTTTAATTCGCCGTTTTCGCCCTTTTCAGGTTGGCGGGCCCCGTTGCTGGTTAATTCCTGGGCCACGGCGACGCTCAGTTCTTCGAAAAGATTGCCCGTTTCTGAGTCGTCCAGGAACCCGCTGGAGACGGCCACGGGCTCACCTACGAGCTTGCCGTTCTTCTTGTCCGTGGTCACCACAACCACCACCACTCCATCTTTGGAGAGGCTGCGGCGCTCACTGAGCACCGGGCTCCGGTTGTCCCGGGTGGTCAGACCGTCCACGAAGATGGGTCCGGCGGAGATCCGGTCATCCATGCGTGCGCCGTCTTCCGACAGTTCCAGCACGTCGCCGTCTTCCATCACGAAGATCCCGTCTTTGGCCACGTCCAAGTCCCAGGCCAATTGGGCATGGGCGGTCAGGTGCCGGTATTCGCCGTGGACCGGCACGAAGTACTTCGGCCGTACCAGACGCAGCACAAGCTTGAGTTCCTCTTGGCTGGCATGCCCGTGGACGTGGACGGTGGCGATCTTGTCATAGAGCACCTTGGCCCCCTGGCGGAGCAGGTTGTCGATGGTGTGGCTAACCGCGAGCTCATTCCCCGGTATGGGAGTGGCGGAGATTATCACCGTGTCTCCGGCCATGATAGTGACGTCGCGGTGCTCTTGCTTGGCGATCCGGACCAGGGCCGAGGTCGGCTCTCCCTGGCTGCCGGTGGTCATCAGGACCACTTGTTCCGGCGGCAGCTTCCTCGTTTCGCGCAAGGGAACCAGCACTCCCTCCGGCACTGTCAGATAGCCCAATTCAGTGGCCACCTTCACGGTATCAACCATGCTCCGCCCCACGATGCTGACTTTTCGGCCATGTTTCTCGGCGGCGTCCACCACCTGCTGGACCCTGGATACCAACGATGCGAATGTGGCGACCAATACCCGGCCCTTCGCCTCTCCGATGGCCCGGTCAAGGGCCTCTCCCACCACCCGCTCCGAAGTGGTATATCCCGGCACTTCCGCGTATGTGGAGTCGGAACACAGCAGCAAAACGCCATCGTCCCCATAGTGGGCCAAGGCCGGAAGGTCGAAGATGCGGCCGTCCACCGGAGTGTGGTCGATCTTGAAGTCCCCGGTGTGAATCACCGTGCCCAGCGGGGTCCCGATGGCGATACCCATGGCGTCTGGGATGCTATGGCACACCCGGAACCACGAGACCTCAAAGCTTTCGCCAAATTGATGGATCACGCCCGGGTCGATGGGAGTCACGACGGAGTCCCGGGCCGCCCGGCGTTCTTTCAGTTTGGCGGTGATCAGGCCGTGGGCCAGCCGCGGCGCGTAGACCGGTACCTTCAATTTCGGCAAGATGAACGGCAAGGCGCCGATGTGGTCTTCGTGGCCGTGTGTGATGAGGATGGCGCGGACCTTGTCGGCCCGTTCTATCAGATAAGAAACGTCTGGGATGATCAGGTCGACCCCAAACATTCCTTCCTCGGGGAATTGGACCCCGCAATCGACGACAATGATGTCGTTCTCGTACTCCAGGGCCATCATGTTTTTACCGATTTCCCCGAGGCCGCCCAGGGGAATGATGCGTAGCTGAGATGTCAACGTTTTAGTCGTTCCTAGATATGGATTACCCGGCCGGCTCTTAGAATAGGGTCAATTGCTCGGGCCGGGGTGCTTCTTCTACGTTGACGGTGGATGTCTCGGGCTGCGCCGTGGGAACGGCTGCTTGGCCAGGGGCGTCCAAAAAGGAAAACTGGGCTGTTTGTGGTGCTTCAGGCGTAATTCCGCCCGGCTCCCTGCCAGCGTCCTTCCGTCCGCCCTCCAATATCTCCGAAATCGTTTTGAAGTCTTTTATCATTGTGGGCCTTAGCTCTTCCCGGCGCAACACCGCGGCTGGGTGAAGCACGGGAAAGATCAATCGCCCGTCTTTCTCTCTGAGTTTTCCCCGGGCTTTGGTGATGCCCTCCCCCGGGAAATACCGCCCAAATGCGAACCGGCCCAACGTGACGATCAGTTTGGGGTTGATCAGCTCTATCTGCCGGTCCAGGTATTTGGTACAGGCGGCAATCTCCGACGGGGCCGGGTCCCGGTTATCGGGAGGCCGGCATTTGACCATGTTCGCGATGAATACATCGGAACGGTTGGTGCCGATGGACGCCAGCAGACCGTCCAGCAGTTTACCGGCGGGGCCGACAAAGGGGCGTCCCAAGCGGTCTTCTTGAAAACCGGGACCTTCGCCGATGAACATCACTTCGGCCTGGGGGTTTCCTTCCCCTGGGACCGCGTTGGTGCGGCCCCCGGACAAGGGGCAGTCGGTGCAATTTCTCACCAAGTGGGCGATCTGATCCAGGGTTTTCATCGGGCTAACCCCCGCGGCATCCGGACCGGTGTCGTTGGGTCCTTCAGACCCCGTGGCCGCGTAAGCCTCGTTGCCGCCGGTCCAGTTATCGCCGTTGCCGCTGATCCCGTCGTTGCCGGTGCCGTCATGAAATGAAGTCATGGTTTCCAACCTCCCGGTTCGACTGTGTTAGCCAACTGGGGTTTGCGGCCCATCATCTGGGCTGCTGGTGGCGCCGTTTGACTGGTCTATTTGGAAAGTGCGATGAATTGCAGTTACTTTTTTACTCTATTTCGGCCGGTAACTGGTGGCTGCAGGCATGATAGCCGCCTTTCCCCCCTTGGCCGCCGCGGGGGAACCGTACGGTAAGAGAATGGGGCGTTGGGCAACGATAGAGACTGGGTGAGGGGGAAAGACGAAACCGGAATAGTGTCCCGAAGTGGTGTTCTTCAATCATCGGCTCCCACCACCGCCTCACCGTATCCCACAGCCGGGTACCGCCCAACGGGGCCTCAGTCTTTGACGCCGTGGTCCTTGAGATAAGTCACGGCGTCGCTAACCGTCGCGATATTGGCGGCGTCTTCATCGGATATCTCCAACTGAGCATCGCCCGTGGAGAATTCCTCTTCAAACGCCATTATCAATTCCACCAGGTCGAGGGAGTCGGCATTCAGGTTCTCAATGAAAGACGCAGTCTCTGTGACCTCGCCCTCTTCAACTCCCAACTTATCGACCACGATGGTTTTTACTCTGTCATAAACAGTGGTCAATTAATCATCTCCCTTCAGGCACAGGCTCGATGGTGGCGATCTCTCCTGACTCCAATCCAGACATCGCGGATCCTAAAACCCCGTTGATGAACCGAGCCGAACTCTCGCTGCCAAAGATTTTCGCCAACTCCACGGCCTCGTTGATGGCCGTCTTTCTGGGAGTTCCAGGGGTGTATATCAACTCGAATAGGGCTATGCGCAGGATGTTGCGGTCTATGACCGACAATTGGCTCACCGGCCACGCTGGAGCGTAGCGGGTGATCACGTTGTCCAGCCCTAAGTGGCTTTTAGAAACGCCACTCAAGAGTTCCTGAGCGAATTCTATGCAACTCTCCGGCAGCTCTTGGTCATCGTCCAACCACTCCAATGGCGGGTCATTCCAGATGCCACGCACATCGGCAGCGTACAGTGATTGCAGTGCCGCCGTTCTTGATTGTCGCCTTTGGTCTGTGTATTTAACCCTAATCATGGGTCACCATTTAAAAACTCGAGCAGCCTAGGCTATTTCCTCAGCCAGTTTCCGCATGGAAGCGGTGTCTGACACGGTGGTTACCTTGACTCCTCGGTCGATTCTTTTGATTAGACCTGCCAGTACCCCGCCGGAACCGAACTCCACAAACTGGCTCACCCCAGAATCCACTAGATGGCGGACTGTATCCTTCCATAGAACGCAGTGGCAGAGGCCGTTGACCAACTCGCTGCGGATCTCGTCCGCCGTGGACAACGGCTTGGAATCACAATTGCCGACAACTGGCATCTTGGGGTTTTTGAAATCGAGGGCCTGGATCGCATCGGCCAGACCTGCCTCCGCTTCAAACATCAATGAGGAGTGGAACGCCCCGCTGACGGGCAGAGGTATCGTCTTCTTGGCGCCGCGGGCCGAGGCCAAGTCCATTGCACGGGCCACGGCGATCTTATCGCCGCTGATCACGATCTGGTCGTCGGTGTTTATATTCGCCAGTTCCACACCGGTCTCATCACAGATCTGGGAGAAGGCCATCTCATTGAGTCCCAGAATGGCGGCCATGGCGCCGGGACGGTTGATGGCAGCCTGGTTCATTAGTTCACCACGTTTGCGGACCAACCGCACGGCATCGGGAAACTCGATGACGCTAGCCGCCACAAGGGAAGTGTACTCACCCAAACTGTGGCCGGCCACGGCCTTGGCGCTGACCGCCTG
>JADFNR010000022.1:0-9367 GCA_022563275.1 Chloroflexota bacterium | reverse complement strand
GGTTGGTCACGTCCTTTTTTTTAGTCAGCACGCAATACTTCAATAATCGCCGCCAGTAATTCTACCAGGCAGACGATAAAGCGTACACTTTTACTGCTGTGGGAGGCTGAGAAGGGGGAATAGCTACAGTTTTAGGAAATAGTCCGAAGTGTGAATCTGTTGGGGTTCCTGAGTAGTTTTACAAAATCGAGAAGACCGGTTATTCCCGCCTCTCAGTCTACAGCTCCGCCAGAGACACCCATCGGGGATCAGCTAGAGCTGCATTACATTTACATTTTTCCTTGTTTAAGTTGCTCCCACATCCCGGGCACAGGCCCAAGCATTCCTCACAGCACAAGGGTTTTATCGGTACCTCGGTGAGAACGCATTGGCGCAGCACCTCGGTCATGTCCAGAACATGCTGGGCATCGAGATGAATCACGCCTTCCGTCTCTTCCGAGGAATCTGTCGTCTGACCCGACACCAGGTCATCTGTCGGGAAGGACTCTTCTTCCATTTTTAATCTGGATTGTAATTCGAACTGGTCGATGCACCTGCCGCAGGTCAACTTGACCCAGGTCTCCAGCTCGGCGCGGACCAAAACACCTTGGTGCGTCCGAATCACCCAGACCCATCCCTGGGCCCGGTCCATGCTATTCTCAGGGCCGATGAACGAGCCGTCTACTTCGTAGTATCTCGTCGATCCGGTGGGCTCTTTCAACAACTGAGCCAAGTTGTAATACATCGAGCCTACCCAAACCCCGGTGATAGCCGGTCACAATTATAGGTGCCACTCATGGTTGGATGTCAAGTGAAAACGGCTTCTCAGGCGCGCGAAAACCGTCTTGTCAATAACCTAGCTACCCCTGGATAGACCAAAAACCGCGCGCGAATCATTCTATGGGGTCTTACTAGGCTCCAGTCCGGTCTTTGACCTTCTCTTGGATGAACTCGACGATGGCGCCGGTTGTCGTGCCGGGGCCGAAGACCTCGGATATACCCATGTCTTTTAGTGGCTGGCGGTCGACCTCGGGGATGATCCCGCCCACGACCACGATCACGTCGTCCATGCCCAGCTCCCGCAATAGACCCATGATCTCTGGCAGTATCTCAAGGTGAGCGCCGGAAAGGATGCTCATCCCGATCACGTCGACATCTTCTTGTGCCGCGGCCTGGGCAATCATCTGAGGGCTCTGCCTGATGCCGGTGTAAATAACTTCCATGCCCGCGTCCCGGAGGGCCCTGGCAATCACCTTGGCGCCCCGGTCGTGGCCGTCCAGCCCCGGCTTCGCCACCAGCACCCTTATGGGACGGTTGTTATCCTGCATGATACCCCGCGTCTTCCTTAATCTCGATCATCATTTGGGGTTACTCTCCACCAACTCCGTCAAGATACCGAACACCGACCTGGGATGGACAAAGGCGATGGTTCCCGAAAGGCCCTCCCTGGGGGTCTGGTCGATGAGGTCAACGCCCAGCGTCTGCAACGTTCGCAGCTTGCCGGATATATCGGTGACGTTGAATGCCAGATGGTGCAGCCCCTCCCCCCGCCGCTCGATGAACCGTCCGACTCCCGACTCCGGGCCGGTGGGCTCCAGCAGCTCCAGTCTTGTCTGGCCCACCTCGATCAGAGTGGCGCGGACGCCTTGGTCTTCCATCAATTCTATCTCAGCGTCAGGCACGTCGAAGACCTTTCTAAAGAAGGCCAAAGCCGCCTCGATGTCTTTTACGGCCACGCCCACGTGGTCGATGTAGTTAACGGTGCAGACTTCGGTCACTGTGGACTTCTCTCCTTATACATATTCAGTCCCTTCTCCATCGCAAGGGGGAAGGTTAGGTCCGACGGAGTCGGGACTCTCGACATAGTCGGAGACGGGGCGTTTAAACCGGGTATTGCGCCAACAGTTGCTTGGCGATGAGTATGCGTTGTACCTCGGAGGTCCCTTCATAGATGGTCGTTACCCGGGCGTCCCGGAAGATCCGCTCCACCCCGGCCTCCTGGAAGTACCCGGCCCCGCCGTGGATCTGTATCGCTTTGTTGGCCACGTCGATGCACATCTCCGACGCCATCAGCTTGGCGATGGAGGCTTCCTGCAAAAAGGGCTGTTCCGCGTCCATCAGACTCGCGGCGTTCATGGTGGCCACCCTTGCCGTGTGGACCCCAACGGCCATGTCGGCCAGCATGAATTGGATGCCCTGGTGTTGGGCTATGGGAACGCCGAAGGTCTCCCTCAATTGAGCGAAGCGGACCGCCGCCTCCAGGGCCGATTGGCCGATGCCCACACTCTGAGCGGCGATTATGATGCGGCTCTGGGTCAGTATCTCCATGGCGAGGTTGAAGCCCCGTCCCCGCTCGCCCAGCAGGTTGTTGGAACTGACCGGCGTATCCTGAAAGACGATCTCATCGGTGGTGGAACTGCGCATGCCCAGCTTGCCGTGCAAGGGATTGATGGTCAGTCCCGGCGAGTCCTTCTGCACCAGGAAAGCGCTGATGCCCTTGTATCCTTTGGAACGGTCCTCGGTGGCGAAGACCACGATGGTCGATGCCACGGAGGCGTTGGTGATGAACATCTTGCTTCCATTAAGGAAGAAGGTGCCGTCCCGCTCGGTGGCCGTGGTCTGGAGCGCGGCCGCGTCGGAACCGCCGCTGGGCTCGGTGAGCGCGAATGCGGCCACCGCCTCCCCCGACGCCAGGGGAGTGAGCAGCCGTTCCTTCTGCTCGTCGGTGCCGAACCGGGCGATGCAGGCGGCGCCGAGGGCCAGGTGGGCCAGCCAGCTGACACTGGTGGAGGCGTCGCCCCGGGCCACTTCCTCGGCGGCGATGGACACCTGCCGGTAGCCGGCCGGGCCGCTGCCTCCGTACTTGGTGTCGATACCCAGCCCGGTCAGCCCCAGGTCGGCCAGGCCGCGCCAGTTGTCCCATTGGAACTCGGCCTTCTCATCCGCCTCTCTCGCCCTGGGGGCGATCTCGCGGTCGACAAAGTCCCTGACCGTGGTCTGGAGCATCTGCTCTTCTTCAGTCAGTATCAGATCAGGCATGACATTTCTCCATTTTTACCCTGTTATGTCTAGTTAGCCTCGTAGGTGCGGTTGTCCACCGGCAGGTAGAAAACCCGGCTGTGCCAGCCGGCGGCTAGAATGTGAGGATTCCTTCCTGCTCTCCGAAGACCCCTCGGAATACCTGGCTGATCTCCCCAAGGGTGCAGTGATTCTCCACACACTCCAAGATGACCGGAACGGTGTTCTCTTCAGTTTTGGCCACCTGTTCCAGCCGCTCCAGTGCGGCCTTCACCTTGCCACCGTCGCGCTCCTTCCGGAGCCGTTCCAGCCGCTGGATCTGTATCCGGGTGGCCTCTTCATTCACCCGCAAGAGCCCTTCGATGGGAGGCTCCTCGGTGGTGAACCGGTTCACGCCGACGATGGTCCGGTCGCCCGACTCCACCTCCTGCCGGTGCCGGTAGGCGGCGTCCCCGATCTCCCTTACTTGGAAGCCCAGCTCGATGGCCTCCACCGAGCCGCCCATATCGTCGATACGCTTGATGTATTCCAGGGCCTTGGCTTCCAACTCGTTGGTCAGGCTCTCGATGTAATACGAGCCGCCCAGGGGGTCGACCACGTCGGAAACCCCGCTCTCGAAGGCCAGTATCTGCTGGGTCCTGAGGGACAGTTGGACTGACTCCTCGGAGGGCAGAGCCAGGGCCTCGTCCCGGGAGTTCACATGGATCGATTGGGACCCGCCCAGGATGGCCGACAACGCCTGAATGGTGCAGCGGATCAGGTTGTTGTCGGGCTGCTGGGCGGTGAGGCTCACGCCGGAGGTCTGGGTGTGGAACCGCAGCATCATGGAGCGCGGGTCCTTGGCGCCGAAGCGTTCTTTCATTATCCGGGCCCACATGCGGCGGGCCGCCCGGAACTTGGCCACCTCTTCAAACAGGTTGTTCTGGGCCACGAAGAAGAAGGACAACCGGGGGCCGAAGTCGTCGACCTTCAGACCGGCGTCCAACGCCGCTTGAACGTAGGCGATGGCGTTGGAGAAGGTGAAGGCCAGTTCCTGCACCGCGGTGGCGCCGGCCTCGCTCATGTGATAGCCGGAGATGCTGATGGTGTTCCACTTGGGCACGTTCTCGGTGCAGTACTTGAATAGGTCCACCACCAACCGCATGGAGGGCCGGGGCGGGTAGGCGTAGGTGCCCCGGGCGATGTATTCCTTGAGGATATCGTTCTGCACGGTGCCGCTGATCTGGTCTTGGGAGACGCCCTGCTTCCGGGCCGCCGCGATGTAGAAACACAGCAGCAACGAGGCGGTGGCGTTGATGGTCATGGAGGTGCTGACCTTGTCCATGGGGATCCCATCGAAAAGGGTCTCCATGTCCGCCAGGCTGCAGATGGGCACTCCCACCTTGCCGACCTCGCCCTTGGCCAGCCGGTGGTCCGAGTCGTAGCCGATCTGGGTTGGCAGGTCGAAGGCGATGGACAGGCCGGTCTGGCCCTGGTCCAAGAGATAACGGAACCGTTCGTTGGTTTCGGCGGCGCTGCCGTAGCCCGAATATTGGCGCATGGTCCAGACCCGGCCCCGGTAGGTGTTGGGCTGGACGCCCCTGGTGTAGGGGTACTCGCCCGGATAGCCCAGGTCCTTCTGGTAGTCCATGCCCTGGGCCTGCAGGTCTTCGGGGCTGTAGAGCGGGTCGATATTCAGACCGCTGTCGGTCTGAAACTTTTCGCGCCGTTCCGGGAACTTCTTGACCGAGGGGTCCAAAGTGTCCCGCCGCCACTGCTTTTTGTCCTTGCTAGGCATGCCAAACTCCAAAAAACCGCTGAGCCGCCGATTAAAGGGGTCTTACGACTAAACCCAGTCCCCAGGTCAGCTCGGCCCACCAATTGTACCCATATATATGGGGCCGCTCAAGGTTGGCCGGGGGAATGGTAACCTATGCGCGGCCCTTTGCATTTTGTCAGCAACGGTTATCATAACCGGGATTCCAGCCAAACAAGGATCTTTGGTTTTCAACAAGGACGCATCATGCAACCCCAAGACCTTAACCTGACAACCACCGTCACCGGCCACCAGCTTTTCTTGTTCGTCACTGTGGGCGAAGAGACCGACGGCGAACTGGCCGGGGCCATTGACCTGCTGGGCCAGGGAATGGAGAACATGCATGACGTTGACGGGCCGGCGTCGGACGAGGCTTTCGGCAGGGGGCGGTTCCAGTTGCTGCGGGCGGAGACCGAGTCCATCGCGCAACAACAGATCATCCATCAGGCGGTGTCGGAGTCCAACGGGCTGATACGGCTGGAGTGCGCCTCCCTGGAGCCGATCAAGGGCTACGAGACCGGCCTCCGCACCCTGATTGAAACGGCTGGCGGCTCAGTGGAAACCCTGGAGGGGGTGATGCGGCCCCGCAGCTACACCAGCCACGCCATGAGCGAGTTCGCCTACGCCCATGCCATGCCGCCCGGACCCGGTGACAAGTTCCAGTTGGCGGCGGTGACCCCCATGAACAAGACCGACGCCTGGTGGCAGATGGATTTCTTACACCGCGAGAGCTTCTTCCTACCCCGGTACGACGAGAACGAGAACATGGTGGTCAAGGGACACGCCCTGGCCAGCGCCATGGGCGTCCCCAACATCAGCCGCCGGCTGGTCCACGCCCCGGAGGGCTACGGCCTGGAGGGGAACTACGACTTCGTTGGGTACTTCGAGTTTGCCGAGGCCGACGCTCCGGTCTTTCGCGAAGTCATGGCCGGGCTCCGGGACACCGGGCAGAACCCCGAGTGGAAGTACGTGCTGGAAGGCCCAGAATGGTGGGGCCGCCGCGTGAGAGACGCCGCCGATTTCTTGGCGAGAACCTAACCGGCGGCAAGCTCGTAGAGTTCTGTCTGAGGGTGAAAATCGCTCCAGGCGAACCAGAAAGAGTAGTGGGACGGCAACCGTTCCAGTCTTTCGCCGAATAACGGCCCCTCGACGGCCTGACCGGTCAGCACCTGCCAGAGGCTGCCCGTTTCCTGGTCCCGCATCAACGCCACGCCCGCGCGCACCTGGGCCGGTTCAAAGGTTAGGGTCTTGCCGTTCAACCTCCGCTGGAAGGCCGCCCCGCTTTCGGATGTCGGCTCAAAAGTGATCACCACCGCCTCACCAGCGAAGTGGTCGTTGATCACGGTCTGTTGGGAGATGGCGCTGAACGGATAGGCTTTGGCGAAACCGGAGACCACCATGCCCATGACCAACTCCTTCTTGGGCAGACGCCTGTCTTTGTTGGACTCGCCGATGATCCCCGCCGACCCACCTCTGTAGTAGCCCTCGTAAGTGTCGCTCCCGTAGCTCCCTCGTTTGTCCAGGACCAACGTGTCGGGATGCAGGTTCAGCCATTGCTCCCAGGTGGTCTGGACCGCGGGAACGATCTCCAGGGCCCGGTTGGCCAGGGGGCCCTTGACGCCACGGCTCAAGAACTGGCTCCACAAGGTATCCGATTGGTGGTCGTACATCACCAGGGCGTTCATGATCAGCTTGCCCGACACCCCAAAGGTGTGCTCTTTTCCGTCTATCTCTCGGGCATATACAATGCCCGTGAAGCAGAGGGGTCACCATGTAACGGCAATGGCTTTGCCGCCCACCGTGTCGTTAACTATCTCGTGCCGCGATAGCAGGTTAATGGGATAGGCCCGGCTCTCACCGTTGATGGAAACACCGATCACTCTCTCGTAGAGCCGCATCTGGGCCATGGCCTCGGCCCGATTTCCAAATACAGGATCAAGGATCGCCGGGATGCCGTCGCGGCCCAAGACGGTGATGATCTTGAGGTCTCGCGTGCCGCCGTCCGACCCGAGCGCGCGCCGGGCCGGCGCATCGGCGATGGTAACCGTCTCGGAGCGAAAATTCAGGAAGAACTGACGTAGCTGCGGCATGAAGATCACGGCGAACACCAGGGCCACCAGAAGTATGACGACAATCGTGCCGGACTTACCGATGATATTTCCCATGGCTAGGGCACCTCGATACTTGATAGGGCGCTCCCCTACACGCCTTCGACTTGGTAAAAACTGTCAGCCTTTATCTGCTTGTCTTGGGTTTTGATGCGGCGAATGAAAGCTGGGTGCGCGTTGTTATGAGTTTTGGAGCTTCGAATCTAAGCTGAGTGCGCGACCGCGCACCTGTATCGGCCTTTGGGAATCTAAACCGTAATAGCCCATACTTTCCATCAGACTGTCATCGATACAAAGGAACCGCTCTTGTTCGCTCGCGTCTACCGCAAAGCGCTGATCAAGGTTGGAGGGAACGTCCTCTTACTCCGGGCCATGGCCTTCCTTTGGAAGGCGATCCCATTCCGGCCGCGCCGCGGGGTAACCTTCCTGTTCATAAAGGGCGTGCTGTTGGAAAAACGTCTCCTTAAGATAGAGGAGCAGACCGAGATCACGCCGATCAAGGAACTGGGCAGCCTGGCGTATTGGGGCGTCCCCAACGTGGACCTCGACACTTTCCGCTTGACCGTGGACGGGGCCGTGGAACGCCCTTTGTCGCTGTCCATGCCGGAGCTGCGGGCCATGCCACCGGTCGACCGGCAGGTGCGCATGGACTGCGTCGGCGGGTTTCGCAATAACTCGGTCATGGCCGGCGTGGCTGTCCACCACTTGCTTGACCTAGCGGGCGCCAGTACCCAGGCCCAACGGGTTGTATTCCACTGCCTCGATGGGTATTACGTCTCGCTGGAGATAAAGGATTTGCGGGAACGGGAGGCATTCTTGGCCAGCACCACCAACGGGGAAGAATTGCCCAAGTTCGGGTTCCCCCTGCGCCTGGCCATGCCGGGCAAGTATGGCTATCAATGGGCCAAGTGGGTCCAGCGGCTGGAGGTGGTAACCGATGACCGCAAGGGTTACTGGGCCGAATTGGGCCTCTCCGACCGGGGCGACGTGGGCGACGCCTGGTAGAGCGCTCTGAGTAAAGGGCAAGCAGGCGTCTTGTACAACCTGTACTTGGTCCTACCCGAATGGTCCTTCGGGAGGCTCAGGATGAGTCAAAGCGCAGCTTCCGCCCGTTCGTGGTGAGACAGGCCGCCCGTTCGTGGTGGGTTGAGCAAGCGCCACCTACATACGTTTTAGCGTCTGGAATCGCCGTTTTAGGGGTCGTGCAGTGGGTTCTTCGACTTTCCAATGCAGCCTGATCCAATTTATGGTGGAGATGGAGTAGGGTCGGGTGTTCACTATTTGCAAACACCGTTGATTGTTCGCCTGCCAGGCGCGAGTGAATAATTATGAGATGGCATCGACGCAGTTTGCTGTACCTACCTACGCAGCCTCAGTACATAGAGGTCGTCTTTTTCAATCTCATCCACCCGGCTTGTTAGTTCGTCCTCGGAGTCATCCCACGATATGTGCCTTCCTGAAAGCGAATCTCCATTGCCAGATACGAGGTACATTAGCAGGCGAACGCTACTATCCATCATTGGTTGACCTTCTTCTAATAGTCGACGAGAGAGTTCTCTCATCTCGGGAGAACGATTGGGCTCGTTCGCCAGTAACTCGTGCATCGTCGTTGGGCCTGCTGGAGCTAGTGCAAACACACCTATCCCATGCTCTTTTAATGCGGGCGCAAGGCAGTTGGTAAAGTGGCTGATGGCCGCCTTAGACGCGCAATACGCTGTCGCGTAACGGTGGACAGTGTGTGCGCCGATGCTTGTAATGTTGATTATGCGCCCCTTACGTCGGGCCATCATGCCAGGGATTACCGCCCTTGTGCATATGTACGGGCCATTGACATTGATGTTGAAGGTTTGCCACCACTCATCGGCGTCTAGCTCCCAATCGTTGCCCAGGGGAGTAACCAGACCTGCGTTGTTCACAAGGATATCAACAGGACCGAAGCGTTCTTCCAAAGAGGCAACTACTTTTTCGATGGCAACTTTATCGGTAACATCAGCCGAAATTGCTATGGCTTGGCCACCAGATGCCTCCACAAGTTTCACAGTTTCGTCTAGTTGCGATTGAGTGCGGGCGGTTATACCGACCGAGGCGCCTGCCTTGGCAAGCTCGACCGCGAAGGCGCGCCCAAGTCCCCGGCCGCCCCCAGTAACGAGCGCAACTTGGCCGGTCAAATCAACTTCATCACTTTTAGCTCTCATATCGACACTGGCTCCTCAAGTAGAAATTGTCCCAGCCAACCCTTGGACGAGTCTGGTTTTCAAGACCGAAAACAATAAGGCTGGGCATTTTTGGAGAATAGTACGCCGGAAGTATCGGCTTGTCCACACAGACAGGTCGAGGGACCGTTGATGGAGAATCTAAAGTTGGTGAGGGCTGACTGGGACCAATCTCCTCGTCTACATTTTTCAAATCCAAAAGGAATGAAACGCTCCAGCGTTGGTCGGCTGGCGCGTCGAATTATAGCCAGGAG
>JADFNR010000021.1:1679-33191 GCA_022563275.1 Chloroflexota bacterium | reverse complement strand
TGTATTCGGCCGAGGACGGCGTTCCCGACGGCATGAAGGTTGACCTGGAAGGCCGCGTCTACTGTACCGGCCCCGAGGGCTGCTGGGTGTTCGACGCCTCGGGCAACCACCTGGGCATCATCCGGCTCCCGGAGATCCCCGCCAACTGCGCCTGGGGCGGACCGGACAACCGCACCATGCTGTTCACCGCCCGCACCTCGGTCTTCAGCATGCGCATGAAGACCCCAGGCACGCCCATTCCCAGAGACTAATACCCATCAAAGACTGAATCCCGCTGAGGGTTGAGACTAAAAGAAACGCTATGCCCAGTTATGACGCGATCGTTATCGGGGTCGGCGGCATGGGAAGCGCCGCCGTCTACCATCTGGCCAAGCGAGGATGGAAGGTCCTGGGGCTGGAGCAGTACGGCATTCCCCACGAACTGGGGTCATCCCACGGCCATTCGCGGATGATCCGCTACACCCTCCAGGAACATCCTTCGTACGTGCCGCTGGTACGCCGGGCCTACGAGTTGTGGCACCAGTTGGAGGACGCCGCCGGAGAGAAACTGGTGGTCACCACCGGCTCGGTCCGGGCCGGCCCCCCTGATAGCCGTTATTTCTTAGGCGCCAAGGAAGCCTGCGACCGGCACGACATCCCCTACGAGATATTGACCAGCTCTGAGGTAAACAAACGGTTTCCCGGTTACCGGTTTCCCGAGGAGGTCTCTTCGGTCTACCAGGCCGACGGCGGTTTCCTGCTGCCGGAGCGGTGTATCGTTAGCCACGTCCGGAGAGCCGAAGAAGCCGGGGCCGAGATTCATACTCTAGAAACGGTACTGGACTGGGAAGCTCAAGGCGAAGACGTGCGCGTCCGCACTGACCGGGACACCTACACAGCGGGTAGATTAGTGGTCACGGCCGGAGCCTGGGCCGCCAAATTGGTTCCCCAAGCAGCCACCTGCGCAGTGCCTGAGCGCCAGGTGCTAGGCTGGTTTCAACCCACACGCCCGGAGCTCTTCCGCCCAGAGACCTTCCCAGTCTTCGGTATCTCGACCGAAGAGGGACGCTATTACGGCTTTCCCGCCTATAGCATCCCCGGATTCAAGATCGGCCGCTCTCACCATCTGCTGCAGCAGGTTGACCCGGACCTGATGGACCGCGACGTTCACGCCGAAGACGAAGCTGTGTTGCGGGGTTTCACCAGCCGCTATTTCCCATTGGCCGCGGGACCGGCGCTGACCCTGAAGACCTGCATGTACACCAATACACCGGATGAGCACTTCTTGATCGGCGTACTGCCGGACCATCCCCAGGTGTCAGTGGCCGCCGGCTTCTCGGGCCACGGGTTCAAATTCGCCAGCGTGATTGGCGAGATCATGGCCGACCTGGCGCAAAACGGCGAGACAGGCCACGACATCGGCCTATTTCGGCTGGACAGATTCAGCGCCTAACCCGTCCATCTCAGGCTGTAAGCCAAACCTCTGGTCTCCAATAATCCGACCGCACGTTGTCGCCGGAGCCGCTTGTGAGCGAATCGCAGCCGATGATATGCTGTGCTTGCCCTTTCACCGTTGACCTTCGCCACAGATCAGACAGGCAGGATTCCCCACTGGGACGCCATGATGCAAATGGAACATCTGACCATCCACGAGACCCCGGACAGGAAGCTGAAGCACCTGGTAATCGTCTTCGGGGGCTGGGCGGACGCGGCAGAGAGCGCGACCAGCGCCATAAAATTCCTGCAGCGGAAACTACACGCAAAGAAATTCGCTGAGATCGACCCGGAAGAATTCTACGACTTCTCCCAGACTCGCCCTCACACTTCGCGGACCAGAGACGGAAAACGCAGGATCCATTGGCCGGCCAACGAATTTTCCTATCTTACAGACACCAGCTCCGGATCGGGAATCATGGTCTTCGTGGGCGTTGAGCCCAACTTGAAGTGGCGCACCTTCTCCAAGACGGTGGCCAAGGTGGCCAGGGAGCATGGCGTCGAGTCTGTGATTCACATCGGAGCGCTGTTGGACGCGGTCCCACACACGCGCCCAGTTAAACTCAGCGGCACCGCCAGCGAGCCCAAGCTCAACGAGTTCCTGGAGAGCCAGGGCATCCGGCCGTCCAACTACCAAGGCCCGACGGGGATAAGTTCGGCCATCATGGATGCTTGTATCAACGAGGGGATGGAGTACACATCCATCTGGGGCCACACCTCTCACTACCTCCAGGCAGCGCCCAACCACAGAGTGGGCTCCAACCTTTTGCAGATACTCGTCAAGCTGCTTGACCTGCCCCTGGACCTGACGGAACTGAAATCAGCGGCCGAAATCTTTAATGAAGAGGTGGCCAAAGCCGTGGCCAGGGACGATCAGATCAGCTCCTACGTCGCCAAGCTGGAAGGCCAGTACGACGAAGCAGTTGCCGCCATCGAGATTCCGGACCCAGCCGAATTGGTCCGGGACTTGGAGAAGTTCCTCCGGGGCGAGCAGCGCCGTCCGCCAACCGACCCATCTGACTAGCTACGGCCTCGGTATCACTCCAGCTACCGCCCAAATGCCGCTGTTCCACTGGAATCGGACAGTTATGTCGGCTCAGAATCCCGGCCACGCCAGCCTCATCCACGCTGTGGCTAATAACGATTAGTTCGTAAATCCAGCCTATTGACTTGATAAACTCGATAGTATATATCTATCTAACGATTTGGGAGGCTATGTTTGCCGCCCTCTATATTGCTATGCGGGTGATGTCTGGGCATGAAATCCGCCGCAAGATGGACCGGCGGGTATCTCTGGGAAGCAAATGACGGTTCATCGAAACCTGGCGAGTCCCAGATTGCCCTCCTGATTAAATTTCGTTCCCGGACAATGGCTCACCGCAACCCCAAAACTCTAGATTAGAGGCTTACCATCTTGAATCACTGGTTAAAGAACCCCAAACTTATGATCCTAGGACCCTTGGCTCTCCTGCTGGCCGCTATCTTGGCCTGCGGGTCGTCTGCAACCGCGACGCCCGTACCGGCCTCGCCAACGGCGGTTCCGGCGGCCCCCACGGCCACGGCGCCGACTGCGGTGCCATCGACCGGTGGCGGTCCGGCACCGACGGCAGTGCCTGTTCCGACCGCGATGCCCACTGCGGCGCCGCCGCCCCCAGCTGCAGCCAAACCTTCCGGCTCGTTAAATGTAGGCCAGAAAGAGTTGGGGCCCTACGTAGGCAACCCCAAATTGATCGGCAACCCCCAGATCTTCTTGAACAGCGCCATACCCATCACCGAGACCCTGGGGATGTATAACTTCGACAACGGCCAGGTGGGTCCAATGCTGGCCGAAAGTTGGGACGTCTCCGCCGACGGACAGGTATGGACCTATCACATCCGCGACGATGTCGAATTTCACAAGGGCTTCGGCAGGATGACGGTTGAAGACGTTGTCTTCTCCTTCCGCCAAGTCGCCGACAGCACCAAACACGCCAGATCTGCCAACGCCTTAGAGATGTTCTTCGCGGAAAACGGCAGCCAGACGACCCCCGATGACTTCACCTGGGTGGTCGATACCGGCGTGCCCTTCTCCGAGATACCGATCTTAGAATTACTGGGGACTCCCCGGGCGGTCGCCGCTTGGGTCGTCAGCAAGAAGCAGTGGGACCAGGACGGCGAAGATGAGGCTAACTTCAACACGGCCGCCACCGGTCCTTGGGAGATCGACGAGGCAAGAACCGGTGAGTTCTGGCGGATGAAGGCCGTGGAGGGCCACTGGCGCCAGACTCCCGCATTCGCCGAATTGACATTCCAAGAGATTCCCGAGGAGTCTGCCCGGCTGGCCGGCTTCAAGACCGGCCTCTTGGATACCTTTGTCATGGCTCTAGATACCATCTCAGAGGTGGAAACCGTTCCTGGCGCCCAGTTGATGCAGGTACCCAACGCCGTACAGGCCGGACTGAACTTCTACGGCCAACTTTATGTGCCTGCCCGGGATGGAGATGGAGAGTCTTGGCCAGCCTACAATCCCGAGAACGCATGGGTGTCGCCAAACAGTGACATCACCTCCCCGGAATGGGCCAACGCCCGCAATGTCCGATTGGCCATGTCGATAGCCATCGACCGCCAATCGATCATCGACAATCTGCTATTGGGGTTCGGACACCAGCTGACCCTCAAAGACTGGATGGGTTTTGAGGACCGCCTGCCCTCTCCTCAAGAGACCTGGCCCTACGACCCCGAGCGGGCCAAGAAGCTCATAGCCGAGGCCGGCTTCCCCAACGGATTCAGCGTCACGCTGACGACGGCCATCCGCGGAGCGCCCTCCGAGGTGGAGGCCTGTGAGGCCATCGCCCAGTACTGGGATACCATCGGGATAAATGTCGACTTCCAGAATGTTCCTTACGGGACATACCGGCCAACGGCGGTCGCACGCACCTATCAGGGAATGTCCTGCCATAATGTGGGCGCGCGTCTGGCCCCGATCCAGGGGATGGCCAGCTTCCTAAACAGCGGGAATTTCAGTTGGGGCTCCGAACACCCCATCACTGAAGAACTGATTCCCCTAGCGCAAAAATCCGTGCTCACGGTCGACCGCGTAGCCATCGAGGACCAGATCGCCAAGTTCTATATCGAAGAGGTCTTCGCCGAGACCGGCCTGTATGTGGTAGATAACGTCTGGCCGGTTGGCCCGAATATCGCCCCATGGGGTGATTTCATCAAGCAGGGCGACCTCCGTCAGATCAATGGGTATGAGTACATGGTGCCTCGCTAATAGAGTGGGAAACCAAAGGGAATCACTAAAGAGTAAAGAATCTCTATAAAAACCAAACTGCCCCCGGAAGCCCGTTCAGGTATTCCAGGGGCAGCGGCTCACCACGATTCCAAACACGGTTCGGAGGGAAGTCCGTCTTGAATCACTGGTTAAAGAATCCCAAAATCATGATCTTAGGGCCGTTGGCGCTCCTGCTGGCCGCTATCTTGGCTTGCGGTTCATCCGCGACAGCGACGCCCAGACCGGCGGCGCCAACCACAGCGCCGGGAGCGCCCGCTCCGACCGCGATGGCGCCGACCGCGGTTCCATCAGGCGGAGCAACGGCAGTGCCCGCTCCCACCGCAGCACCCACCGCGGCGCCGGCGGTGATGGTCAAACCCTCCGGCACGATCAACGTGGGTCAGAAGGAACTGGGGCCCTACTTCGGCAGCCCCAAACTATCGGGTAACCCCCAGATATTCTTGAACAACGCGGCGCCCGTCACCGAGACGCTCGGCATGTACGACTTCGACAGCAACAAAGTCGTCCCGATGCTGGCTGAAAGTTGGGACATCTCCGCCGACGGCGTCACGTGGACCTATCACATCCGCAAGGGTGTCCAGTTCCACAAGGGCTTCGGCGAGATGACCGTTGCAGACGTAGTCTTCTCTTTCGAACAGATACGGGACAGTGAGAAACACGCCAGGGCTTCCAACGCCAGGAAGATATTCTTCGCCGACGATGGCAACCAGACGACCCCCGATGATTACACCTGGGTAGTCAACTCCGGCGTGGCGTTCTCCGATATACCGATCCTCGAACTCTTGTCGACTCCCCGGGCCACCATAGCCTGGATCGTGAGTAAGAAGCAGTTTGAACAGGATGGCGAGGATGAAGCCAACCGCAACACCGCCGCCACCGGTCCTTGGGAGATAACAGAATGGCGCACCGGTGAGTTCTGGCGGATGGCCGCCGTGGAAGACCACTGGCGTCAGACTCCCACCTTCGCCGAGTTGGTGGAGTGGGAGATCCCCGAAGAGTCTGCCCGGGTAGCCGGTTTCAAAACTGGAAACCTGGACACATTCGTGATGGCTCTGGACTCCATCACCGAGATTGAGAAAGTTGAGGGCGCCATGCTGCTGCAGGTGCCCAACGCGGGACAGGCCGGACTGAACATCTACGGCCAGACCTACCTGCCCGCCCGCGATGGAGGCGGCAAGCCATGGCCCAATTACAACACCGACCTCCCGTGGGTATCTCCCAATAGTGACGTCAATTCCGCGGAGTGGGAAACCGCCCGGAAGGTCCGGGAAGCCCTCTCTATCTCCATCGACCGTCAGACGATAGTTGACGAATTGCTGCTGGGATTCGGCCACCCGCTGGCCTTGAGAGACTGGGGCGGACCTGACGAAGCCCGCCTGCCCGCCAGAATGGTCTGGGATTTCGATCCCGAACGGGCAAAGAGCCTGTTGGCCGAGGCCGGATATCCCAACGGATTTAAACTCACCCTGTCGCCGGCCCTTCGCGGGGCGCCTTCAGAGGTGGAAGCCTGCGAGGCTATCGCACAGTACTGGGACGACATTGGACTAGATGTCACTTTCCAGAACATTCCTTACGGTACCCTGCGGCCGACGTTCGTGGCCCGCACCTACGAAGGAATCTCCTGCCACTCGGTGTCCATCCGATTGGCGCCGGTACAGGGATACGCCAACTACCTGAACGACTCGGTGTTCAGCTACGGCACCGAGCACCCATTCTTGGAGGAGAAGATTCCGATAATTCAAACGACCACGGACCGGGTCAAACGCGAGGCCTTGGAGCTTGAGGTCGCCGACTTCATGTTCGACAACATATTCGGTGAGACCGGCTTGTACGTGTTCGACAATATCTGGCCGATCGGACCGAAACTCGGGACTTGGGAAGGTTTCATCAAGCAAGGCGACCTCCGGCAGATCAATGGGTACGAGTACATGAAGCCTCGCTGAAACTCGTAAATATACGAGGCAACTGATCAGTCCGGGGTGATCCACGCAACGCTATCCAGCGTACATATGTAAAAGGGGTTCCAAACCAGGTGCAATCGTCTCCCGATAGGGACATAAGAGAAAAGGTGGGTCCATTCTTGGTCCCCGTCGGGCGAACGGTTGTAGGGGTGGTCTTAGGCGTAATCCTGAGCATGATTGGCATAGGAACCGCCTGGGCCTTATTTATCTTTTTTGGGTTTCAATCGATCGACGTGTGGCTGGGGTCTCTGTTCTTCGGGGCAGGGTTCGGCGCCGGAACGGCCGCATTTGTCGCCTGGCTGCACCTCGATCGTGAGAAAAGTTTAGTCTTAGCGCTAACAGCGGTGGTCGTCGTGGGAGCCGGAGTCGTTGGCGCCTGGGGTGGATTTGAATATGGATCGACGGTAGAGGTTGAATGTTGCGCGATGCCGACTAAATCGCCAATCTACTACACGGCTTTAGGGTCAACTGTGGGGGCGAACGCCGCGGGCCTCGCATTCGCGATAGCCCGGGCGCTCGTAACCAGGAAAACTCCGACTCAATTTCACAACGCTGTGCACTGACGGTTAGACAAAATGCAGAAATACTTGGTACGCCGGTTCCTTCTCGCCTTGGTAACCCTGCTCTCGGTGTCTCTGATCATCTTCATCATGAGCCGAGTCTCAGGAGATCCCAGACATATCTACCTGGACGACTACTCAACCCAGGAAGACTGGGACCGCATGGGAGTTGTTTTAGGCTTGGACAAACCCTATTATCAGCAGTACGGCATCTTCCTCAAGGGCGCTGTCCGGGGTGACTTTGGAATATCGGTAAGAGAAGCCCGCCCCGTAACCGAAGTCGTCCTCGAGCGTGCGCCCGCGACCTTGATGTTAGGTGGTGTGGCCTTTACCTTTTCGTTGCTGGTGGGGGTGCCGCTGGGCATCTTGTCAGCAGTAAAACGTGGCACGATGTTGGATTGGTTTGGAAAAATCGTGGCCCTGATCGGGCAGTCGGCTCCACCATTCTGGATGGGCATCATGTTGATGTTCTTCTTCGCGGTGAAGCTGGGCATGGTCCCGCCATACGGAAAACAGGAATGGAATAGCATAATTCTCCCTGCCGTGACTTTGGGGTGGTACTACGCCGCCGCAAATCTACGGCTGGTCCGGTCCGCCATGTTGGACGTGCTGGACTCGGAGTACATCAAGCTGGCGCGGGCCAAGGGTGTTAACTCCAGAACAATCATCTTGAAGCACGCTTTCCGGAACGCCCTGATTCCACCACTCACCTTCGCCGGGGTCACCATTGGCGCCCTGGTGACCGGTTCTTTGGTTGTTGAGACGGTGTTCGCATGGCCCGGCCTGGGCAGGCTGGCAATCGAGGCGCTGTTTGCCTTCGATTACCCGCTGCTTCAGGGAGTAGTGATAACATTCACATTGCTGTACGTTACCGCGGCGTTCCTCGTGGACGTGCTTTACGCTTACATAGACCCTAGAATCCGGTACGCCTAGGAAGTAGGAGCAAGAGATGGCAGCAGATCTTAGCGGAATCGTAATTGCACCACCTACCCGTCGGCAAAAAGCAGCCGGAATCTACCGAAAGTTTAAGCGCTTGCCTATGTTGCCGGTATTCATCCTGTCTCTAGTTGTGATTGCCGGGGTATTCGCGCCCCTATTAGCGCCCCACAACCCGGAGAAGGGCGAACTTCGAGAGCGGAACATCCCTCCGGCCTGGTCAAACGGTACACAGGCCGTCAAGATCGTGGTCCAGCGAATGTCGATCAACGAAAGGACCACCAGTGTCACGTTGAGCGACGCCCAGAAGATCGATCCAAACATCCAGCTAGGCGATAAGATCGAGGTCTATACAAGGCCGGCCGGTAGCACCAAGTTCCTCTTAGGCACCGACCATCTGGGCAGGGACGTTCTTTCCCGCGTGATCTACGGCGCTAGAATCTCGCTGATAGTGTCCATCGTCACCTTGGCGGTGGGTGGCACAATCGGCGTCACTATGGGTCTGATGGCCGGTTGGTACGGTGGCATCGTTGACGAGGTCCTGATGCGTCTCGTCGATATCAAATTAGCTATTCCTTTGATTCTGATTGCCCTTGTGCTGGTGATTACACTGGGTCAGTCGTTATGGATCATAGTTACCGTGCTCTGTTTGTTTATATGGCCAAGATTCGCCCGCCAAGTGCGGGGCGAAGTGCTGCAACTTAAGCACATGGACTACGTGGCCCTGGCCAAGGTCTCCGGCGCCTCAACGGCCCGGATCCTGTTCATACACATATTCCCCGGAACCATAAACACCCTGATCGTGGTGGCGACTCTCCAAGTGGGTATCGTGATTTTACTGGAGTCGACCCTCAGCTTTCTGGGGGCCGGAGTCCCGCCTCCCACGCCGGCTTGGGGTTCTATGATTGCCGACGGACGTGACAAGTTGGCCGGTGGGGTTTGGTGGATCTCCACCTTCCCCGGCATCGCCATCATGTTGACCGTTATGTCGCTGAACCTCTTTGGCGACTGGCTCCGAGACACCTTGGACCCGCGCTTGCGGCAATTGGAGTGACCGGAAAAGCCCTACTCGATTGGCGCAACGATTCAAGGAATCAGAGGTTTAAATGGTCACGGAAACCAGAATAAACACGGAGACTGTTTTAACGGTCGAGGACCTGCGGACTTACTTCACGACCCGCTGGGGGACGGTGAAAGCCGTTGACGGGATCTCCTTCGACCTGCGCAGGGGCGAAACCCTGGGAATCGTTGGAGAGTCGGGCTGCGGCAAGTCCGTGACCATGCTCTCGCTCATGCGGTTGATTCCCATTCCGCCCGGACGCATCGTTTCGGGAAAGATAATCCTAGACGGCGATGACATCCTTGAGATCTCCGAGCAGGAGATGGCCCGCATCCGGGGCAGCAAGATCGCCCTCATCATCCAGGACCCCATGACCTCTCTGAACCCGGTTTTCTCCATCGGGAACCAGGTAGAAGAGGCCATAAGGATTCACCAGGACATACCGAAACGTTCGGTGACGGAAAAGGCCCTCGAAATGCTGCGAAAGGTCAACATCCCCGCTGCAGAATCCCGAATGAAGGACTATCCCCATCAGATGAGTGGCGGTATGCGCCAAAGGGTCGTCGGGGCCATCGGCATCTCATGCCAACCGCAGGTGCTCATCGCCGACGAACCGACCACGTCACTGGACGTGACCATTCAGGCCCAATACCTGAAACTGCTCAAGGACATACAGCGGGACGCGAACCTCTCGATAATCTTCATCACCCACGACTTTGGCATCGTCGCCAAGATGTGCGACCGTGTCGCGGTGATGTACGCCGGGCGCATCGTCGAGCACGGCAGCGTTAGAGACATCTTCAACAACCCGTCCCATCCCTACACCGAAGCGTTATTGGCCTCAGTTCCAAAGATGGACCGGGACGTTGACCGGCTGTACTCGATCGAAGGCCAACCCCCTCCCCTCCATGACCTGCCGGTAGGTTGCGCCTTCGCGAACCGATGTCCCGTAGTGATGGACAAGTGCCGGGAACAATATCCAGATTCGATGGCGGTGGCTGACGGCCATGTCGCCTCATGTTGGAAGTTGGAATGACCACTATAGAATCGCCCGCCCCTACCACCCAGCGCGGACAGGTATTGCTCGAAGCCAAAAACCTGAAGAAATACTTCCCGGTGACCAAGGGATTGTTGATCTCTAGAATTACCGGCTACATCAAAGCAGTGGACGACATCTCCTTCGAGCTACGCGCCGGTGAAACCCTGGGAGTCGTTGGCGAGTCCGGCTGTGGCAAAAGCACCACCGCAAAGATGATGCTGATGCTTGAGGAGCCCACCGAGGGCAGCATCCTCTTCGAGGGCCAGGACGTCCACCATACCTCGTCCGCCGTTAGAAAGTCGTACCGGAGTTCGGTGCAAGCGGTATTCCAGGACCCGTGGAGTTCGCTGAACCCCCGCATGCGGGTCAAGGACATCATCGCCGAGCCAATGGTCATCAACTGGGACATCACCCGGGCCGAACAGCAAGAGCGCGTGATAAAACTGTTGAATGACGTCGGCTTGAACGAATACCACCGCAACCTCTTTCCCCATGAGTTCTCCGGTGGGCAACGCCAAAGGCTGGCCATCGCCCGGGCGCTGGCTTTGAACCCCCGGGTCATCGTGCTGGACGAGCCGGTGTCGGCTCTGGACGTTTCCATCCGGGCCCAGATCATGAACCTGCTGAAAGACCTGCAGGCCGAGTACAACGTAGCCTACATGCTGATCGCCCACGACCTGGCCACCGTGCGCTACATGTGCACCTGGGTGGCGGTCATGTACCTGGGGCAGATCGTGGAGCTCTCCCCGGTGAAGGAGCTGTTTACCAATCCGTCCCACCCGTACACCAAGGCCCTGATGTCGGCGGCGTTGCCCTCCCATCCCGACATGGAACAGGAGGAGATAATCCTCCAGGGCGAGGTCCCCTCGCCGCTGAATCCACCGTCGGGTTGCTACTTCCACCCCCGTTGCCCCGCCGCCATGGACCGTTGCTCCGTGGAAAAGCCCGAGACTAAAGAGATCTCGCCTGGGCACTCACTTAGTTGCCACCTGTTCTAAAGTTCCCGATACCAAGATAGGGACCTAAGAAAACCGGGAGGCTAAGCCTCCCGGTTTTCTATTTTCAGCCAAGCGGGTGCTAAGATCTTCACCTGTGCCGGACCGGTAACCAATTCCGTCCTCAACGAATAAAAACCGTGCCTAAACCCAACGTTAATAAAAGGGCCCCCAGGACCAAGAGCAAGGCCGATATCGCCCGGACCATCGAGATGATGACCGCGCAATACGGCCCATTCTCCCAGGAACCACGCCTGCCGCCCACCGACGAGATGGTCTTCACCATCCTTTCCCAGCACACCTCCGACATCAACTCCAGCCGGGCGTACCGCCGCCTGATGGACCGCTTCGTCACCCTGGAAGAGGTGGCCTCAGCCGAGATAACGGACATAGAAATGGCCATTGCCCCCGGAGGACTGGCCAAGATCAAGGCCCCCCGCATCAAAGAAGTCTTGAAACGGGTCCTGGAGCTGAACGGTTCGCTAGACCTGTCGTTCCTGCGGGAGATGCCCTTGAACGATGCCAAGGCCTGGCTCCGGCAGCTACCCGGCATCGGCCCAAAGTCGGCCGGAATCGTGCTAAGCTTTTCCCTGGGCATGCCGGCCATGGCGGTAGACACCCACATCTACCGGGTGTGCCAACGCCTGGGGGTCATCGGCCCCAAAGTGAGCGTGGACAAGGCCCACGATATACTGGAAGACAAGGTCGATCCTGGAGAAGTATTCAACTTCCACATCTCGTACATCAATCACGGCCGCCAAGTGTGCCGGGCCCAACGGCCCTTATGTCCCGAGTGCGTGGTTGGGGGGCTCTGTCCCTCTCGAAAGAAGTTCATGAGCAAGGCGGACCTAGCCACATTGGCCGCCCAAGAAGAACAAACTTTGGCCGGAACGGGCGGGGCGCCCACGCCCCACGTTCCCCAATCTGAAACCCCGTAAACGAAGGGTAAGCGACATGAAAGTAGGGATCATCAACATCACCGGTTACGCAGGAAGCGAGTTGGCCCGCATCCTGTACCGTCACCCTGAGGTGGAAGTAACCTCGGTCACGGGCAGAAGCGCCGCCGGGCAGAAGTTGCACGAGGTGTTCCCCCACTTGACCGCCATGGACCTGACCATTGAGCCGGAACTGAGCGGCAGTCTGGACCTGGTGTTCTCGGCCCTGCCCCACAAAGCCAGCGCTGAGGCCTGCATTCCGGTGCTGGAACAGGGTGTGAAGGTCATCGACATCAGCGCCGATTTCCGCTTGAAACAGGCCGATGAGTATGAGGAATGGTACGGGGTGGCCCACCCGGACCCCACCTACCTTGAGGAGGCCGTCTACGGCCTAACCGAACTGCACCGCGAGGACGTTAAGAATTCCCGCCTGGTCGCCAACCCTGGCTGCTACCCCACCAGCGCCATCTTGGGCCTGGCCCCGGCGGTGGCCGCGGGGGTCATCACTCAAGACATCATCGTCGACGCCAAATCGGGGGTGTCGGGCGGCGGCCGGAGCCTGAACATGACCAACCATTTCTCGGAGGTGAACGAGAACGTCTTCGCCTACGCGCTGGAAGGCCACCGGCACTTGCCTGAGATAACCCAGGAACTGACTCCACTGGCCAAGAAACCGCTCAATCTGACCTTCTTGACCCACCTGGTTCCCATGACCCGGGGCATATTAAGTTCCTGCTACGCAACCCTGACCGAGCCGGATAGATGGGCCGGTGACGAGGGTCATGAAAAGATGCTGGACCTGTACCGGGATTACTATGCAGACGACCCGTTCGTGCGGGTGGTGCCCATTCCCCCCCAAACCAAGCAGACCTTGGGCAACAACCTGTGCCTGGTCCACCCTGCCATCGACCAACGCACGGGACGATTGATCGTCATAAGTTGCCTGGACAACCTGGTGAAGGGGGCCGCCGGGCAGGCCGTGCAGAACATGAACGTGATGTGCGGGTTCCCGGAGGAAACATCCCTGGAGGCGTTGGCGGTATATCCGTAGCCCAGTAGCTTCCAGCTATCAGCTATCAGCTATCAGCCAAGCCTGATTTATACCGTCACGCTTCTACCAATAGGATCGGCGCTATAGTAGAATACGCTTGTGCCCCGGTCGTCTAGCCCGGTTAGGACGCCACCCTTTCAAGGTGGAGATCATGGGATCGAAGCCCATCCGGGGTACCAGTTCTTAGGCACAAAAAAGACCCCTGGTATTATCCAAGGGTCTTTTCTTTTCTTTTGCCAGTTTGCTAACGGATTGCTAACCATATTGCTCAGAGGTCACCTTATTTGAGGGTAATTTGGCTTGCCCCATCGCAGTATCAGACTGAACCGCAGCTGCTTCCTGAATACCTGGAAGGCAATGGGAATACAGATCCAGAGTAATACTGACACTTGCATGTCCAAGGCGTTCAGCGACGGTTTTAGGATTGCGCCTTGCTCCAGGTACAAGGATGCCATCGTGTGCCTGAGAACATGCAATCTGACACCTTCAAGACCTATCCGCCTGGTTAGCCGCCTGAAGGCCAGAGTCAACGTCGAAGGGTCTCGCGGTGAGCCGTCGGGGTGACTGAATACATAGTCATCTCCAGTTAATTGTCTCCCAAGCAAGTCGGCGTCCTTTTCCTGCTTCTCTTTGTGTTTCCGTAGTACAAGGCACGAAGCAGGCGATAAGGCGATGGTACGCCGCCCTTTGGCGGTCTTTGGCTCCTGGACGATGAATGCTCCGGTATTTAGGCGTTGGAGGGACTAGACCACCCTGAGACTCGCCAAGATCAAATCAGTGTCTTTCCAGCCCAACACGAGCAATTCTGACCGACGAAGCCCGGTCCAGGTCAGAGTGTGGAACATCGGATACCAAATTGTGTGTTCGCAAGCCGCCAGAAGCCGGTGAACCTCAAGACCGGTTAAAGCCCGCATTTCTTTCCTGCTGGACCTTGGCGGGTCCACAGCCTCAGCCACGTTGCGGGTAAGAGTTCGCCATTTGACGCCCCGACTCAGAGCCGACCGAAGTAGGTTGTGATGTTTAATCAAAGTCCCAGGAGAAAGTGTCTTACTCTTCTCTCGGTAGTACCGATGGATATGCTCAGGCCGTAGTTCCGCCACCGGGATATGACCGAGGCTATCGATCAGATGTTCCCCCCGTTGCTGGTACGCCTCAAGCGTTGTGGCACGTATCTGACTATTGATGTAGTCGTCGAGATATCTTTGCAAGAATGAACCAAATGTTTCCTTCGTGGGCTTGATATACCCACCAAAATTCCCCCAATGGTCCATCCCTTCCGTTTAAGAGATTTGCTTTATTAACCCGTGCGTAAGTAGCTGAGCAGTAATTGGGGTCAGTTCCCAAGTAGGGACGGATATAAGATTGCTGATGTCTACCAGGTCATTTGTGCCGTCCGCATACGCGAGAAAATCCAGGAGAGCCTTCGTAGAATTCGCCGAATTCTTGTAGCTGATCGTGGGATACAACCCTCGTTTCCCTAACTGCGGCTCACCGCGAACAGTGACCTGGTACGTCGCATTACTTTCTGCAAGCTGAACGCATGTTTGGACCATTTCGTACCCTCCCCGAAGGCCCTCAGGGGTTACGAATTCAAGGTTGTCTAGGGAAGTGTGATATTCAGGGTAGGTATCGTATTTGCTGCGGCAAAGCGTTACTAAGGGTAGGTCCACACCTGGGCTGCAATACTGCCGCTCATCGCTCCCACGGTCCAAGAATGAGTACTTTATAAAATCTGGATGCAGGAATCGAAGAACGTTGTCAGCAAATCTATCGGCCATAGTATTGCCGTAGCGGGATGCCACGTACGAGTACGCTCGTTCGTCGCCCAGACACGAGAGATTGAAGCCAACTACAACATTTTCCTTCAATGCCTCCAGGTTCCTGCTCAAGTACAGGAGAGATCCGATGGTTTCCGGCACGAAGACGAACCGATAGGTGTATTTCCTAGGCGCGGTGGCTATCCACTTTGCCAGGAAAGTGGCAACTACTGGTCCGGATAACTCGTTGTTGGCCATGGAAGGATGACAAACGTATGTTGAGATGAATACTTCCTTCTGACTGCTGCCTTGGATTATGCACTCCCCATAAGTTAGTTGACCATCTTCCAATACGGCGTTTATATAGACCCGGTATCGCCCTTCCTTTAACTGGGCTCTTTCGCGGTGAGCGATACAGAATCCCCAGCGCTCCTCATAGTAGGATGTCACGTACGGAATAGCATCAGGTTGGTCCTCTAGACTGTAGAGATGGTCTTGCAACTCATCGAGGGAAAGCCATTGGTTCACGGGGACTGAGTATCCAACCACGTGGAGATTATTTCGTTTAAAATCGACGATTCGATGGCCGGTCTCGTCTTCTATGAAAGCGTCTCTGATACCCCATTCCTTAGGGACCGTCCAGTCAAAGGCCTGTGTCCCACTCGGGACCTCGTGTATCTGAAGAGGAATGTGCCTTTTGATGGCTTGCAATGTCTCGCGCACCCCATCTCCAGTAAGACTCCGACAGATCGGAAATAACTCTTCCAGGAAGGCATGCATCTCGTTGCCCAGGTCCTGAGGCGTAGACGGTACCGGAATGGGTGCTGCGTCAGCCAACATGCACCTCCTTAGTCGACCCCTTTTTGACAGCCTCTACAACGAAGGCAGAACAGAGGAAGAACCCCCGCCAATTAGATGCCTCGTGTTCAAGCCGAATTGATTCTGTGCGGTACAGTTCGGGCATCTTCTCTTCCAAATAGGGCATAGCGGGGTGGTAGTGGTACCAGAGAAGCTTAATGTCCTCGAACTGATGTCGTCGGAAGAGTTCGGCAATTTCAAAAGGGTTGTGAAACTTGGAAAGGATGGCGTCATACCCTGGTTCACATGAGCTACCCATTCGAGGTTGAGGCATGTCCATTCGGATGCGCTGGCTGATATCCTTTGCAACAAGGTCTTTCAGTTCGGGACTCACACCCGATAAGAGATCGTCGAGGATAAAGTCCATAGTATTTCGGTTGAACGTAAATAGAGAAAATAGTTTGTTACGAAATTCAACAAACACGCTTCCGCCCGGCCGGATCATGAGGGCCATGTTATGAAGAACCATTTCGTCGTTTTCGACGTGAGGCATGACTCCCATGGCCATGAGTCCGTCGAACGGCCCGTCTCTCAGCGCGTGCACGTATGTTGTAGGATCCTGAATGTCTCCCCAAAAAATCTGATCCGGATCCATTGAATTGTCTTGCATGGTTTGCTTGGATTTTTTCACCATCGCCTGCGAGATGTCGAAGCCCCAAACGTCGATGCCGGCTTTCCCTAGGGTGGCCAGAGGTGTGCCTTCTCCCACTCCGACTTCGATAACCCTTTTCGTTCCCTTTGATATAAACGAATTAAGAAGTAGTTGCAGGCGAAAATAGTTGGCCGGATAATCTCTGGAGGTGTCGTAGAGGTTATCTCGCAGATATTGATCTTGGTACGTGGCTGCGCTGGCATCATAGTATTGGCGGACAAGATCGGGTTCTTCCATCACATTAACCTCGGCGGTAACTGGGATTAGGCGACATTATAGGCAAGTGTAGACCGATATATCCCAGAGAGCTAGCATTAAAGATTTTCGAAGTTGCGTGATTCCTACGGTAAAGAACAACTTACTCGTCTAGCAATAATATTCACCCTGCAACGGCAACCTAGGGAATACTCCTTGAGAGGTAATATCAAAGAACCAGTGACGAGCGGCGAAGAGACGAGGAAGAAGACGTCCTGAAAGTCTACGCTCGAGAGTGAGCCCGAAATCCGTTTAGAAATTAACCATGAAGATTCATGCGTTCGCCCAACAAATCTCCTGTCCGACCCCACGCTACTTAATCAGGGAGTAGCCGCTCGCCAACGGGCTACCTCGTTGAATTTCTCCAAAAATATTTCCGGCGTTCAAATCAGTCTGCCTGGCGTTCCCTTAGCCCTAGTGGGGGTGTGCGTTGGCCGTGTTAAGGGAGGCGATTATTCGTCTGTTTTTCGTCTCCAGGCACGAGATGAACAAAATGCACAAAATTCTGTGGGGTTCCAAATTTAACCGGAAGCTCTCGATATATAGGGACCACCCCCTTCTTTGCCAATCGTCCGGCTTGATGCGTCTCTAGCAACGTGCTTAACAGCCGTGCTCTGCCCAACTTCAACCCCCAGCGGGCTATCTAAAATCGACGGCGTGTCACCTTTTAATCGCGCCCATAGCACAGCCACTGTCATGACTGGCCTTGAGCCCAAGTGAGGCTGGGAAAGTTTTCTTGCTAGAGTTGCGCCGTTTGCCCTATCCGCCAGGCACAAGCTCTCTATCGTGTAGCAGGCTAGAGGGTACGCGAGCCGACACAAAATGGCCCGTTGACAAGACTGGCAGGGCATTTCTTGGTGGGGTATTCCTATGGCTATTAGACCGGTTAGTTTGTTTCCTAGGTGATCCCATAATAAGTTACATCCCTCAATCTCCGATAAGCTGCCAGGGGGTCGCTTTTTGCTAACGCACCACTGAGTACCAGGCGGTACGGGGTAATACCATAGTCATAAAACCTAGGAAGACTCCTTAGAACGCCGGTACCAGAACGTGCCTAATAACATCGGGTAAGATGTTACGGCTCACCCTTTCAAGGTGGAGATCATGGGATCGAAGCCCATCCGGGGTACCAAAACAGGTAAAAAAGGAACCCCGCGGTTAATGCCACGGGGGTTTTTGGTTCTGGAGGAATTCGCATGACCCGGCAAGCGTCAGCGCACCAGATGTGGAGGGCCCGTTAGCCCCCGCGATCCGCTCCCACTGACGCCTCGGCCGCCAGCAACTCCCGGGTTGCCCGAGCCAGGAAGCTGGCGTCGATGGCGCCCGCTTTTTTCTCGAAGATCTTGCCATCGGAGGTAATGAACACGGTGGTTGGCATGGCCGTTACGCCGTATTTTCGAGGCACGCTGCCGTCATCGGTCCAGCCTGCCGGATAAGTCACGCCCAACTCCCGCAGCAGGGATTCGGCGTCCCTACGGGAGCCCAGACCGGTGAAGATCCCGATGTCGATGCCCAACAGCATGATATCGTCCTTGAACTCCTCGTAGAACACTTGGAACTGGGGCATCTCGGCCCGGCATGGCGGGCACAATCCGGCCCAAAAATTCAGCACCAAGGGTTGACCCTTGAGACTGGCCAGGTTGCCTTCGCGGAAGCCTATCTCATCGATTCCCTGGAACAGACTGAACTCGAAGTTAGGAGCGTCAGAACCCTCACCGCTGCTGCCGCTGCTTGAGGCCACCGCGAACACGATGACCGCCACGACGGCGATCGAAGCCAACGTTCCCAGCCCGTAACTGATGAATTTCTTCTGCTGTTTCCGTGCGCCCTGCCGGGCCCCGGCTGAGACACGGCCGCGCTTTCTGCTTCTACGATTGGCCAATTCCGGACCTCCTTAAACGTGAACGGACCGTGGACGGACATTGATGTGATGCCTTCGATCGCTGGGAGGTGCGGCTATGGCCCCCTTGCCCAGCTCAGGTTATGGTTTCTGGCGCGCCGGTTCTTGTCCCTATTCCGGCCACCGTGCTATCATTGCCTCAGCCTCGAATCACGGCCCAAACCGGTCTAAACCAAAGGCCGGAGCCCCTTCCCCAGGCTCGAGATCTGCATTTGAACAACCAGCAAGACCGTCAGGTCTATCTATCCGTGGACGATCCCTTCACCGGTAGTATTCTCAGCGATATCCTGGGAAATCTTACGGGCGCATCCCCGAGACCATCTGTTGAAGATTGGCTGATGGGAATAGCGCAAGCAGCCCTGGATGTGGCGCTGGACGGTACAGAGGCGACGCAGATCAGCCTGCTTATCACCAACGACGACACGGTTCACGGCCTGAATGCCCGGTTTCGAGGACTGGACGAGGTGACTGACGTGCTGTCTTTCTCCCCGGACTACCCCGGCCACTGGGAGGGCGAAGGGGGACCGCCCCGGGATCTGATCGAAACCGGCGGCTTCGATTTCGTCTTGCCGCCCGGCGAGCCTTCTCCCCTGGGAGAAGTGATTGTGTCCTACCCCCAGGCGAAACGTCAGGCGGAAGAGCGGGGCGCGCCCCTTGAACATGAGTTGGCCCTTCTGGTAGTACATGGGGTGCTGCATCTCACTGGACACGACCATGTGGGACCTGAAGAAACGGCGCTGATGCAGTCCAAGGAGCGCACAGCTCTGGCAAAACTGAACATTTCAGAGTAAATCCCAGAATAAAACCGTCGGGGACAGAACAGACGGCAAGAAACACGATGGAGACACGCCAATCATGACCGGCCAGGCCATAAACGAACCTGCCTCCCCCGCCCAGGTCTTCTACCGCAAGTGGCGGCCTTCCAGCTTCAGCCAACTGGTGGGGCAGGACCACGTCTCCAGCACACTGCGCCAGTCCATCAAGCAGGGACGGGTCTCCCACTCCTACCTGTTCTGCGGTCCCAGAGGCAGCGGCAAGACCACCACCGCCCGGATCATAGCCAAAGCGGTGAACTGCCTCGACACCCAGGACGGCGACCCCTGCAACGCCTGCGCCAACTGCGCGTCGATCAACAGCGGCCAGTTCATGGACATCATCGAACTGGACGCCGCCAGCAACCGGGGCATCGACGAGATACGCGATATTCGGGAGAAGGTGAACTTCGCCCCCGCCCAGGGAATGCGCAAGGTCTACATCATCGACGAAGCCCACATGCTGACCGACGCGGCCTCCAATGCCTTCTTAAAGACACTGGAAGAGCCGCCTCCCCACGTCATCTTCATCCTGTGCACCACCGAAGTCCACAAGATCCTGCCGACCATCATCTCCAGATGCCAGCGGTTCGACTTCCGCCGCATCGCCTCAGATTTGATCTACGGCCGCCTGGCCGACATCGCCGAAGCCGAAGGCGTCAGTGTCGAGCCGGAGGCGCTACGGCTGGTGGCCCGCCACTCCGCCGGCAGCCTGCGGGACGCAGAAAACCTGTTGGAACAACTGGTGGTATCTTCCCCCGAAGGCACCGGCGGCGTCACGTTGAAGCAGGTAGAAGAACTTTTGGGCCTGGACAACGGAGAAAGTTCTCTGGAATTGGTCAAATACCTGCTCATGGGTAATACGTCGGCCGCGCTGTCGGCGGTGAACCGGGCCGTCTGGGGGGGCACCGACCTACGTCAACTGCACAAACAGACCATAGAGTTGCTTAGAGCCGTGATGCACCTGCAATGGGGCTCAGAAGACGCTGTGGACCTTTCTGAAGATGTTACCGCCCAACTCAGGGAGTTGTTGGGCAACATGCCGTCGTGGCGCATAGTCAGAGGGCTGAAGATTTGGGGGGACGTCAATATGCGCTATGACGCGCCGTCCACGCTTCCCTTGGAGTTGGCGGTGGTGGAGATCTGCGAAGACACCGCCCCTCCGGCAGCACAGCCCGCTCCGGCCGCGCCGCCCGCCCGGACCGCAGCCCCGGCCCAAGCAAGCCGCGCCCCTAGTGGGAACGCCCCCGCCCAATCGCCGGCACGGCGCCGTGCTCCAGATGAGCCACGCCCAGCCGCGGCAAGACCCGCAGCCAGCGCTCCAGCACAACCCACCGGCCAACGCCGGCCGGCCCCGGACCCCGGACCCATCTCCGAGCTTGGCGCACAATGGCTGGCGGCGGTCAAAGTGCTTAACCGTCAAAAGGGCAAGAAATATAACCTGGGAGCCCTGCTTCGCGACTGCAAGGCCAACGCAGTCTCTCTGGATGGCAACACTCTGGTGTTGGGCTTCTCCAACAAAGCCAACCTGGAACGGATGCAAGAAGAGATGGATGACCCTGGGTCCCGCCGTCAGGTGAGCGAGGCCGTTACCGCCTCGTTTGGGGCGACCTATGAGTTCCGGCTCACCATGGCCAACGGAAGCGGGGCCACCGCCAACACGGTGAAAACCGCGCAACAGAGTTCCCTGGTCCGCACGGCCCTGGGTATGGGCGCCAGGGTCCTAGAGGAGATCGAAGAATGAACCGCAACATGATGCGTCAGGCGCAGAAACAACTGGCCCAACTGCAGAAGATCCAGGAAGAGCTGGAGACTCTCACCGTTGAGGGAAGCGCCGGCGGCGGTGCGGTGAAAGTGGTCATGACCGGCAAACAGATCGTGGAGTCCGTAACCATTGAGCCCGAGGCTGCCGAAGAAGTGGACCTGCTCCAAGACATGGTCCTGGCGGCGGTAAACGATGCGTCCACCAAAGCCCAGGAACTGGCCGCCCAGAAGATGAGCGTGGTCACCGGCGGCATGAACATCCCGGGTTTTTAGGAATCTTAAAAGACCAGGCTGGCCGGTAGGCCAATATAGGACCGGCAGCGCACTCGATAAATGACTCAAGAAAACATCTCCGGAGCAGCCCCTTCCTTGGCCCGGCTGGTGCAGGAACTGAACCGGCTGCCGGGCATTGGCCCCAAAAGCGCCCAGCGCCTGGCGTACTACATCATTCGGCTGCCCGACGAAGACGCCTACGCCCTGGCCGACGCCGTGACCTCCGTCAAGCAGAATATCGTCTTTTGTGAGGAGTGCCAGAACCTGACCGACGCCTCACCATGCCAGATCTGCTCCGACCCCCGCCGGGACCGGACCATGCTCTGCGTGGTTGAGGACCCCCTGGATGTCCTGGCCATGGAACGCACCCGGAGCTTCCGCGGCCTGTACCATGTGCTCCATGGCGTCATCTCGCCGATCAACGGAGTCGGGCCAGACCAGTTGAAGCTGAAGGAACTATTCACCCGTCTGGCCCTGCCGGAGGTGACCGAGCTGGTCGTGGCCACCAACCCTACTCTAGAAGGCGAGGCGACGGCCATGTACATCCGCCGCCATCAGGGCCGGGACGACCTGCGGATCACCCACCTTGCCAGAGGGCTGCCCGTGGGAGGATCATTGGAATATTCCGACGAGACCACGTTGACGCGAGCATTTCAAGGCCGGCAGGAACTCTAATCATGACCAAGTTTACCCGGGCGTTTCAGGGCCGCCGAGAGATTTAAGCCAAGAGATTCGATCCGGAGTTCCAATCATGGCCCCTCCCAGGACCTATCGCTGCGAAGCCATCATCCTCAGCTACACGCCGCTGGGCGAAGCCGACCTGTTGGTCACCATGTACACCAGGGACCAGGGGAAGGTTCGGGCCGTGGGTAAAGGAGCGCGGCGATTGACCAGCAAATTGGTGGGCCACCTTGAGCCTTTGACCGTCGTCAAGATGTCCATGGCCCACGGCCGCAGCATGGACATCATCTCCCAGGCGGAGGTTATCAGGAGCTTCTCAAAACTGAAAGAAGACCTGATGGGCATCTCCAAGGGATTGTACCTGGCTGAGTTGGTGGACGGGTTCGGAGCCGAGGCCAGCGCCAACCCCGAACTGTTCCGGCTGATGATCGATACCCTCCGGGCCGTGGAGGCCGATCCGGCCTCGGACATGCCCCTACGGTTCTTCGAGTTCCACCTGCTGCAGGTGTCCGGGCTGATGCCAGAACTGTATCACTGCGTTGAATGCCGCATTGAATTGGAGCCTGATGCCCACCGTTTCAGCCCCAACGTGGGAGGCACTCTATGCCTGGATTGCAGCCCTGACGATGCCCATCTGCGGCCGTTGTCACTCCGCGCTTTAAAGGTGCTGCGTCTCTTGGACCGTAGCGAGATTGCCGAGGCCTGTACATTGTCTCTGGACGACAGCCTGGCCGCCGAGTTAAAAAGCCTGCTTTCCACCACCGTAAGCTACTGGCTGGGTAAGGAAATTCGTTCTAACGCGTTCTTGGAACGCCTACACAAAGAGTCCCTTCCTGAGGTATATATTTAGGGCCTATGGCTCATTTTTGAGCGGGGCCCGCCGTTTCACGCCTAAAAACAGGGCTGCCGTTCCTTGATATGAAGGGTAAATTGTGTTTGCCAAGATATTGATCGCCAACCGGGGCGAGATCGCCTGCCGGATCATTCGCACCTGTCAGAGGTTGGGCATAAAGACCGTCGCCGTCTATTCGACGGTTGACCAGGAAGCGCTACACGTCAAGTTGGCCGACGAGGCCTACTTGCTTGGCGAAGCCCCCCCCCACGACAGCTACTTGAACATGGGAAAGATACTGGACGCCGCCAAAGCGTCCGGCGCCCAGGCTATCCATCCCGGCTACGGTTTCCTCTCTGAAAATGCCGGATTCGCCCGTCTCTGCCAGGAGTCGGGCATTTGCTTTGTTGGGCCGGACGCTGATGTCATGGAAAAGATGGGAGACAAGCTCCGCTCCCGGAAGCTGGCCCGCAAGGCCGGGCTCCCGATACTCCCGGGCACCGACGCGGCCGTGGACGATGAGCACGCCGCAACCAAAGCTTGGGAACTGGGCTTCCCACTGATGGTCAAAGCGGCCGAGGGCGGCGGCGGCATCGGCATCCATATCATCGAGTCCCAAGAAGAATTGATGCCCCTTATCGAGCGCACCCGGCAGGTTGCGCAGAGCGCCTTCGGCAGTCCGCGCCTGTTCTTCGAGCGTTACCTGAAAGACGCCTCCCACATCGAAGTCCAACTCATCGGCGACCAGCACGGCAATTTGGTCCACCTCTACGAACGGGACTGCTCCGTGCAACGGCGCAACCAGAAACTGGTGGAGGAAACCTCCTCGTCGGCCAAGCTGACGCCACGGTTACGCCGGCGGGTCTGCAGCCTGGCGGTCAAGCTGGGAAAATTCATCGGATACACCAGCACGGGCACCGTTGAGTTTCTGGTGACCGCCGACGGCAGCGTCTTCTTCCTGGAGATGAACACCCGGCTACAGGTGGAGCACGGCGTGACCGAGATGGTGACCGGGTTGGACCTGGTGGAACTACAACTCCTAGTCGCCGCCGGAGAGCACCTGCCCATCAGCCAAGACGACGTCTCCGTCAATGGACACGCCATCGAGGTCAGGATCTACCCGGAAGACCCCGAGACTTTCATGCCCGACGCCGGAGAGATAACAGACCTGCATCTGCCTGAGGGGGAGCACATCCGCATCGACTCCGCGCTTTGCAACGGCTACATCGTTGGTTTAGACTATGAGCCGCTGATGGCCAAGATAATGGCCTGGGGAGAGGACCGGAATCAGGCGGTAAAAACCCTGCAGACGGCCCTCTTGGAGTTCCGGCTGGAAGGTGTCAAGTGCAATGTCCCACTGCTGAGGGACATACTGGCCACCAAGGAATTTTTGGCCGCCGCCCACCACACCGGCTCCATGCCCATATGGTTGGAAGAATTCAAAAACCGCTCTCAGAACAATGGCGTCAACGGAAAGATGCATAAAAATGGCAACGGACATAAGAACGGCCAAGAGAACGGCGAGCGCGAGATCGCTGCGGCCATCGGTGTCTCCCTTGCCATGGCCATGAAATCCGCTCACCCCTTGGCGCCGTCCGCCTTCAACCCTTGGCGGTTGTACGGGCGCCGGGAGCAACTCCTCTCCCGGTCAATGGGGAACCGGAGTTGGCGGTAACCACCCTTCGAATCAAGGTTGGGGATAACTGGTATAACGTCGAAGTAGGTGAACTGACCCATTCCCCGGTCCAGGTCACCGTTGAAGGCGAGACCTTCTTGGTGGAAGTCGAGGGCCTACCCCGCCAACTCCCGGCCCGCCCTCGCCGCGGACGAACCCAGACCCCGGGCATCGTGGTCCCACCCCCACCCACCCGTGGCTCTGCCGCCAGCGGACCGGAGAACATCATCGCGTCCCCGCTGTCCGGACGGGTCATCTCCATCCTGGTCCGGCCTGGCGACCAGGTCACAGCCGGCCAGGAAGTGTGCGTGGTTGAAGCCATGAAGATGGAGCAGAGCATCCGCGCCACCCGTGACGGCGTCGTCAAGGAAGTCCTGGTACAACCCATGGACTCGGTGCGCACCAACGACCCTCTGATCGAACTGGAATAGCGCCCCTCCTCAACAGATTCCCAGGGCGGCCCTTGTTATCAGATCCTCGCGTGCGTTAGTTACCCTCTTGTATTATCATGGGCTGATTAAATCCAGGAGCGTGTTTCCCCTGGCTTGGGTGCTCCGTTATCTCTGGCGGTAATCAGGAGGGTAAAACCATGAAATACGACTACATCGTGGTGGGCGGCGGTTCCGCGGGATGCACGATCGCCACCCGTCTATCCGAAGACCCGTCCAAGTCGGTCCTGTTGCTGGAAGCAGGCCCAGATTATCCCGACTTCGACCATCTCCCCGACGACATCAAATACGGCAACAACATTTGGCTCTCGGCCTACGGCCCCCACAGTTGGGATTACGTGGCCCAGGTGACCCCGGAGCAGCCAAACCTGACCATTCCCAGGGGCAAGGCCACCGGCGGCTCCAGCGCCATCAACGGGCAGGTGCTATTCCGGGGCATCCCCGAGGACTACGACGGCTGGGCGGCCATGGGAAACGACGAATGGGGTTTCACCAAGGTCCTCCCCTACTTCAACAAGCTGGAGACCGACCTGGATTTTAGCGGAGATTTCCACGGCTCAGACGGCCCGGTGCCCGTGCGGCGCTATCCCCGCAGCGAGTGGCTGCCTTATGCCACGGCCTTTGAGGACGCCTGCGTCGCGGTGGGGTACGAGATAGACGAAGACATGAACCATCCGGAGTCCACCGGAATCTCTCCCAGGGCCAGGAACACCATCGACGGCGTGCGCATGAGCATGGCTTTGAATTACTTGGACATGGCCCGCCACCGGTTGAACTTCAACATCCGGGGAGGCGTGACTGCCCGGCGCATCTTATTCGAAGGCAAACGGGCCGTGGGCATCGAAGCCGAAAGCGGCGGCGAGATATTCACGGTAGAGGGGGACCAGATCGTGGTCTGCAACGGCGCGGTCGCATCGCCCCAGCTGTTGATGCTCTCGGGCATCGGGCCGGCCGAACACCTCAGGTCCTTGGGGATAGACGTGGTCCACGACTCACCCGGAGTCGGCCAGAACCTGCGCGACCATCCCTCCGCCGCCGTTCTGTACCACGCAACCGGTGACCGGCCCGACGTTCAGGCTCCGGTGATTCAGGTGGGCCTGCGCTACACCGTGGAAAACTCCAACCTACGGAACGACATGCAGATCAGCCCCATGCTGATGACCAGCGAGCACCGTCCCGCTCAGGTTGAGATCGATGACGACAAGAATTACATCGGTCTCAGCGCCAGCCTGCAGTTGGCCCTGGGCAAGGGTGAGCTAAAGCTCACTTCGACAGACCCCAACGTGCAGCCTTTCTTGAATTACAACTATTTCCAGGAGGAGGAAGACCTGCGCCGCATGCGGGAGGCGGTGCGTCTATGCATCCAGATCTGTGAACAGCCCGCCTTCAACAACATTCTCTTGGATCTGGTGAACCCCACCGAAGCCGACCTGGTTTCGGACGAGACACTGAATGCCTGGCTGATGCGGAATACTGGGACCTCGCACCACATCTCAGGCACTTGCAAGATGGGCCCAGACTCCGACTCGATGGCGGTGGTAGACCAGTTCTGCCATGTACGCGGCGTCGAGGGACTGCGCGTGGCCGACGCCTCGGTGATGCCGGACTGCATCCGGGCCAACACCAATGCCACCGTGATCATGATCGGCGAGAAGGTGGCCGACTGGATCAAAGAGGGCCGCTAACCATACTTGCCAATGGGGACTAGCCGGGGTCACCGGTCCTGCCAGTCTGGCGTCTCCTCGTTGACACAGTGAAGGAACACGAAGGCGGAGGTCCGGCCCAAACCGGCAAAGGGCCGCGTTAAAACCTTGACGCGGCCGTAGTAGTCCAGGTGGTCCAACGACCTCAAGTAGGCATGAAACGAGCCGTGCTGTTCGATCAGGTCGAGCATGGTGCGGGCGTTCTCAACCGTTGCCACGATCTTGCGCCGGTTGCGGACGATGCTCCGGTCCTCGAAGAGGCGCTCCAGGTCGTCGGGCCCGTAGGAGGCCACCCGGCCCAGATCAAATCTGTCGAAGCTCGTCACAAAGCCTTCCCACTTCTCCCTTATAACCGGCCAACTGAACCCGGCGCGGAAGACCGCCTTGGTCAACTGTTCAAAATAGCCGTCGTTGCCTTCCGGCGTGATTTTTGGCGGTCTTTCCAGGGCTCTTCTCACTCGAACGATCTCCCTTAATTACCTTTTGGCCGCTGTTCAGTATAGTTTCAGGCTGGCCCGATTCCAATCTGGCGAAAGAAATGACGAAACGCCGGAAAAATTAGATTCCGCGGATATCTCATTCCAACTACCCCAACGCTCAATGATATGTTATATTGGCGACCGTGATGCCAAAGGGGGAGGCAACGCCAGATGGAACTGCGGCAGCTTGTCAGTTTTTACCACGTTGCTCAGCTGCGAAGTGTCTCTAAAGCGGCCCGCACACTGGGATTGGGCCAGCCAACGGTAACAACCCACCTTCGCAAGCTGGAAGACGAGTTTGAAATTATTCTCTTCGACCGCATTAAGCGGCCGATTCAGCTTACCTCGGAAGGGTCGATCTTATTGGAACTGGTAACCCCAGTGGTCCAAGCGGTGGACGCGCTGAAGACGCAGATGGACTACAGCGAGCGCCGGGGATCGTTTGTTGTGGGCGCTTACCCGGACTTGGTTACGCACCACCTCCCTCCGGGAATCCAGGTCTTCAGCAAGGCCTACCCGGACGTGCGTATACAGCTGATGGCCCGTCCCTACACTCCGCTGCTGCGCCTGGTTAGGTCCGGCGAGATCGACCTGGCGTTTTGCGCTCCGCCGCCCTTGGACGACCAGGCGCTGGACTTCCAAGAGTTGTTCAAGTACGACGTTGTGCTGATGACCCCACTGAACCATCCGTTATTGCAGCAAAAAAATGTTAGCTTGAAGGAGCTATCTCCCTGGCCCATGATCCTTTCGGGACCCGAAAGCCTCACCCGCCAAAAAGTAGAGCAGGAACTCAGGAACCAAGGCGTGACTTGGGACGTGGTGCTGTCCTTGGACGATACTGAGTCCATAAAACGCTACGTCGAGACCGGCATGGGAGTGGCGGTCTGCGCCGATTTCACCCTCCACCAGCAAGACCACGACCGTCTGGGTGTGGTGCGGTTGGACCACATCTTCGAGTCCTCGGTGATCGGGGTTTGCACATTGAAAGGAAAGTTCCTGGGGCAAGCTGTTCGGAACTTTATCGAGGTGCTTTCCGACGAGATGCGGGGGTTTCACGCCGACTTGGCCGGCTGGGAGCACCCAACGGTCAAGGAGCGAGCCCAGGCAAAGGTCAAATAATCTCTCTCCCTCCCTCGGATCAGGCTCTCCTCTGGTTTGCAGCGATGGCCCTGCGTCCCATGGTCATCTTGAGATAAGCGCAGGGTTTCGTTTTGCCGCGCCGGGTGCCGCGCCGGGCGCCGCGCCGGCATCGGCTGACACTTGGAAACTCCTTATCTTCCTGATACCACCGCATTCTTTCACGGCGCGTCCCAAACCCTCCTCGGGATGACTTATGTGTAATACCCCTTGAGTGTTGCCCGCCAAAGACCGGATAATAGGGCCGATACGCCCATCCAGCCTGAGGTTTTTATGTCAACCGGTCCTCCCCGAAAGCAGCTCAACGTAACCGTGATCGGCGCCGGCATCGTGGGCGCCGCCATCGCTTATTCCCTGGCCAGGCGCGGCGTCGCGGTGACCGTGATCGATAAAGGAAGGCCCGGCGGCGGGGCCACCAGCCACTCCTTCGCCTGGATCAACGCCACCGCCAAGCATCCGGTCTCCTACCACAACTTCAACCGGCGGTCGCTGGGCATGTGGGACCGGTTCGCCAAAGGCCTCGACGTGGATGTCGGGCTGCGGTGGGGCGGGCAGCTAGAATGGGCCTCCACTGAAGAGGGCGCCGCCGAACTGGAGTCCCGCGCCGGCCAGCTCCAAGCCTGGGGCTACCCCTGCCGGTTGCTCGACGGCGCCCAGATGGCCCAACTGGAGCCCGGATTAACTCCCCGGCAGGTTACGGCGGCGATCTACTGTGAATTGGACGGCATGGTCGAACCCACCTTAGTTGCGGAGGCCTGCATCCGGGCCGCGGCCAAACACGGCGCGGCGGTCAAGCTGGAAACCGCGGTCACCGGACTAACAGTAAATTCCGGTTCCGTGGCGGTCGCGGCAGGTGGAGAGAGGATCAACGCCGACGTGGTGGTGCTGGCCGGCGGGGTGGACAACACTCGATTGGCGGAGATGGCCGGCGTGGCGATTCCCCAGGAGGACAGCCCAGGCGTGGTGATCAGGACCAACCCCATCGCGAAACCTCTCCTCAGCAATGTTTCCGTGCTTTACGTTCCGCCTCTTGAGGAGGGCCGGCCGGAGATTCACCTTCGCCAATGCCTGGACGGGTCTGCCATGATCGGCGAGGGGACCCAGGAAAGCCTGGCCAGAGACGACTCTCAGTCTCACGCCGATGAACTTCTGGCCCGGGCGGCGGAGTATGTTCCAGCCTTGAAAGGCGCCTCGGCCGTCCCGGTGCCCGTGGGCTACCGGCCCATGCCATTGGACGGGTTTCCGGTGGTTGGCTTCTCGTCCAAGGCCCCCAGCGTCTATCTGGCCCTGACCCACAGCGGGGTGACGCTGGCGCCTCTCATAGCCCAACTGGCCACCATGGAGATCGTTGACGGGGCGCGGGTGGACCTGCTTGGCGACTACCGGCCCAGCCGGTTCGACTAGCTTTGTTTCTGACGGTTTCGCGCTCAATATGGAGATAGAGCAAGTCCCTTCCTCCCGGAGGGGGAAGGTTAGGTCCGACGGAGTCGAGACTCTCGACAAGTCGGAGATGGGGGTGAAACGCTGTAGGCCCGCCTGACTCAAATCTGCCATCAACCCCGAAGGAAAGCCCATGAAACGCAGCCAAGGCCGGATATTCACCACTCACACCGGCAGTCTGCCGCGTCCCGACGGACTGGTTGAGCTTCTGGGCGCGGTGGCCCGCGGCGAGCCGGTGGACCAATCAGCCCTGGACCGCTTGGCGGAAGAGTCGACCCTGGAAGTGATCCGGCGGCAGGCCGAGGCCGGGGTGGACGTGATAAACAGCGGCGAACAGTCCCGCGTCAGCTTCTCCACCTACGTGACCCAACGCATGGCGGGGTTCGGCGGTTCGTGGACCAGGCGTGGCCACAAGGACCAGAATGAATTCCCCGGCCTCGCCCGGCCCCGGGTTGTGCAGTTGATGCGGGACATGCCCCAGTGCACCGGGCCCCTGGAATACCAGCGCCCCGACCTGGCGGAGCGGGAGTTGGACGGATTGGCCGATGGGGTAAAGGAGGCCGGCGCCGCCCACCAAGACCTGTTCATGAGTGCCGCGTCTCCCGGGATCATCGCCCTAACGTTGGGTAACGCCCACTACGCCGACCACGAGGAATACGTCATGGCCCTGGCGGAGGAGATGCGGAAGGAATACGAGCTCATCACCGCCAGGGGTGTGGTGCTGCAGTTGGACTGCCCGGACCTGGCCATGGAACGCCATGTGGCCTATCAGGACGAGCCCATCGAGGTGTTCCAACAGGTCGTGGCGCTGCACATCCGGGCCATCAACCACGCCATCCGCAACATCCCCAGAGAGCAGGTTAGGCTCCACGTTTGCTGGGGAAACACCGAGGGGCCCCACCACTACGACGTGCCCCTAGAGGACATCCTCCCCATCGTATACGAGGCCAACGTTGGGGCGCTGGTGATGGAGATGGCCAATCCGCGGCACGCCCACGAGTACAAGGTCTACCAGCGTTATCCACTGCCGGAACACATGCTGCTGGTGGCGGGGGTGATCGACACCAAGACCAACTACGTGGAGCACCCGGAGGTGGTGGCCGACCGGCTGCGGCTGGCGGTGGACGCGGTGGGCGGCGACCCCAGCCGGGTCATGGCCGGCACCGACTGCGGCTTCGACACCTCCGCCGGCTCCAACCGGGTGGACAAGGACATCGTCTGGCTCAAGCTGGCCGCCATGCGCCAGGGGGCCGACCTGGCCAGCCAGTCCTACTCATGGTAGGAGACTTCGCCTCAGATCAAGGTACGCAGAGGGTGAACAGGCACGGCCATATGTTAAAATATGTGCTGCAATAACCCCGGTTATTGTGATTGCCAGGCCGGTGTAGCTCAGTGGCAGAGCAGCTGTTTCGTAAACAGCAGGTCGCGGGTTCGATTCCCATCACCGGCTCCATAATTTTGAGGCTAAATTTCATGTGTTCAATAAGTTTCCGGGAGGCGGCTGAATGGAAATGGCCCCCAAATGGCCCCCAACTTTCCAAATAGCCCCAGGTCTAGTCAC
>JADFNR010000021.1:0-1669 GCA_022563275.1 Chloroflexota bacterium | reverse complement strand
TCACCGGCTCCATAAATCAGGTACGCTTTAGGCCCTCGATGTTGATTCGAGGGCATTTGCTTTTCCCCCAATGTCCACGGATTGTCCACGAACTTTTTTCGAAGCCTGTTTCCTAGGCATAAAATCGGCTAGAGAAACGGGCTAGGAAAACTTTGCCATAGGAGGATGAAAATGTTAGAGGCAAACAGAGGAGGTTTCAATTTCTTCTTCCCGTCAAAAACCGATCCCTTGTAAACCGACTAATTTGGCGATCTTCGAATCAAAGGAACTACTAATTCCCTGGAAATCATCTCACCAAGAGCCTGTTCGACTGATCAATGTGTAAATGATAAGGAGGTGCCGACGAAATCTAACCCTCAACAAAAAACAACATGAAGAATGTCACAAAGACAATTGATAGATTCACTTCAGATTTGTCGAACACCTGATTGAATATTCGATCCGGCAAAACACTAAGCAGGCTGAAAAGCACAATTACAACGTAATGAGCCACCACGAAAACCGTTCCCCCCATGGCGGTTGTACTGTAAACATTTTCAAACGAGTTTGTCAGCGCAGTGTCGGAGATTCCTTTGGAGAATACAACTACCACAATAAATGCCCATACCAGTAAGCCTGCGATGGGGATTCGACTTAAAAAGCTCTTAGGAAGGAATGTATAGTTATCAAGTAGCGTATACACAACCATCCATGCGATAGCGAATGCCGCAGCCACCCCAACTAATATTAAATAATCAATCAACGTTTCCATGTGTTCCTTCCCACAACTCTTAAGGAGACAGGGTATCAACCGTTTTCCCAGTGTAATCCATTGTCGTTTCTATTCTGGCCAGTTCTTTAAACTTAAACGCAAGTAAACAAATAGCACCTGCCGGGAGACACAGGATCACCATGAACAGGCCTTCACCACTTTGAGTAAGAGGGACACGTAAAATATGGCATCACCTAATCTCCAGCCAAAAGACTTCAAAGGCAGCCGTCAACGGTGCCTCATGCTCACATCTCGCTCCGAGGATCAGGTAGCTGATTTCCAGGGAATTAGTAGTTCCTTTGTTTCGAAAATCGTCAGTGAACGACTCGGCCATTCCAGCGTTGCTACCACGATGGACATATACAGCCACGTTCTCCCAGGGATGCAAGAAGAGGCGGCGTTAGCCGTTGAGCGAAAGTTGAATCGATCTTAAGCCTGGAAATGTCCACGAATTCAACTCAACTGGAATTAACCAAACCAACAGTTTGTTGGGATTTAGCTTTGAAATTCAAAAGATAATCGACTAAAAAAACTCAACAGCACAAGGGGCTGGCGTTTCGTAAACAGCAGGTCGCGGGTTCGATTCCCATCACCGGCTCCATAATTTTGTTACAGGTACGCGCGAATTAATCGGCTTTGCCACTGGGAAAATTAGCGCTGTTAAACATCGGCCGTTACACCAAAAAAGGCTGGCAGATCGCCAGCCTTTTTTGTTACACCCCAGCGGGCTGAAGCTACCAGAGCGGGTCCGCCGCGAAATGTATCTGGCCCTGCTGGACCCCTTCGAACGCAACGTAAGGCAGCGCGACCGCTATCTTCATCGGACCATCAGTCGCATTGTTCAGTTGGTCGGCTGCCGCATCCGGCCCAGTCGGTAGAGCGCCGAACACGACAGCGGAGACCGCCACCATCCCGAAC
>JADFNR010000140.1 GCA_022563275.1 Chloroflexota bacterium | reverse complement strand
GGGAGAAGCAGCAGATCGAGGGTCTGAACACGGTCCGCCGGACCCGCGATAACCGGGAGGTCGCCCAGCGGCTAAAGGCCCTGGAGACGGCTGCACGAGGCTCGGAAAACACGATGCCCTACCTGGTGGAAGCCGCCAAGGCCTATGCCACCTTGGGCGAGATGATGGACGTGTTCCGGGACGTATTCGGCGAGTACCACCCGTCCTGGGGCTACTGACCCCAGTCGGACCCCCTGGAATTAAAGACGGGTTACCGGTTGGGCGTATACCGCGCGAACCATGCGTCTCTATCGGCGTAAACCATGCCCGCCCATTCGTCGGGCGGTAGGTTGAGACTCGCTTGATAACGGTCCGTTGTTTCGATCAGCAGATCGTGGGTGCTGGTGTTAAGCAGAACGTTCGAGATCGGCCAGGATAATCCCTGCCCGCCGCTCCCCTCTCGCAATTTGGTTTGCGCCTCCGCAAGGAGTAGCTCAGATCCGTCAGCGTCGCCGCGGAACTGCGCGAGTATACCGAGTCCCAATGATACTGCGCCTAATCCGTGAAGGTCCCCAATGTCGCCCATAATGCGGAGGCTCTGTTCATAAAGCTCCTTGGCTTGGTCCGAGTCGCCGGCTACCAATGACATGTTCGCCAGGGGAAGGAGCGTCCAGGCGATGAAGGTAAGGTCGCCAATCCGGCGGTATATCTCCAAAGACCGGGTGTAATGCTCGACCGCCTGGGCCATGTCTCCCATCAGCCAGGCGCCGGAACCTAGGAACCAACCACAAAAGGCATCTCCCCAGTCAAACCCATTTGACCGGTGGGTGAGCTGGATGTCCTGGAGTACCCGCTTAGAGGCATCCAGGTCCCTCAACCACCACAGCATCACGCCGTCGTAGTTGTCAGCCGTCAGTTCCCCTTGTTTGTCCCCCAACTCGACGAATTGCGCTCGAGCCTCGTGAACCTGCGCTCGGCACCCCTCCAGATCATTCTGACGCACCATGGTGCTGATAAAGCCGCTCTGAAGGAGTGCATACGCCCTGGCCGTCGAAAGGCCTCCTTCAACAGCCAGCACTCGGTCAAACCAATTCGTGCCCTCGTTTACGTGTCGGTGTACTATCCAGAACCAGTACAAGGCTGCCACGGTACGTTGTCCTAGCTCCGCATCGCCAACCGCCAGACCCCAAGCCAATGCGGCTCGGAGGTTGTCGTGCTCCGTTTCCAGGCGCGCCAGCCATTCGTGCTGGCCTGGGCCGTGAAGCTCTGGCGCCGCCGTTTCGGCGAGGTCTCGGTAGTAACGCGCGTGCCGGCCACCCGCTGCCGCTGCCTCGTCGGAGGTGATTCGGGCGGCGGCATATTGACGCAGTGGTTCCAGCAGGGAGTACCGGGTTTCTTCCCCTGATGGCATCGCCCGCACCAGGGATTTATCCACCAAATCCCCCAGGGCATCCAGCGCCTCAAACTCATCTTCGGTACCCAGGACAGCACCGCAGGCGTCCAGGGTGAATCCGCCCCGGAACACCGATAGCTGGCGGAACAGCAACTGCTGCTCCGGGTCCAGCAGGTCGTAGCTCCAGTCGATGGTCCGCTCGATGGTCTGGTGGTGCGGCAACGCATCCACCGGTCCGCCGGAGAGGATCTTGAAGCTTTCATCAAGGTGGCCGGCGATCTGGGCCGGCTGGAGCATCTTCACGCGGGACGCCGCCAATTCTATCGCCAATGGGATACCATCGAGCCTCCGCACGATCTGGTTGACTGAAACCGTGTTGCTAAGTGTCAACTGGAACGAGGAATTCACAGCTTGGGCCCGCTCAACGAATAGGTCCACCGAAGGACATCCAGTCATGATCTCTTGGCTGGATTCCGGCACCGGGACGGGTAACGGCGGGACCTGAAACACCTGCTCACCTGCCAGGTTCAGCGCCTCCCGGGTGGTGGCGATCACTTTGACGCCAGGGGAAGTGAGCAAAGACTGGACCAACGAGGCGGCGCCGGCGACGACGTGCTCACAGTTGTCGATGATGATCAGGATGGACTTTCCCCCTAGAAATCCATCAAGCGCGTCTTCACCGACGTTGAAGGTCTCAGCGACAAGTGGCCGCAGCATATTGGGGTCCGACAGGTCTGCCAGGCCGACAAACCAGACGCCATCTGGAAAATCGTCGACCAGCGACACTCCGATCTCCTGAGACATCCTTGTCTTGCCGGAGCCGCCCGCGCCCAAAAGCGTGACCAGGCGGGCGGCCGACAGCAGGTCCTTTACCTCGTCGATCTCTTCCTCGCGGCCGATGAAGCTGGTCATTTGGACGGGAAGATTATTTGGATGGGCATCCAAGGAGTTGAGGGACGGGAAATCCGCGGGCAGGCTGGGATGAACAAGCTGGAACACTTGCTCCGGGCGTTGCAGGTCCTTGAGCCGATGGGAGCCCATGTCCCGCAGACTTATCGCCTCGGCCAGACCGTCCCGGACCAACTGGGCCGTGGCCTCGGAGACCAGTATCTGGCCGCCATGGGCGATGGACCTGAGGCGGGGCACACCGGTTCACGGTGGCCCCGTAGTAATCGTGCTCTCGTAACTCGGATTCACCGGTATGCAGGGCCATGCGCACGCTGATGGCGATGCCCTCCGGCCACGTTTCCTGTCGGAGGACTCGCTGGGCCGAGCAGGCGGCGCTCACGGCATCGGTGGCCCGCTGGAACACAGCGAAGATGCTGTCCCCCTCGCCTCTGGGTCTGACCACTGTTCCACCGTTGGTATCGACGGCGGACGTAACCAGTGAATCGTGGCGGGCCATGACATCCCGCATCTCCTGAGGATGCTGCTGCCACAACGGCGTGCTCCCTTGAACGTCCGTGAATAGGTAGGTGATCAGGCCCGTTGGCAACTCGGATCCCACCTGCGCGGGCTTATCTGGCGCGGGTTCCGCCTGAATAGAGTTGTCACCAAGTTGGCGTCCGCAATTCAGGCAGAACCGGGCCTCCGCGGCTGCTTCCGAGCTGCACTCGGGACAGACCGCCGATAACGCGATCCCGCACGACGAGCAGAATTTCGCGCCTGGCGGGTTCACGGTTTGGCAGCCCTGGCACACCGTTCCCGATCCACCAGACCCTTGGGTGAGACTATCCGAGCCTGCCGAAAGGCTTGCTAGACCTTCTCCGATACCGGTGAAGAAGGTATCCGGGTCCTTGATCTGGACGAATTCGCCGCTTCGCGATTCGATCAAACGGGCGGCGTCTTCCCGGGGCGGGTTCCGGCTGGCCCAGAACATCGTGTAACGGCGGCTCTGGCACCTTTCAAACGCGTCCCTCAACCCCTTGTCCCATTCGGCCGACCAGCCACTGACGATGAATCCATATTCGTCGATGACTCTGTCCAGGAGTGAATCAACCGCGGGTTCGTAGGATTCCAATTCCTTTGGGGTGTTCTTGATCCGGGTGTCCATGTAGTCGCCGTTGAGTTTGACCACGGTGCAACTGGTTTGGCCGAAGGGCACTGCCCCGCCGATGGAATCTGGGGTGCTCAAGACCTGCGGGACGATTCCCACGTCATCCAGAGCCTTTTCCAGAAGGCGGTCAAAATTGGTGGTCAGAAAGAGATGCACATGCCCTGAATGGGCAAGCTGCGCCATGGTCCGGTGGGCCGCCGTCGGCACCTTGATGCCCCGGCGCCGCTCGTCGTCTGTCGGTTCGAAGTAGTTGCGCAGCAGCAGGCTTCGCTCGGTGGGGGAGCCGGCGATGGCGTTCAGCAGACGGGAGTATTCAGGTTCCTCGCCGTAACGCTGTTTATACCAGCCAGCGGGATCGTCACCCACATCGGCGCCTTCGAGTTTGGCCACCTTGCTGATGAGGTCAGATACGATCTGCCAGCCGGTGGGGATTCCCGCGGCGGCAGACACGCCGGAACCCAAAAGCACGGCATAGGCCCCTTTGTTGGCGTCCAACGCAAGGGAGATTCTGACGGTGGGGTCAATCATGCCGATATATTAGCCTAACCGGCCGATGTCCGGGTAGTACATCTTGGAAGTTCTAACTAATCTGTCGAGACCGGCGGCAGGGCTCATGGATCAGTAGAGTGCAGGCCCGTGCGGGAAATGAGAGGCCCCGTCCTTCCACCGAAGGACGGGGCCTCGTTGCTGCCCTGCTTAAGGGTCTAGGCTGTTTCTTCCGCCTTTGCCCGTTTCGCCTCTTCGATCACCTTGGGTTCCAGGTTCGCCGGCACCTGGTCGTAGTGGTCGAATTTCAGGGTGTAGGTGCCCCTGCCTTGGCTCACCGACCGCAGGTCCTGAGAGTAGCGCTGGACCTCGGCCAACGGCACTTCGGCCTCGATCATGGTTACGCCGTTGTCGGGATTCATGCCCAGGATGCGGCCGCGCTTGCCGTTGAGGTCGCTGATCACCTCCCCGGTGTAGGCGTCTGGCACGGTCACCGATAGTTTGACCACGGGCTCCAACAACACCGGGCCGGCGTCGCCCACACCCTGTTTCAGCGCCTGGACGCTGGCGATCTCGAAAGACATGCCGGAGGAGTCAACGTCGTGAAAGCTGCCGTCATACAACACGGCCTTCAGGTCGACCAGTGGGAACCCCGCCAAAGACCCTTCGTCCAGGGCCTTAGTCACGCCCTTCTCCACAGAGGGAATGTACTCCTTGGGTATCTTTCCTCCCGTGATCTCAGTGCTGAAGGTAAAACCCTGGTCCCGGTCCTGGGGCTCCAGCCGCAGCAGCACGTGTCCGAACTGGCCGTGGCCGCCCGATTGCTTCTTGTGGCGGTATTCGCTCTTGGTGATCTTGGTGATGGTCTCCCGGTAAGGCACCCTGGGCATCTTCACCCGGAGGTCGGCGCCGAACTTCCGCTTGATCTTTTCCAGGGCAACCTCGATCTGGGCGTCGCCCAAACCCGTGATGAGAGACTCGCTGGTGCCGGGGTCCCGGCTGAATTGGAGGGTTGGGTCCTCTTCCACGATCCTGCTCAGGGCCATGGACATCTTGTCCAAGTCGTCCTTGGAAGCGGGAGTGACCGCCATCCGGAAGTAGCCGACAGGCTGCTTGATCTTGGGGAAGGCGACGGAGTTGTCCCGGGTGCACAGGGTGTCACCGGTTACAGTTGCACTCAGCTTGCCGATGGCCCCGATGTCTCCGGCGGTAATCTCAGCCACGTTTTCTTGGTTCTTCCCCTTGGGCAGATACAATTGCCCGATGCGCTCTGATTGCTCCCGGTTGCTGTTCCAAATCTCGGAGTTGCTCTTGATGGTTCCCTGGTAAACCCGGAAAACCGAGAGTTTCCCAACGAACGGGTCGGCGGTGGTCTTGAAAACGAAGGCCGCCAGCGGGCTGGCCGGGTCGGTCTTATATTCCGCTGCGTCGCTGCCCTTGAAAAGTTCCGTGTGTTTGCCGTCTACGGGAGACGGTAGGAACGAACGGGTGGTCTCCAAGAAATCCTCGATGCCGATGGTCTTGGGAGTTGAGGAAGTGGCCAAGATGGGCACCAACTCGCCGGCCAGAACAGCCTTCCGCACCCCCGCGATCACCTCCTCGGCGGAGAGTTCCTCGCCGTTCAAATAGCGGTCGCCAAGCTCTTCGTCACTCTCGGCCGCGGCTTCGATCAGGCGCTCCCGCGCTGCCGCGACTTCCTCGGCGATCTCAGCGGGTATGTCCGCCGGAGGATCAACGATGCTCACCACGCCCTCGAACTCTTGGGCGTCACCCAGCGGGACCTGGAACGGGATGCATTGGCGGCCGAAAGATGCCTGTATGTCTGAGACGTTCCGCGAGAAACTGGCGTTCTCCCGGTCCATCTTGTTGACCACGAACAACCGGGGAATCTGTGCGGACTCGCACATGTTCCAGGCCCGCTCGGTGCCCACGTCCACGCCGGTGGGGGCGGCCACTACGATGACGGCTCCCTCAACCACCCGGAGGGCGCTTACGACCTCGCCCAGGAAGTCATCGTAACCCGGGGTATCAAGAAAGTTGATCTTGGTGTCATTCTCGGAGACTGACACAAGGGTCGTCTGGATGCTGCCGCCGCGTTTCACTTCCTCGGGCTCGTAATCTGAAACGGTGTTGCCGTCCGTGACGCTTCCCATGCGTGTGGTGGCTTTGGTGATGAACAGGGCCGCTTCGCCCAACGAGGTCTTGCCGGATCCGGAGTGGCCGAGGAGGGCCACGTTTCTCAGGTCTTTAGCATCCATGTTTGGCATCGCTCCCTTTCATATTGGTGATGGGGAATGGGCCAACTGGCCGTTGCGGCCCAGTGGACGTTGCAATGGGTTCGCTCTACCTGTTTTTAATGCCTGCGGTCACGTCCGAAAATCATGGTGATCCCGCCCGGTTTGCCGCCTCATTCTATGGGTTTTAAGTGAGTCGTGCAATGTCGGTGGCGGAGCCTGATATTGCAGGGCATGCCGAGAGGTTGATTGACACCTGGATAACCGGGGATATAATGGGCAATTACCTAAGACGAAGCCCTCTGCGATGCCGGTGGAACCCGGTCTTCGGACCCGCCCCTTGAGGGATGCTTCCGCGGAAGCAATCGATTGATGAAGGCAGGATTTATGCCCAGAAAAGAGATCATCTCCACCGACAAGGTCACCGCCGGCGCGGCTCCCCTGTCCCAGGCCACCAAACTTGGCAACCTGGTTTTCGTGGCCGGGAACACCGGCCGGCATCCCACCAGCGGTGAGACTGGCAAGGGCATCAAAGAGCAGACCAGGTATGCCTTGGAGCGGATCTCGCTGATCCTGGAGGCGGCTGGATCGTCGATGGATAACGTGCTGACCAACACCTGCTACGTCACCAACCGGGACGACCTGCCGGGCTTCAACGAGGTCTACGCAGAGTTCTTCACCAATGACCGTCCGGCCCGGACCACGATCGTCGTCAACTTCGGAGACTCCAACAACCTGGTCGAGGTCACCAGCACCGCCTATATCTCAGATTAAATTTCTGGCAGATATTCCGGGAATCCAGTAAGAATCGGCAGGAGAATTCAGGTGGCGGCTAGGGCGTATATCTTGATCGAAACCCAGGTGGGCAAATCGCGGGACGTGGTAGAAGTCCTGCGGTCTCTGCCGGGCGTGCCGTCAGCGGACATCATAACCGGAGCTTTCGACATCATCGCCCTCGTGGAAGCATCGGATATGGTTTCCATGGCCGACTTGGTCACCGGTCAGGTCCAGTCGATCCCCGGAGTAACCCGCACCATCACCTGCGTCGCCGCCTGATCGTATGGCCTTTTTCGCGGCTATCCGATTTTTTTATAGATAGTGTGCGACCGGTTGGTGGCGTGAGGCCTGATCTTCGACGCCCAATCGCCCTTCTCCGACTCCAAAACCCACCCATCAGAGGTCGGGACCTCAGGCGAATCGATGTCGTACAGGGCGGCGTACCGTGCCATCCCCTCTTTATTCGTCGATTCAACCTTGTAACGCACGCAAGCGTTAACGCCCGGCGCCTTCACGATGTTGGGCACGTGTTGGGTGTCGTAAACCCGGTTAAACTCGTCTTCCAGCTCCGCTGGAATATCCATCATCACCAGGTAAGCGTAATCTCCCATGGGGTCTCTCCTCCCGTTGGTTCAGGTTGGACCATCTGTGGTATTGGTTGACGATAGGTTGCTCTGGCCGTAGAATCCGAAGCTCAGCGACCGGTTGTGTGCCGCTCCTTCAGCGGTTCCTTCGCCTCGGCGGACCGGCCGCTCTTTTTTGCCATCCGTTGTGGGAGTGGCGAGTCAGTAAGTGAGAGCGGATACCGTGCCGTCGGGCAGGTCGACATCCAGGGCGTTCAGCGCGTGGGCCAAGGTATGGTAGTACCCGGTTACGACCAATATATCCACCACTCCGGCGTCCCCGACGATGGCCCGCACGGCTTCGAATGTCGCATCGGAGATCCGGTGTTGCCGCAGCAACTCAATCATGAATTGCACGATGGCGGCATCCTTGGCGTCCAGGCCGTTAGGGGCCCGGTATTCACGGATGGCGGCGATCACTTCGTCAGACAGGCCGGCATCTTTGGCGGCGGGTTGGTTGACCGTCCACACGTAGTGTCCGCAGGCTTCCCGCGCGGCGGTGAGGACCGCCAACGCCTTGATCCTGGGGTCCATTGGCGTGTCGTAACGGGCGTAAGTTCCCAGTCCGATCATGGCCGCTGAAGCCTGTGGGTTGTTTAGCAAGGCAGCGTAGTTGCGGGCGACCCCGCCCCGGCTCGTCTCGATATCGTCCCAGATCGCCTGACCGGCGGCGTCCATGTTTTCCCTGGTGGCGTATGGCACTCTGGTCATGCGGGCCCTCCTTGCGTTCTATGCTGATTGGATCCGCGGCCACTTCGGGCCGTAAAACAAAAGCAGGCCAGGCCCAACTGCTCAGGCCTGGCCTGCCGTAAACCAGGTTTTGTTAGTCGGCTGCCTGGAGCCCCGCCGGTTGTCCGTCCTTGGCCCAGAGGGCTTCCAGCACCGCCGCCGGCGACATGGGCAGTGCGGTCAACCTCACGCCCACCGCGTCGTAGATGGCAT
>JADFNR010000139.1 GCA_022563275.1 Chloroflexota bacterium | reverse complement strand
AGTTGGTGTCGACGATCCACTTGGCGATGGTCTCGGTTGCGCCCATGCTGTCCCTCCGTTCTACCGCTTTTTTGTATCAGGCTCAGATTGTGCGCCCCATTATATACCCGTTGCGGGCGCGGGCAAGCGGCTCCAATTCATCCGAGTGCATTTCCCACGGCGTTAAGGGGTGGATTAGCGATGCTTTCAAAAAGATCGAGCGCACTTCTAGGGATTTTCCTCTTCGTGCTGGCGATGCTCCTCGCATGCTCGGGACCGAGTGAGGCCGAGACCCAATTCAACTCAGGCACCGAAATAAACGAGGATAGTGAGTACAGAGATGCGATTACCCAAGCAAACGAGACCATCCGCTTAGACCCAACCGATACCGAGGCCTACCTTGCCAGGGGTGCCGCTTACAGTGTTCCAGGCCGACACCAACTGGCTATCCAGGACTTCGATGAGGCTATCCGCCTGGACTCGTCCCAGGCCGAGGCCTACCAGATGCGGGGTACCAGCTACAGTTTCCTTGGCCAGCATCGACGATCCATCCAGGACTTCAACAAGGCCATACGCCTAGACCCATCCCAGGCCGAGGCCTACTACAACCGAGGCGTCGAGAACAGAGAATTAGGCCAGCAACAACTGGCCATTCAGGACTTCGATGAGGCCATCCGCCTAGACCCATCCGATGTCGATGCTTACATCAACCGAGGCAATAGCTACAACGACCTGGGCGAGCCCAAACGTGCCATCCGGGACTACGACGAGGCAACCCCGCCTGGACCCGTCCGATGTCGATGCCTACATCAACCGAGGTAATAGCTACAACGACCTGGGCGAGCCCAAACGTGCCATCCGGGACTACGACGATGCGATCCGTTTAGCCCCGTCCGATGTCGATGCCTACATCAACCGAGGTAATAGTTACAATAACCTGGGCGAGTACAAACGTGCCATTCAGGACTACGACGAGGCGATCCGCCTGGACCCCAAAGAAGCCGCCGCGTACGCCAACCGGGGCTCCAATTACCGGGAACTTGGAGAACACCGGCGGGCCATCCAGGACTTGGACACCTCCATCCAATTAAATCCGAATGACCCGTTGACCTATGCCAACCGGGCATTGACTTATGCATACCTCGGATTGGATGCAGAGACCCGTCAGGACGTGGAAATCGCGGTGGCATTAGGGCTAGACCGGGGGCCTCTCGAAGACAAGATCAGCGAGATACTTGACCAGCCTTAGTCCAATTCGTTTTAGCCTGTAATCTCGGAAAACTTCCATTAGAACGATAACCACAATGACCACCACCGCGGAGACAATCATCATCGGCGGCGGGGTGATGGGCTGTTCCCTCTCCTATAACCTTGCCGCTAGGGGCATGACCAATGTTCTGCTTGCAGACAGGTTTTTCGAGTCAATCCGCGGCATTGACACGGGATATGCGTTGCCATACGCTTTTACCATGGATTATGAACGCCTGATTACAATTGATCCTGGTCAGCGGGGGGGGAAACCCTGCATCAGGGGCATGCGGATTACCGTTTATGATGTCCTTGAGTATCTAGCATCTGACATGTCAGAAGAGCAGATTCTCAAGGATTTCCCTGACCTTACGCGAGAGGATATCCGGGCATGTTTGGCATTTGCAGCTGATCGGGAGCGCAGGTTCGTTTCCATACCTCCCGCATGAAGCTTCTATTCGATCAAAATCTGTCTCCGATTTTGATCGGCCTCTTATCTGATCTTTTTCCAGGGTCCATTCATGTGCGAGATGCTGGATTACAAGCCTCCGGTGACGAAGCCGTTTGGGACCACGCCGTCCAACAACAGTTTGTAATCATTTACAAAGATTCGGAGTTCCATCAGCGAAGTTTCCTTTTTGGGGGTCCTCCGAAAGTGGTCTGGATCAGACGTGGCAACTGCTCGACCAACGAGATCGAGGCTATAATTCGGCCTCATTACGACGATCTGCTAGCCTTTGACCAATCCGAATCGGCCGCATTCCTGGCATTGGAATAGTATCCTCGGTCCCGCATATCCGCCGACTTCCGATACTAGAAATTACTGGAATCTTCCTCAACCACCAACAGGCCTGGCAAAATCTGAAAGAGACGTTCCATGACCACCACCGCGGAGACAATCATCATCGGCGGCGGGGTGATGGGCTGCTCCATCGCCTATAACCTGGCCGCCAAGGGCATGACCGGAATCCTGCTTCTGGAGCGGGACGTGCTGGGCTCCGGTTCCACGGGACGTTCAACGGCCTCGGTCCATACCCACTATTCCACGGCCGTGCTGGCCCGCATGGCCTGGTATAGCCTCCATGTGTTCCGAAACTTCCAGGAGGTTGTGGGCGGCCGGTGCGGCTTTACTGAAACCGGTCATCTGGTGTTTGCTGGTAGAGCGGACCACGACCAGACCAGAGCCCGCGTGGCGCTCCAGCAAGAGGCCGGGATCGAGACCAGCATCATCAACCAGCGCGACGCGGCCGAGATCGCCCCCGGATTCCAATTGGATGACTGTGCCGCGATCGTCTATGAACCGTTGTCGGGCTATGCCGATGCCTCTGGAACGGCCCTCGCGTATGCCTCACGCGCACGACAGTTGGGCGTGAGCATAGAGTTGCGGTCTCCCGCCGAAGGTCTGGAGATCACCGGAGGAAAAATTTCCGCGGTCCTGACCCACGAGGGACGGATCAGCACCCGGAGGGTCATCGTCGCCGCTGGAGCGTGGACCAGAAGTTTCCTTGCGCGATACGGGATCAGTCTGCCGTTGGAGGTCACCCGTCACGAAGTTGCTGCTTTCAAGAGACCGTCTGCCGGCTCGGACAATCTTCCCGGTGTGAGCGACATGATCAACCAGATCTACTTCCGGCCAGAGGCCGGCGGACTGCTATTGGTGGGCGGAGGAGGGCCCGGTGAAACCCGAGAGACCATAGCAGACCCGGCCATCTACGGCCATCGCCCCACACAAAGGTCCATCGAGTCGGTCTGGACACGTCTGGCCAAACGCATACCCATCATGGAAAAAGCTGAATACACTACCGGCTTCGCCGGGCTTTATACCTCCACTCCCGACCGTCATCCCATCATGGACGGAGTGGCTGGTGTCGAGGGACTTTTCCTTTGTGCCGGTTTCAGCGGACATGGCTTCAAACTTGCCCCGGCGGTAGGCGTCACCATGGCGGAATTAGTTATTGATGGCCGGTCTTCATCCATCGACATCTCCCCCTTGCGGCTTGCCCGGTTCGATTCCGGACCGAAACAAGAAGAGGACATAACTTTGGGGCACGAGGAAGATGTCGTTATCTAACACGGCCCGTTCCGCCGTCAGGTCTGTTGCCAGCCCGGCGATCACCCAAGGTGGGTCTCAGCGGGGCATCCAACGAGGGCTGTTATTTATTGCCGCCACCATGGTTCTTGTCCTCGCCGCCTGCTTCGGGCTGAGCGATGCGGATAAGCGCTACAACAGCGGGGTAGAACTATTGGAAGATGACAGGTTCGAAGAGGCCATAGCCGAGTTCGACCTGGCCCTTTTTCTGGACGGTTCGATGGCCGAGGCCTTCCACAACCGCGCCTTGGCTGAACAACGCACCGGTAGACTCTCGTCCGCGATCAAAGACTACTCCCGATCGATCGAACTCGACCCAAACGTGGCCCTCGCCTACGCCAACCGCGGCAGCGCGTATCTCGAAGCCGAAGACCTCCAAAGCGCTCTGAGAGACCTCAACCGGTCGTTGGGATTGGACGAAAAGTCTGTATCGGCGCATACCCTGCTAGGTCTGGTCCTGCTGGACCTGGGTAGAGCCGAAGAGGCGCTGGCCAACCTTGACCGGGCCATAGAGTTGGACCCAGAATTTTATCCCGCTTATGGCAACCGTGGCATCGCCCATAGCAGGACCGGAAAAATCCAGTTGGCCCTGGCTGACTACGGCAAGGCCATCGAGATCAATCCCAGTTACGTCCTGGCCTACAGCAACCGCGGCTCCGCCTATCTACTCCAGGGAGAGCTGGAACTGGCAATCGCTGACCTAGACCGGACGATCGAACTGGACCAGAAAAGCGCATCCGCCTACGTCACCCGAGGGGCGGTACGCGCGGCCACTGGCGATCTGATCCTGGCGATAGATGACTATAGCACTGCCATCCAGGCCGACCCGACATCGCTGAACGCCTACCTAAACCGCGGGTCAGCCTACGATAATTTGGGCCTGTTTGCGGAGGCGGTCTCCGATTACGGGACCGCCCTTCGTTTGGCGCCCGACTCCCCAACTCTGTACATCAACCGAGGCGTCAGTTTCCACGCGCAAGGCGACCTGCAAAGAGCGCTGGCCGACTTCGAAAAAGCCGTCTCCTTAGACCCCACGTCGGTCCCAGCCTGGTACAACCTGGGAGTGGTCCACGAAGACTTGGGAGAACTTGAGAAAGCGGCCGATGACTACGGGCAAGCCATCTCCTTAGAGCCGGAAAACATCGACGCCCTTATAAACCGGGCCCTCGTCTACTCCGCCTTGGGGAAGTACACCCACGCGATAGCCGACATGGACCTTGTCGTCGGGGTCGAACCCAGCTACGCCAAGGCCTATCTGGTGCGGGCATCCGCCCACGCCAAACTGGGCATGGAGCTTCAGTCGCAAGCGGATATTGACCAAGCCGTCGCCCTGGGTATCGACCGGGCCAAGGCGGAAATCAACATCGCCGGACCCGCCCCTTCCCCTTAGGCGTATAATCCGGGTTACATTTCCGATACGCCAATGCCCGACTGGTATAGCCAATCGGCCAGTCCGGCCCTGCCGGCTTAGGGGTTTCTCCAGATGATTCTCCGCTTCCTTTCCGCCATCTACGGCGGGATGAAGACACTTTCCAGCGGTTTCTACTTCAATTGGGGCATGACCTATGCCCGTTGGGGACAGCCCCTGAAGGCCATGTATTACCTCAACCGGGCCGCCAAACTAAACAGCACCGGCAGCCAGATCTTCTACCATCGCGCTCTGTTGCTGATCGCCATGGGGCAACCTGAATCAGCGATCATCGACTTCAACGCCGCTATCAATTCCAATCCCCGGTATCTGGACGCCTACCTCAACCGAAGCATGATGCACGCCGCGGCCGGCAGGCTAGAAGACGCTCAGAACGACGTTGATCAGGCCGTGGCCCTGGGAGCGGACCGGTCCAGCTTGGAAAGCCGGATAGCCGAATTGCGGGACCAGGCCGAATAGAGCGGCCCCAAACCCAGCCATGAGAATATTCATAGTCTTTGATGTCTTAATCAAGCTCTTCCGTTGGCTGCTGCCGGGTTCAGTGGGCATGACCGACGCCGAAAAGGTCTATGACACCGGAGTAAGGATGCAACGTCAGGGCAGATTGCAGGAGGCCCTGGACCATTACACTGAAGCCATCCGTCTGGAACCAACGTTGGTCCAGGCCTACAGCAACCGGGGCTCAGCCTACCTGAACTTGGGCCAGCCCGAGAACGCGATCTCAGACTTGGACGAGGCCATCAGGATCGACCCGTCCCTGGCCGTTGCCTACAGCATCCGGGGGCTGGCCCATACCAACCTGTCTAATTTCAGTCAGGCCGTGAAGGACCTGAACGAGGCCGTCCGTCTCAACCCGAAATTTGCTGACGCCTACAGTAGCCGAGGGTTCGCGCACCGGGCCGCCGGCCGCCTGCATCGGGCCATCAGCGATTTCGACCAGGCCATCCGCATCGACGATAAATTCTCGGTGGCCTACAACAACCGGGCCGATGTCCACATCGAGATGGACCACCCCGACCTCGCCATACCCGATCTGGACCTAGCCATCAAGCTTGATCCCGGGTTCGCCGTCGCCTTCGCAAACCGGGCCTTCGCCTATGCCCTGCTGAAGGACGATTTAAAAGCCGGCCGGGACCTGGAGGCCGCCGTAAAACTAGGTGTGGACCGAGACCTCCTGGAAGAGAAGTTGGCGGAGTTCAAAGAACGCGCCCAGTGACGGCGTCCGCCCCTTCCGAGACATTCTAGATAACCGCTCGGGACGACACCCGGTAAAATCGTAATAAACACGACGAGGCTGCCACCATGCCCCGGTATTCCATCAACGAACCGCGATTGAACCAGACATTGCATGACCTAGGCCGCCTGGGCGAAAGCCCCGACGGCATGGACCGCGTGGCCTATTCTCCGGAAGACATCGCCGGACGGGAGTTCACCCTCAAGCTGATGCAGGAAGCCGGACTTGAGACCCGCATCGACACCGCCGGCAACATCATTGGCCGCAGGGCCGGGTCTGACGGCAGCCTGCCGGCCATCGCCATGGGTTCCCACACCGACACGGTCCCCAAAGGCGGCAAGTACGACGGCGCCCTTGGAGTAATGGCCGCCATCGAAGTCGTTCACACCCTGGAAGAACAAGGGCACCGCACCCGCCATCCGGTGGAGGTCATTGATTTCACCAACGAAGAGGGCACCCGCTTCCACCGTTGGCTGGTGGGCAGCCGCTCCATGGCCGGCCTGCTGGAACAAGAGGACCTCGATGCCGTGGACGACGACGGCCAAAGCCTGGGGCCCTGCCTGGCCGACATCGGAGGGGACATATCGCGCATCGGCGAGGCCGTCCGCGGCCCCGGCGAACTGGCCGCCTACTTTGAGCTCCATATAGAACAGGGCCCCAACCTCTACCGGTCGGGCACGCCCATCGGCGTGGTCACCGGCATCACCGGAAGGGCCGTCTTCGAAGTCGAGATCGAGGGCAAAGCCAATCACGCTGGCACCACGCCCATGTCAATGCGCCGCGATGCCTTGGTCAGCGCCTCCAAACTGGTCCTGGCCATCCAGAAGATGGCCGCGGAACAGGAGATCTGCCGGGTATCGACCGTGGGCTCCATCAAGGCTATTCCCAACGCGGTAAATGTGATCCCCGGCAGCGCCAGCATCGGACTGGAGTTCCGGGACACGGACATGGAGGCCCTGGCCGCCGCCGAACAGGAACTGCGGCGGATCACCAACCAAGCAGCGGTGAATGACGAAGTGGACATTGAAGTCCAACGCCACCGTTTCACAACCGCTGTCCCGATCACACCCGAGATGCAAGCCCTGGTGTCCGAGGCCGCGGAGAACTGCGGAATGGCGTGGGAACCACTGCCCAGCGGCGCCGGTCACGACGCCCAGGCGATCGCCAGCATCGCCCCGGTCGCCATGATCTTCGTGCCCAGCGTCGATGGCATCAGCCACTCCTCCGAAGAATACTCGACGCCGGAAGACTGCGCCAACGGCGCTCAGGTATTATTGGAACTACTACTGCTGGCCGACGACCGTTTCTAACGCAGGTCCGTCCGCGAACAAATTAACGAGGACATCAGATGAAGCTTTCCGGCTCCTACGAATTCAACGCCCCCCCTGAGAAGGTGTGGCAGACGCTCACCGACCCAGAGTCCCTCTCCTCCTGCATCCCCGGGTGCGAAAAGATGGAATCCTTGGGCAACGACGAATACACCGCCACGGTGACCATTGCCATGGGACCCATCCGCAGCAAGTTCGAGGCGAAGGTCAAGATGATTGACATGAAGCCCTACGAGTCCTACAGCTTGGTCATCGAGGGCAACGGCCCATCCGGATTCGTCCGGGGCGAGTCCCAGATCAAGCTGACCGCGAACAACGGCAAGACCATCGTGGACGTTGAGAGCGACACCTCATCAGGGGGCCTTTTGGCCAGGGTCGGTCAGCGCATGATCGAAAGTTTCGCCAGAAACATGATGGACCGCTTCTTCACCTGCCTGCAGGAATCGGTCAAATAACCGCGCAAACATCACTTAGTTTTTAAGATATCCGGTTTGTTCATCCGTTCGTCCTGGGTTGAGCAAGCGCCACCAACATACAAAATAGCCTCAGGAATTGTCGTCCGAAACGTCGACCATTGGATTATACGGCTTGTCCATGCGGCATAATTCCAATGTTGGTGAAGTTAGCTCTCTCGTCGCTACTCCTCTATTGTTTGTTAGATTCCTTGCTGTCGCTCGATTACACCATCTCCACCACTAGCCTAATTTGTGGTGGGCAGTAGGCGCAATTATCACCCTTGCCAATTAATCGTCTGAGGCGAAGGTACCCTGGTTCGTTGTAGTATGTGCCCAACGAAATAGGTGGTGCGTGGATTTGACGAACAACGATGCCACAGGATCTGGATTTATCGGACGCCAACCAGAACTGGCTTTATTAACCTCTGCACTGGACGATGCCCTTGCAGGCCGTGGGCAGATGGTGATGCTGTCCGGAGAGCCAGGCATCGGCAAGACCCGCCTGGCCCAAGAGCTAGCCTCGCGTGCCCAATCATTGGGCGCTGAAGTGATGTGGGGTTGGTGCTACGAAGGCGACGGTGCACCACCTTATTGGCCCTGGACCACCGCCATCACATCTTACGTCGAACGCCTGAACACCGAGGAATTAGCCTCGATACTCACGAGCGGCAATACCGGCATCTCCGAGATCATCCCCCAGATCGCCCAGAAGCTGCCGGGACTGGCAAAACCTC
>JADFNR010000138.1 GCA_022563275.1 Chloroflexota bacterium | reverse complement strand
TACATCTACTTGGTCGGCACCGAGTTGGATTTCTCCGACGGCCTGAACGGCAAGGGCTTTGTCTTCGAGAACCCCAACGCCAAGAAAGCCTGCGGATGCGGCACTTCATTCAGCGTGTAACGCGGGCAGCGTCTAGCCGGCCCAAATAGCAGAACCGCAAGCGCCGCCTCGTCCAAACGAAAGCGGCGCTTGTTCATTCAAGCCCCAAGTCTCCGATCGGAGCGTCCCATGGCCCTGCGAGAATCCCCTTTGAAGACCGGCGCAACCATCTTCGTCGAACGGTACGGCTTCCAATTGCCAGCCGTCTACTCCGATTTCGCCTCCGAATATGCGGCGGCGACCACAGCCGCCGGCATCCACGACGCCTCATACATGGGCCGCTTGAAGGCCACCGGCGAGGACGGGTTGGACCTTTTGAACCGCCTGTCCACCAACAAGGTCGTGGACCTGGCCGCCGGCGAGGGAGCGGTCACCGTCCTCACCACCGACCGCGGCCGGATCGTCGATGTGCTGGGCGTGGTGAACCAGGGCGATCACGTGATCTTGCTGACCAGTCCCGGCCGCCAACAAGCGGTGATCGAGTGGCTGGATAAATACACCATCATGGAAGACCTCACGGTCGAAGACGTCACGTCAGAGACCACCATGTTGGCTTTGGTCGGCCCGGACGCTGGAAGGCTCCTGGGGCTGACTTCCACACAGGATTCCCAGGACTCCCTCAAAGCCCAACCCATCCAGCTGGGAGGGTTCGAAGCTCTGGCGGTGGAACAGTCCCTGGGGACCCTGTCCAGGTACTGGTTGATCGCCGCGCCGGAAGCCGCCGATGGACTATGGGAGCACCTCACGGAAACCGGGGCTGTACCCTTGGGCGCAACGGCCATGGAGGCGGTGCGGGTAAACTTCGGGATGCCTGAATACGGCCCGGAGCTGGGAGAGCCCTACAACCCCTTGGAGGCCGGCCTAATCGGCTCGGTGGACTTCGCCAAGGGTTGCTACATCGGCCAGGAGGTCATTGCCCGCCTGGACAGCTACAAGAAGATCCAGAAATACCTGGTTTCTTTGAGCTTCGATGCAAAGGCAAACATAGTCTCAGGCGATGAACTGCTGCAAGATGGAAAGCCTGTGGGAACGATCACATCCGTTGCCCCAGAGCCCTCAGATGGGGTCCTGAAAGGCCTCGGATACGTCAAATCAGCTTTCGCCACGGTTGGAGCGCGATTGGATGTGGCAGGCCTAGAAAATGGCTCAGCGGAGATATTGGCGTTGGCCCAACCCTACGGCCCGGCCAAAGAGTGAATCTCTAGTCCGCGGACGGCGCTATCTTGCCGTCGGGTGTGGCCGTCAGCAGCGCGGAAAAGTCGTAGCCCCGCTTCCGCATCTCTTCGGAACCTCCCTCATTCCGGTCCAAGAGAGAGACCACCTTCACCACCGTGCAGCCCACCGCTTCGGCCGCTTCTATGGCGTGGAACAGCGACCCGCCCGTGGTGCAAACATCGTCCACGATGGCGACCTTGCTGCCCGGCGTCAACGGCCCTTCGATATTCTGCTTGGTGCCATGGCTCTTGCTTTCTTTTCGGACGATGAAGGCCGGGACTGGATGTCCCTCCAGGTGGCTGGCCAGCGCAACGGCCGCGACGATGGGGTCCGCTCCCAGCGTGGTCCCGCCCACGGCTTTGGCGCCGGCCTCCCGCAACAACGGCAGCAGCGCTTGGGAGATGAGGTGGGCACCCTCCGGGTCAAGGCTCAGCAGCCTTCCGTCGAAGTAATAACTGCTCTTTTTGCCTGATGTCAGCGTGAAGTCGCCATATTTGATCGCGCCCCGTTCCAGAGCCAAAGCCAAGAGCCGGTCCACTGTTTCACTCAACTCGCCGCCCTCTTTTCCTTTGTTGTCAGATATAGCCCCTGTTCGCGGATGTACCCGGCCACCGCATCCGGCGTTTGCGCGGCCAGCAGCTCGCCAGCCGAAGCCCGGCGCCGCAGTTCAGTGGCGCTCACGTCCACCGGGGGCGCCGTGACGATCTGCACCCGGCCTTCGGCCCCAGGCACGCGGCGGTAGAACCCGGACCAATCGAAGCCCTGTTCCCCCGGCCGGTCCAGCACCAATAGCCGGCAGAGTTCCAACACCCGCTCCGGGTCCTTCCATCGGTCAAACTGGCCCAGAACATCCATGCCCAGGATGAAGAACAGTTCCGCCGTGGGCCCCAGCTTAGTTGCAAGTTCCACCAGGGTGTCAACGGTGTAGGTAGGGCCAGGCCGGTGGGCCTCGATGTCCCAGACTTCGAATCTTGGGTTGCCTTCGATTCCTTCAATAGCCAGCCGCACCATCTCCAGGCGGTGGACCACCGATGCCGACGGCTCCGTTCGCTTGAGTCTGGGTTGTCCGGCGGGGATGAACAGCACCCGTTCCAGCGCGGCCTGGTCCATGGCGGCATGGGCGATACTCAGGTGCCCCAGATGCACCGGGTCGAAGGTCCCGCCAAGAATGCCTACATTCACGGCTAGCGGCCGCTCAGAACCATGTGAGCTCGACTTTCCCGAACCTGATGGTATCGCCGGCCTCGATACCGATGTCGATCAAGCGGTCGGCCAGACCGGACTTCCGCATCTCCCGCCATAGTTGCAGCAAGACCCGCTGGTCCCGGGTGTCGGCCATGGCGGTGAGGCGTTCCATCATCTCGGATTCCACCACGTAAACCCCGTTGGGAGCGCGCCATACCGATTCCTTGCCAGCGGACCGTTGCGGCCGGGAATGCATTGGTTCCGGCGCTGGACCCTCTTCCACTTCTTCCTTGGGCAAGTCCGCCAAGGCCCTAACAATATGGCCCAGCAGGGTGTCCACGCCCTCGCCGGTGGCGGCGGAGATAAATTGCACGCTGGAACCCTTATCGCCGATGGCCTCCACCAACCGTTCTTGCAGGTCCTCTTTAGCTTCCCGCACTTCGGTTACGTCCAGCTTGTTGACCACGACCAACTGAGGCTTGGCCGCCATCTCCGGATTGAACTGCTCTAGTTCTTGATTGATCATCCGGTAATCTTCCACCGGGTCTTCAGAAAGGCCATCCAGCATATGGACGTACAGCCTCGCCCTCTCGGCATGCCGCAAGAACTCATGACCCAGCCCGATCCCTTCATGCGCCCCTTCCAACAATCCAGGCACTTCCATCATGACAAAGTCATTCCTGCCTACTCTGACCACACCCAGGATTGGCTCCACCGTGGTAAACGGATAGTCCGCCACCTTGGCTTTTGCCGCGGAGCACATCGAGATCAACGTCGACTTGCCTGTATTTGGCTTGGCCAAGAGGCCGACATCAGCAAGCAATTTCAATTCCAAAAAAAGGACTACTTTCTCTCCCTTTTCACCCCGCTGCGCCAGCACCGGTTCTTGATTAGTCGGCGTCGCGAACCGTGTATTTCCCCAACCACCCCGGCCTCCCACGGCTATTAACCTGGGAGTTTCACTGGTGATGTCGTCGAGATATTCCTTCTCTCCATCCTCAGTCAAACGATAGACTACTGTCCCAATCGGGACGGGTATATGCTTGTCATCGCCATTGCCGCCACGCCGGTTCTTGCCCTTACCATGTGCACCATGCACCACATAGATCGTACTATTGAACTTGATATGAAGCAGAGTATTTATCGAAGGATCTCCAACTAGATAGGCGCTTCCTCCATCACCGCCATCCCCTCCATTGGGACCGCCCTTTGGACGGTATTTCTCGCGGAGGAAACTGCTACAGCCATTTCCACCGGAGCCGGCGTTAATATTTAATCTAACGGTATCAATCATTGGATTTTTCTAGTAATAAACAATAGAAGTAATAATAGCGTGGACTAAGGGGATAGTCAGGCGTACGCGTGTCTGGAATTCAGTTGATTAAAGTTATTTTATCATGTAGAGACAGTGATATTGGGTTGATAAATGAATGTGGCGTTGTGAACCGTGGTGGTTAAATCGTGGTTGGACCTGAGCAGGATTATTTTGGTGGCTTGATTATCCCAGGGTTAACTGGATATCGGCCAAGGTTATCCACTTAAAGTCCGGCATTGCCCACGGACCGTAGTGGTATCCTGGAACCACCGCGCAATGTTGGCAAGATGGACGCAGATGCTACACGCAAGCAAAACGTTGCTGGGATTGGCAGGGTTACTCGGCATTCTGGCGGCAGCTTGCGCCGGTTCCGAAAGCACGGCGATTGTAGGTCCTGGCCAGCGGTCAGATACCGGTACCGGTGGAGAGATTGGGCAGGTGAACCGAATAGCATACGTCAGTCCCAACGGCGATTTATTCACGGTGGACCCGGACGGGGGTGGGCTCTCTCAGCTCACCGGCGGGCTCCAGGCCGCACTTGACCCCACCGGACAAAGCCCATCCGGCCAGGTATCTCAAGGGAGTATCAACGCACAGCCGTTACGGATGAACGAGTATTACACCTGGCCTACCTGGTCGGCCGATGGAACGAAACTGGCGGCGTCCCGGGTATTGGTGGGCGAAGACAAGACCGAGATAACCGTGCAGGTCATGGACGCGCGGACCGGCCGCAGTGAGACCGTCTTTGAGAATAGCCACCCAGGTCTGGTCGCGGACGGCGCTCCTCATTACATCTATTGGGCGCCGTCGGGAGACGAGTTGTCTTTCTTGGCGTCCACCCCAGATGGGCTGGCGTTGCTCGTATGGGACGGTACACCCGGCAAACCCCCCGGCCTGATCAGTGAGGGCGGACCCCTCTATTATCAGTGGTCTAACGACGCCGGAGCAATGGCCCTCCACATCGGGCCGGAGATAATCTGGGCCAGGCCCCCGGCGGGAGACGGTTCCCGCCAGTCCTTTCAGTCATCAGGAAATTTTCGCGTTCCCGCGATCTCGCCCGATGGGGCCAGTCTAGCCTATGTGGACGAAGCCGACGGTGGCATGGCTTTGTACATCGCTCCCACGGATGATCTTAGTCAGGCGCGCAAGATCATCGATGTGGGTTCGCCGTCCGCATTCATGTGGTCGCCGGACGGCACTCAGATCGCCGTGGCGGACCAGTCGGTCGCCAGGGCCCCGCTCTTTGACCGGCTGATGTTGGTGCCGGTGGAAGGCGGGCCGGTAACCACGCTGTCCTCTGGGTTGTCCTCCGGTGAAGTGTGGGCCTTCTTTTGGGCGCCCGCCGGCGACAAGCTGGCATGGGTGTCCGTGAATTCTGCGGAACGGAAGGTGGAGTGGGTGGTCTCGCCCAGCGACGGGTCCGATGTCAAGAGGCTTTTCGTTTTTCAGCCGTCCTCCGAGGTATTCATCATGCTGAGTTTCTTCGACCAATACGCCTATTCTCATTCGCCGTGGTCGCCCGACGGCAAGTTTCTAGTCGTGGCTGGCACCAAGGGAGAGGCGGCGCGAAGGAGCAACGGCCGGACCCCCACCGGTGACCGGATCTATGTATTGGATGCCGAAGGAATCGCAGAGCCCCGGGACCTGGGAGCGGGAGTCCTGGCCGTTTGGTCGTGGAACTGAGGTTCAAGGCCTTGATGGCCTGCTTCGTGGCCGTGGGCCTAATATCGGCCTGCGGGTCCAGTACGCCCACCGGACCACCGGGCGGGGAAGTGGGTATAGACATCCAAGTCGCCCTGCCCCAGGCGGTCGAGCAACTTCTCGCGCTGGAATCGGCGGCCTTCAGTTTGGAACATCTTGAAGGCTCAACCGTGTTGGTGCCGGGAGTGTTGATGACTAAAATCTCGGGAGTGGTCTCCATCCCGGACCGGTTCAGCGTAACCGTGGAGGCCGAGTCCGAGTTCCCAAAGTCATATATCGAGATCAGGATCATCACCATCGAAGACACCGCGTACATGACCGACATATTCACCGGCCGCTGGAATGAGATCCCGGCCAGCAGCCTACCCTTCAATCTCTCCAACCTGGGCCAAACGCTGGCCGACATCATCAATGCGGTCCAGGAGCCACGAGCGGTCCGGAAAGAGCGGCTGAACGGCGTCGACACCGTGCTGATCAAGGGTCAGTTATCCTCCCAGGACCTTTCCGGGTTGGTTCCCGGAGCGGCACAGGGCTTCCCCGTTGGGCTGGAGTTCTGGCTGGAGCCCAACGGGTTGCTGCGGCAGGTCCTTATCGTCGGCCAGGTGGTTTCCACGGATGCGCTGAATACGGTGCGCAAATTGACTTTGGATAATATCAACGAGCCGGTGGACATCGAACCTCCCGGCAACACAGCAGGTTAACGATCAGGGCGATGCTGGGGAGAGACCGGACGCTGCCCACCCCTTTTGTCCTGGCGGTCATCGGCCTTGGCGCATTCATCACCGCCCTGGACCAGACGGTGGTTGTAACCGCGCTGCCCAGCGTGATGCTGGACCTGAAGGTTCCCATCGTCGAGTTGGACCGGGTTTCTTGGATCATCACCGCCTACCTGCTTGGCTACACGGTGGCCATGCCCTTGATCGGCCGGCTTGGCGACGTTTACGGCTATCCCAGGGTCTATCAGGCCTCGCTGGTGGTTTTTTGCATCGGCACCAGCTTGGTGGCGCTCTCAACCAACCTGGAGTGGATGGTGGGCGCCAGGGTCATTCAGGCGGTGGGCGGTGGCGCGACGGTGCCCATCGGCATGGCGTTGGCGGTCACCTTGGTTCCCAAAGGCCAAAGGGGACTGGCATTGGGGATAGTGGGCGCTTCGGCGGAGGCCGGCGCCATGTTGGGTCCGGCTTACGGCGGTGCGATAGTCGAGCTTCTGAGCTGGCGCTGGATCTTCTGGCTAAACGTCCCCCAAAGCGCGGTTATCTTTCTGGCGCTTTTCTGGCTGCCCAACCGCCGGGAGGTGGGGGCCAAAGTGGACTATATGGGCGGCATGGTCTTGGTTGGCGCGCTCCTGCTCATCTCATTGGCCCTGTCCCGGAGCAGTCTCTTCACCTTGGATTCGCCCTATCCGTTCCTGATGGCCGCCGGGGGAGTAGGGCTGATCGCGCTCTTGGTCTTGGTGGAGGCCAGAACGGTTCAGCCGTTGCTTGCTCCGGCTTTGTTCCGTTCGTGGGCGTTCCTGACATCCAACCTGACCCAGGTGCTGGTGGGAGTGGCGTTGATCATCGCCATGATCACCGTGCCGCTGATGGCCAACACCGTGATGGGCAAGTCGCCGTTCACCGGGGCGCTTTGGTTGCTGCGGTTAACGGGAGTGATTCCACTGGGCGCCGTGTTGGGCGGATTGCTGGTCTCGCGGCTGGGGTCCATGCCGCTGACCGTGGCCGGACTGGCTTTGGTGGCCGTCGGCATGTTCTTGGCCAGCGGTTGGGAGCTGGGCGTCGCCGACCCCGAGTTGACGGTCCATCTGTTGATCGCTGGGTTCGGGTTCGGTCTGGTGATTGCCCCCATAACTGTCCATGCCATTAGCTCGGCTGGTGAGGACTACCGGGGCACGGCCGCATCTCTGGTGGTGGTGTCGCGAATGATGGGGATGACGCTGGGGTTGGCGGCCCTCTCGGCTTGGGGGGTCCAGCATTTCCAGGCGCTCACGGCTGGACTGCAATTCCCGTTGCCCCTGCCGGGGGAGGCCGCCGCAATCTTTGAGGCCCGCGCAGCGGAATACTCGGCCAACGTCAATGCGGCAGGGCTAGAGATGTTTCAGAGGTTCTTTTTAACTGCGTCTATCGTCTCGTTGTTGGCGATCGTGCCTGCATTGGGCATGAGGCGGGGCGGCCGGACCTGACTTACCGCCGCAGAGGTCTAAAGCGGGTAGGCCGCGTCTAAAGCCGCCACTTGGCTGGGAGTGAGCGACCAGCCGGAGGCTTCGCAATTCTCCACCGTCCGGGCCACGCTGTTGGTCTTTGGGATGACGATCACATTGGGGCGCGACAGGCACCAATTGAGGGCGACCTGGGCCGGGGTTTTGCCCGCCTCCGCAGCTACCTGTTCCAGGGCAGATCCACGTTTGTCCGGCAAGAACCGGGACCGTCCCGAAAGTGAGCCGTCGGCCAGGGGAGTGTAGGCGATGACCGTGACCTTGTTGTCCACGCAATAAGGGATCAGGTCGCGTTCGATCTGACGCTTCTTCAGGTTGTAAAGGACCTGGTTGGAGACCACCGGGTACTTGGTCATGGCTTGCTGGGCTTCTTTCAGTTCAGCCGCCGAGAAATTGCTCACCCCGATGTAACGCACCATCCTCCGGTCCACCAGTTCCTCCATGGCCCCCATGGTTTCGGCGATGGGGACCGAGCTGTTGGACCAGTGGATCTGGTAGAGGTCGATGACATCGTCGTCCAGGAGGCGGAGGCTGTTCTCCGCGGCCCGCAGCACGGCGTCGTGGCGCAGGTTGCTGCCCAGGACCTTGGTGGCGAGGAAAACCTTGCCGCGCCGGTCTTTGATCGCCGCCCCCACGGCGTCCTCGGTCCGGTACATCTCGGCGGTGTCGATCAACGTGGCTCCCAAGTCGATGCCCTTCCGCAGCGGCTCCGGTCCGCCCTTATATTTCCAGGTGCCCAGGCCGATCTCTGGCACCATCTCCCCGGTGCCGCCCAGTTCGCGATATTCCACGGATCCTCCCGGCAATTGGCCCAACTGATACGGTTCTGCCGCCAGGTATGGTATACCAGAAGCCGGAACGAACTGCC
>JADFNR010000137.1 GCA_022563275.1 Chloroflexota bacterium | reverse complement strand
CGGGCCCTGGAAATACCCATGGTCGATGGGCAAGAACATGCAATGGCCGTCGGGTTGGATCAACCGCGCCATTCGGTTCGCCATTCCCCAGTCCATATCCATACCTCGCTTCGCTTAATGTGTCTTTTGGGGCCTTGGCCCCTGGTTAAACCAGTCTTATGTTGACCGCGGTGCCGGAGACATTATCCCCGCTGGCGGGCCCGGTAACAAGATGGGGTCATCCGATGTTGTCCCGGTGTTGGCCGGGCTCCCAGGTGATGAAAACCTCACGGGCGTCCGGCAGCCACTGGGGTATGAAGCCCTCCGGCTCTTGCTGGAACAGTTCATCGAAATTCCCCCGCACAACGGCCTCGGCCCGGTCCCGGTGTTGGGGCGCCAGCCAGATGCCCTCCAATGCCATCTCCACGGCATCCTCACTGCTTTGGGGATATGCTGGAGCTTGGGGTACGCCATCGATTGTCGCCACCTGGGGAAGAAACCGGACGTCTGGTAGGATACCCATCTCCCAAAGAGCCGGCAGCAACTGAGCGTGGCCGGGGACCATGGTCTGCTCTTCGCCGTAGACCATCTTGAATAATGCGGCGTTGTGCATCGGGTTGGCCACGCTCCACATGGTGATAATAACCCGGCGCCTGGCGGCGGCTTCCAATTTGGCGGCGAATAGGCCGATGTCGCGAACGAAATAGGTCACGTTGGCGGCGTGGACCACGTCCCCTCGCACGCCGTCCGAATCCAGCCAGCCGGATAGCACAAAATCGGCGTTGGCGATCCCAGCCTCGACAGCCGACTCTTGAAACTCTTGGCCCATGCCAGGAGAGGGGTCGACGTTGATCACCTGGCGGCAGCGGAGCGCCATGGGAAGGCTGAGTCTTCCCGCGCCGCCGCCGACATCCACGAACACGTCATCCGGCCTCACGAATGCAGTGAGTATTTCATAATTGTCTTCCATCTGACGCCTGGGATCGGCCCGAAACCGGCTTGCGGTCTCCCCACCCCAAAAGTCCGAATGGCGTGGCCCTTGGAGCCTTTCCCGCTGGGAATCCACGGCGTCGATCAGGGCCGCGTAATCTGCGACTGCACCCATCTTTGTTCACCCTTCGGTCAGGTCTGGACCTTATTATCAATGCGCCCGCCCTCAGGAACAACCAGGGGCGATTAACCGCATTTCGTCGTCAGAAACGACATTCGTGCCGTTTGCTATGTATCACGCCCCAAAAATTCTTGACACTACCAATGCCCTCTGTTACAACCATACGAAATCGCGATACTTAACATCGAGCGATGGCTGATCAACAGTCATCAGGAGGCAGACCATGGGCGAGATATTAGGAGTCGGCACCACCCATTACCCTCCGCTGATCACCCCCGACGAAGACCGGGGCTTCCCTCTGACCAACACCTTGGCGCACAACGACAAGGTCCCCGAGGAGATGAAGAACCCCACCAGCTGGCCCGAGCCCATGCGTATCGAGTACGGCGAAGACGAGGGCTTGAAGTCGGCCGGGCAACACCGGGAACGGCTGCTAAAAGGGTTCCGGAAGATACGCACGGCCATCGATGACTTCAAACCCGACCTCGTCCTGATCTGGGGCGACGACCAGTACGAGAACTTCAAAGAGGACATCATCCCACCCTTCTGCGTTCTGGCCTACGATCAGTTTGAAGGCATGCCCTTCACCAACCACGACGGCAGCTTCCGGCGCAATGTGTGGGACGAGGCCCAAGACAAGAAGTTCGTTTATCAAGGCGCCCCGCAGGCGGGGCGCGCCCTGGCCACCGGGCTGATCAATGAGGGATTCGACGTCGCCTACGCCTACAAGCCGCTCCATGAGAACGGCCTGGGCCACGCTTTCTTGAACACCCTGCTCTACTTGGACTATGACCGCAAGGGCTTCGATTATCCGGTCCTGCCCATCGCCGTGAACTGCTATGGCAGCAATGTGATTCGAAACCGTGGCGGGGCCGTCACCCAGAAAGTGAACGGCGTCGAACTGCCCTTTGACCCGCCCGGTCCGTCTCCCAAACGCTGCATGGAGCTTGGCGCCGCCACTGCCAGGGTCATGAAAGACAGCCCGTACCGGGTGGCCCTGGTGGCGTCATCAAGCTGGTCCCACGCCTTCCTCACGCCCAAGAATCATTACCTGTGGCCGGACATTGAGTCGGACTACGCAAGGTTCGAGGAACTGCGCGACGGGGATTACGATGCCTGGAAACGTATCTCCACCGATCAGATAGAGGACGCCGGTCAACAGGAATTGCTGAACTGGATGTGCCTGGCCGGGGCCATGCAGGAGTTGGGCCGCAAACCGGAGATATTGGACTACGTAGAGACCTACGTCTTCAACTCCAACAAATGCCTGGCTTTATTTAGTCCGTAGGACCGGCAAATTATCCCTTCCCCCGGCGCCGGGGGAAGGCTAGGTCCGACGTAGTCGAGACTCTCGACGCAGTCGGAGATGGGGGCAAATCCCCCGCCCGAATCCCCATTCAACGAGGGAGCAAAGTTTCAAATCCCTGATTCCGGAGAATTCAAATGGCAGAGATACTTGGGGTCGGCCTAACCCACTCCCCAGCGCTCATCACCCCTGATGAGCTGAAGAATTACTCCCTAACTAGGGCGCTCACCAATGACCGCATCCCAGCGGAGCAGAAAAACCCGGAGTCTTGGCCCGAGGCGATGCGCGCCGAGTGGGGCGACGACCAAGGGTACACCGCCGCCAAGTTTCAACGCGGGAAACTGGTCGACGGGTTCCGAAGGTTGCGGGCCGAGATCGACGCATTCGAACCCGACGTGGTGTTGATCTGGGGCGACGACCAGTACGAGAACTTCAAAGAAGACATCATCCCCGCCTTCTGCATCATGGCCTACGATGAATTTGAATGTCAGCCCATGGTGGGCCATGACGGCGGCCAGCGCCCCAATGTCTGGGATGAGCCCGCCAACAAGATCTTCCGCTACCGGGGACACGAATCCAGCCGCTATCTGGCCGGCGCTCTCCTTGAAGACGGATTTGACATCGCCTACTCCTACAAACCTCTCCACCAGCAGGGCCTGGGCCACGCCTTCGTAAACACCCTGCTCTACCTGGACTACGACCGCAAAGGCTTCGACTATCCGGTGATACCGTTCTCCGTGAACTGCTACGGCAGCAATATCATCCGCAACCGGGGCGGGGCCATCACCCAGCAGATCAATGGCGTGGATATGGCCATGGACCCGCCCGGCCCTTCGCCCAAGCGGTGCATGGAGCTGGGAGCGGCCACGGCCCGTGCCCTCCAAGCCAGCCCGTGGCGGGCGGTCCTGATCGCGTCCTCCAGTTGGTCCCATGCCTTCCTGACCCCCAAGAACTGGTGGCTCTACCCAGACGTGGAATCGGACCTGGCCCGCTTCGAGGAACTGAAAGCCGGCAACTATGAGGCCTGGCGCGGCATAACCAATGCCCAGATCGAGGACGCCGGTCAACAGGAGATGCTGAACTGGATGTGTCTGGCCGGGGCCATGCAAGAGTTGGACCGCAAGCCGGAGATCATCGAATTTCTACAGACCTATATCTTCAACTCCAGCAAATGCCTGGCGGTGATGAAGCCGTAGCAGGCAGTCTGGCATCCGCGCCGAAGATAGGGCGTCCGGCCCGGACAGGGGAGATAAACCGATGGTGTCAACAACGAAACAGACCGATCTAGACCGGCGGCAGTTGGCCCCGCCCACGGGACTACGCGACTTCTGGTACCCCGCTCTCCTGGACAAGAAGGTTGGCCGGAAGCCGGTGCGCCTCCAGATGCTGGGCGAGGAATTATGTTTCTTCCGCGATGAGCAGGGGAACGTGGCCGCCCTCTGGGACGTTTGCCCCCACCGGGGCGCCAGCTTGTCCCAGGGCGATTGTCACTTCAAGGGCACGGTGGCCTGTGCCTATCACGGTTGGGTCTTCGACGGCGCGGGCGAGTGCGTCGCGGTCTTGAGTGAAGGCCCCAACTCGGGTATCCCCGGCAAGGTCCAGGCCCGTAAATACCCCACCCAAACCCTGAAGGGCATGGTCTTCGTCTGGATGGGCGAGGACGAGCCTGCCCCCATCGAAGAGGATGTCCCCGAGGAGTTCTTTGAAGAAAACAGCCAGGTCCTCTACCGAATCACGGATTGGCCGATAAATTGGCGGGTGGCCCTGGAAAACTCCATGGACTCCCATGTTTATTATGTCCACCGTGACTCCATCTTGATGCTGGGCCGCGGCCCCCTTGACCCCTACGCACGGTCGCCCCGCATCCGGCCGGTCTTCGTGGGCAACGGCTTCAACGTAATCTGGGGAGACCAGAAGACCGAGGGCAATCCCAGGCGTGCCTGGGGCTTCCGGGATTACATCAACATCCTGCGGGGTAAGATTCCGTATCAGGACACCCACGACGGCCTGGGCCGCTGGCCCAAGAGTAAGTGGCGCCTGCTCTGGAACTGGGTCTTCATTCCGGCCAACAAGCGCCGAATGGCCACGCCCCCGACCACCAACAACCCGCTGTGGGGCTCGGGGCACCACCTGCCCGGCATGTTCCGCTCTGATGCGCGCACCCACATGTACACCCGGATGTGCGTCCCCATCGACGAAAACGTCACCCGTATCGTTTATTACCACACCACCCGGCCCGGCAGCCTGTTGGGCCGCATCTACGAGCGGGTCCATTTCCGGCTTTGGAACAACTGGGTGATGAACATCCAGTTCTCCAACCAGGACGCCAAGATCATGACGCCCCAGCGCTACGACACCCCCGAAAAGCTGTCGGGGACCGACGCCGAGATCATCCAGTGGCGCAAGCTGCTGCAAAGGGTGGCCATCGAAGGGCGCGGGGTCTTGAAGGACCTGCAGGCCGAGCACCTGGCCCAGGAGATGGACACCACGGTGGCCGAGGGATTCGCCGTCGAGCGTTTGAAGGAACAGGGCTTGGAAGACGTGTCCGAGTTCCTGGCGGGCACCATCTCCGGGGACGACGACTAGCCCGCGGCCCCGAATACCCCAATAAACAGCCAAGACCCGTAACCGCCCTCGTTGGGCGGCAGGGGCCGGAGCTCAACGGCGAACCCCGCCTCTTCCATCAGGCTGGTCCAGGTATTGATGGGGAAGAGGCCCGTTATGTGGGTGTCCACCTCCACCGTGGTCTCCCCGTCTTTCTTGATGGTGTAGGTGTAGGTCGATTCAACCTGGGTATCCGACGGGTCCGGGTCAACCATGACCTCTTCGATCTTGACCTCCACCCCGTCCTTCTGTCTGTCCCAGGCGTAGACCCACCCATCGGGGAAAGTCTCTTGGAACCAGTCCGGCGCCACCATCAGCACGCCGCTGGGCCGCAGGTGGGCCGCCGCCGTGGCGAACGTCTCCTGAAGTTCCTGTTCGGTCAGCAGATAAGAGGCCGCATCGTGGAGCAGTACGGCGTCGAAGGTCAGTCCGAGGCGTATCTTCCGCATGTCTCCCAGGTGGTGTTCTACCCCAGGATTGAGACCTTCCGAAAGAGCCAACATATCGGGCGACAGGTCGATGGCGGTGCAATCAAAATCCACAGTCAAGTGGGAGAGGTTATGCCCGCCACCCACACCCAACTCCAGCAACCGGTGGCGTCCAGGCCCTAGCTTCTCGTGGATCACGTCCCCAAAAACCTCGGCTTCGCCGGCGTATTCTTCGGGCGGGCTGATGATCGGCCAGAGGTAGGCCAATTCATAGTAGAGTCGAATGGTTCGTGCCCCCAGCGTACATGAGAAGTTGAACTATTGGGGTGCGAGTCCGTTCAATAAACGGACGACGGCATCTTCCACAGGCAAAAAATTGAACCCAGCTTGGAGCGAGGCCCGGCGGTCAATCTCGGTGTCGCCCACATGGTAATACTCATCGGCCGGGAACCGTTCCTTGACCTCTTTAAGCCGGTGTTTCAGGACGGTAAACTCCACTTCGATGCCGTGGTCCCGCCAGATGCGGCGTTGTTCGCTCACGGTGCGGTCGGAGCAACTGCCGATCAGGCAGCCAAGGCCTTGGGCCTGGCGGACCATCTCCATGGTGATGCCGCCCGGCGGGTCGCCGACTTCAAGTGTGCCGTCGATGTCGAAGCTGATCAGTATTGCCAATCGTCCGCCGTCATACAGCCCGCGCTAGATCAGGTCGTGCCGCCAGGTCTCGCCCTTTGGCGGTTCACCCGACAACTTGAATTGGGGGATGCTGATGCCCTCGGGCTCGTCGTCGAAGATCACCTCGACCCGCACGCCGATGGCCACGTTTTCCTCTTTCTCTGGCTTCAGATCGCCATCAACCAGATTGGCGGCGATGCGGAGACCGTCCTCGGGCGTGGGTTGGCCGCTCTGCTCGTCCAATTCCACCAGCACGATGGCAAAGGGCGCCATGTCACGGAATGCGGGTATGACGGTATGCGCAACGATCTGATAGCTGTAGATGGTGCCTTTGCCGCTCACATCTACCCAATCCCATTCCAGGGAAGGGCACCACGGGCAGCCCGGTCCCGGCTCCCCGCGCAGCAAGCTGCAAGCGCGGCACTTCTTGACCACCAGCCTATGTTCACCGGCGGCCTCGAAGTAGCCGCGGTATTCGCTGTCGTTGTCGGGGATGTCCAGACGCTGGCCCCGGTATTCATACACAGCCATGTCTACTATCTCCTCATGATGAGGGCGCTGCCCACGGCCGGGGTGCCCCATCCCATATTCATACTGATCTCGGCGTCTTTGACCTGCCGGCAGCCGCCCTCTGAGTAGTCATAGGTGTGCTCGCCGGCGGCGGCATTGGGACAGTAGTCATCGACGGTGCCCCGCAGCTGGCGCACGTTCTCGATGACCATGTTCATGCCGTGGGTGTAAGCCTCGCAGAGGTGACCTCCGCTGGTGTTGTTGGGGACCTTGCCACCCAGGTTGATGACGCCGCTCCGCACGTAGTCCTTGCCCTCGCCCTTTTTGCACCAGCCGTAGTCCTCCAATTGGAGCAGAACGGTGTAGGTGAACGCGTCGTAGCAGCCGGTGACGTCGATGTCTTCATGCTTGACCCCCGCCAACTCGAATATACGGGGGCCGACGTAGTGGCCCGCCACACGGCCCAGGTTGCCGTGCTGGACGTGGAAATCTCCGCCGGGTTTGGTGCCCCGGCCCTGGGCGCCAAGGATATGGACCGGAGTCTGACGCAGGTTGCGGGCCCGCTCGGCGGAAGTGACGATCACGCAGGTGGCGTTGTCGGTCTCCAAGCAGCAGTCCAGAAGATGGGCCACGGGACGGATGATCCAGCGGGAGTCCATCACGTCTTGCACCGTCACCCGCTGTTTCATCAGCGCCTTGGGGTTGTTGCTGGCGTGGTTGCTGTGGGCCACCTTGATGTGGGCCAGGTCTTCGCTCTTCACCCCGTATTCCGACATGTGCTTGGTGAAATTGAAAGCGAAGTTCTGGACGGCGCTGATCAGGCCGTAGGGGCGCTTCATGAGATCCAGGCCGGAGATGGCCGATGCGGCCCTGGCGCCGGTGCCGCCGATACGAATACTGGAGTAGCCGTTCATGGACCGGAAGATGGCCACGGTGTCGCACATGCCGGCTTCGATGGCGCCCATGGCCAGGCCGATCAGGGCCTCGGTGCTGGAACCGCCGCCGGAGCAGTCCATGTAGAAGTTGGGTTTGAGGCCCAGGTCATACATGATGGACGTTGACGGGGTGGAATCCCCGCCGTGGTAGCTGAGCATCCCGTCCACCGCTTGGGAGTCCAGACCCGCGTCGTCCATGGCCCGCCGGATGGCCATTGCGCCCATGGCCCTGGTAGTGCGGCCGGAGCCGCGGCTGTACTCGGTCTCGCCGATCCCGACGATGGCGTATTTTCCTCTAAGCCTGGTCTCCATGCTTTCTCCTTGGCCTTGGTGTTCCCAGGCAAGATCGAGACTGGGAAATCCAGGCGTATTATGGGTCTTGGCCTCTTCTTTGACAATTGCCGTGCGGGTCAGTCAAAAGCCCCGGCGATGGCCATCTCCGCCAATTCGTCATCATCGACCCCCAGTATCTCGCCCAGCACAAAGTCCTGGTCCGCCCCGAACTCCGGGGCGCCCCTGGTCACGCTCCCCGGCGTGCGGGACAACTTGTATGGCGCTCGTTCGATGGTCCGCGGCACCCCGGCAGCGTCTGGGACCTTTTGGAAAAGCCCCCGTTCCCGCAGATGCGGGTCGTTCTCGGCCAGGTCCTCGCCGGTCTGCACCACCCCGGCGGCAACTCCGGCGGCCTGTAGAAGGCGCATCGCTTCTTCGGCGTTCTGTTCCACCGTCCAGGACTCGACCATATTGTCCAGGTCGTCGGCGTGGATTAGCCGGGACTCGGCGTTGGCGAAACGCTGGTCCGACGCCCAACCGGGAGAACCGATGGCGGCGGTAAATGCGTCCCACTCATCATCGGTAAACACGGTGATGGCCAACCAACGGTCATCTCCCAGGCAACGGTAGGCCCCGTGAGGAGCGCCGCCGCCGTGGGCCAACCGGTTACCCGTCCGCTGGACATCGGATCTGTTGGCGCTTAACTCCAGGACCAGAGGCCCCAACAACGCAGACATGGCCTCCATCTGAGATAAGTCGATCCATTGGCCCCGGCCCGTCCGGGCCCGTTGAATCAGCGCCAACAAAACAGCCTGGGCCCCGGCCATGCCGGCCACTGCGTCGCTATAAGCGCTGGCCGGTCCGCTGGGCTTCTCGCCGGG
>JADFNR010000136.1 GCA_022563275.1 Chloroflexota bacterium | reverse complement strand
GGACTGGCGTATTATCCGCCACCATCCTGGACGTGCTGGGAGTAAGCCGGGAAGACATTGTGGATGATTATCTTATGACCAACGATGTCATTGACGCCATCCTGGCGCGGCTCCATGAGATGCCCGGATTCGAGCACTCCACCAGAGAGGGGATCATGGCCCCCAGGATCGCCATCGAGAAGTATCTGGACGTTACCCAGAGCGAATTCGGCGGCTCCGAAGCCTACCTGCTCCACCACGGTGTCCAACAGAGCGTCATCGACGATTTCCGGGACTCGATGCTCGAATGAGACTAACGTCAGCGATCAATAACTGAAGAGCGCATCGTGAACCGGTCCGCCAACTTGGCGAAGCCCGTAGGCTTGGCGGCAGACCTGCTGAGTAAGGCTTAAATCCACTTGAGTTATACCTAGCTGCGGCCAGGGTCCGGATCATCCAAGGGAACGTCCCCGCTCTCCCTTTCGATCATGTCTTCCACGTCATCGGATTCTCCGAAGCTCAGGTGGTTTCGCAGTTCGGCCACCAGAGTTTCTACTTCCGATGGGTCGGTATGAAAGCGGTTAAGGGAGTGGCGCAGCATCTCTAGCCCTGCCTCCATCTGGGGCCAGACCACTTCCTGCACGCCCAACTCCTGGAACCGTTCGCCCTCGTCCCGCCAATGGACCCTGGCGACGATGTCCAGGTCCGGCGCGACGCGTATGGCGTGTTGGGCGGTTACCCAAGCCGCGGCAGAGTCTCCTACGCTGATGACCATCAAACGGGCATCTTTGACCCGGGCGATCTCCAGCACCGTCTCGCTATCACTGGAGCCGAGTATCGCTTGATGCCCCAGCTTCTTCCATTCAGCCACCACGTAGGGGTCCAAGTCGATGCCGATGACTGGGACATTGTGCTTGGTGAGTTCGTCGGCGACCAGATGGCCCACCCGGCCCAAGCCACAGACGATGGCGTGGCCGCGCATGGGCGGGAACTGCTCTTCAGAATCATTATCGCCCAGCCGGTGGGGGCGCAACATGGCCACCCGGTGCCCTAACCGGTTCACCACTTGCGAGCCCCCTCCCTGGAGGAGAGGCGTCAGCGCCATGGTTATCACCGCGGAAACAACGATCAAGGTCATGAATTCCTGGTCGACTATCCCAAGCGCCGTGGCGGAACCCACCAGGATGAAGCTGAATTCACCGATCTGCCCCATTCCCAGAGCCGTCAGCACGGATGTATGAGGAAGGAACCCAAAACTACGTACCAATACGGCCGTGAGGACGAACTTCACCAATATGATGGAGGCGATCAAAGGCAGCACCAGATCAAGGTTGTCCACCAAAAACCCGGGATCGGTTAGCATGCCCAGGGACACAAAGAACAGGGCGGCAAAGGTGTCCCTCAGAGGCACGACCTCGGACAGAGCCCGGTGGCCGAAATCGGTCTCACTGAGCAGCAACCCGGCGACGAATGCCCCCAAGGCTGCGGACAGCCCCAAGCTTTCCGTGGCGGCGGCGGAGACAAAGGTTATCGCCACCACGGTGACGATGAAGATCTCTCTGGACCCCAAACTGGTGATCCGGCCCAATAACCAGGGAATGCCCTTGCTGCCAAGAACGGCCATCAGGGCCAGCAAGACCCCCGCCTTGAGGAGTCCGAATCCCAAGTCGGTCAAGAAATCCCCGCCGCTCAATGCCGGAAGCAGCGCGATCATGGGTACGAAGGCGAGGTCCTGAATCAGGAGTACCCCCGTGAGGATGCGGCCATGAAGGCTGTGGAGCTCCCCCCGGTCGCTCAAAGTCTTCAACACCACCATGGTGCTGCTGAGGGCCGCCGCCAACCCTAATACGGCTGCCTCTTCGGGGCGCATGTTCAACACGTACAATCCCAGCGGGTATACGGCGGAGGCGGTGAGAATCACCTGGACCATGCCCACGCCCACCACCACGCGGGTCAATTGGTAGATTTCCCTGAAGGAAATCTCGATCCCAATGGCGAAGAGGAGCAGGATAACGCCCAAGTTGGCGAAGGTCTCGACTCGCTCAGGGTCGTCGATGAATTCGAAGACGTCGGGACCGATCAGTATGCCGACGGCTATGTAGCCTATCAGGGCCGGCAACCGGAGCAGCCGTGCGGCCAGACCTCCCCCAGCGGCGGCGGCAAAGATTACCACAAGATCGGTAAAAAGGCCGCCTTCGATATTCATGGGAGGTTCCTCGATCATCCTTTCGGGGCCATAAACCCGGGATGACTTTCTATCTGTGCGACTGCCGCACCCTGGCTGTGCCACCGTCGCACAATACGGTCGATCAAACATCGGCTCCGGGCCTCAACTGCGTTTCCGTACCCAGAGTGATGTAGCCTGCATTCTAAAAGCGTGCCGCACCCGAGGCAAGCAAGCCTACTTAGCGATCTCGACAACCAAGTGAATCCGGTCAGAGCGTTGTCACATGACGTCCAGGAATTGTCCTTTAGGCAGCCATCACCCAAGCCACGCTCCCACGATTTACAATAAGGCGGTTGTAGGAATCTGACTGTTGGTTGACAAGAGTAAAGCGGGGCCACACGCTACGGACCCGTGTTTCAGGTGTAGTCCATCTGCTCTATGAATCGGACCAGGATTCGTTTGAATGCCGGTTAAGCCCGCCAAGGAGATACCCCATGACAACCTTTGTCCTGGTACACGGCGCATCCCACGGCTCATGGTGCTGGGACAAGGTTGTCCCGTTGCTGGAGGCCCAAGGCCACGAAGCGTTAACGGTTGACCTGCCCGGCAACACCTACGGGGAGTTTGACATACCCGCCGGCCAAGTCACCCTGGAGACCTACGCCGGCCACGTCTGCAAATTGCTGGACCAGATCGAAGAGCCGGTGTTGCTGGTGGGCCATAGTCTGGGCGGTCTCACCATCACCCAGACCGCTGAGTACCGCCCAGACAAGATCAAAACCCTGGTCTATCTGACCGCGCTGATGCTTCGCCCCGGCGAGGCCATGATGCCGGTGGCTTCAAGAGACCCCGAAACGGTCCGGGCGGGATTGCAGCGGGATTCATGGACCGTATCAGAGGACTTGGGTACCGTCATCTTCCATGAAGATTCTCTCAAAGCCAGGTTTTTCAGCGACTGCTCCGACGGCGACACCGCGTGGGCTAAGTCCATGCTGGTCCCCCAGCCCTCCGGGCCGTTGATGGACCCCATGAACACCACCGAAGAAAACTTCGGCCGGGTCCCAAAGGTGTACATCGAATGCCTGCGGGATGGCGCCCTTTTGCTTCCCCATCAGAGAGAGATGCAGGCCAACGTATCATGCGAGCGGATTTTATCTCTGGACACAGGCCACTCCTCATTCCTTTCCGCCCCGGAGGAACTGGTCCGCCACTTGGTTTCTATCTAGCGCGCCGCGTAGCCAAACCCAGGGGCCTTGGTTATCATGGCACTACCTGAACGGGATGATAATTGACCACGGAATTGGAGGCGGCGATGGCTAACAAGAAAGGAACCGGTTTGATGTTGATTGGGGCCGACATCCCAGCTGACATGGAAGAAGAATTCAACAAGTGGTACCAAGAGGAACACTTGCAGGAACTGCTGGGGGTTCCCGGCATCCTTAGTGCCGCCCGCTACGAGGCGACCAAGAGCGGCCCCAAGCACTTGGCCGTCTATGAACTGGAGAATGTCGACGTGGTGAACACCGACGCCTTCAAGAACCGGCCCCGCACCGAGTGGGGACAGCGGGTGTCTCCCAGTATCATCGGCGCCAACCTGATCAATCTTGTCTTAGACATGATCCACCCGGCCTCCCTCACGGATGAAATCGCCAACAGCGGCATGGCCAACGCCCTGCAGATCGGCCGGATGGATGTCCCCGCGGCCAACGACGATGAGTGGAACAAATGGTACAGTGGTGTTTACGTGCCCAACTATGAAAAGGCCCCCGGATGTATCCGCGGCCGCCGTTGGAAGGCCGTTCGGGGCACGCCCAAATACGCCACGGTCTACGAGTTCGAGGACGAGAACGTCTCGGAGACCGCGGAGTGGCTGAAACAGCGGGAGATCCATCCCGACAATGGCCGGATGCGGGACATCATGACCCACGCTGATGGCTCGCCCGGTATCTGGAAGAAGACCTTCCAACTTTAGTCTGGTCCTGCCCTTCGGCAGAGAAGCTGGCAAAGACGATGAATGTATGTTCGCGCCCGTTGAAGTTGCGTGTGCCTCGGGCGCGGGCCTAAACGCCACGGGCGTGGAATAATACCGTCATGGACGCTAACCAAGACCCCACCACCCAGGCTTCAGGACACAACCACAGCCGCCGCTCCGCCAGCCGGCGCAGCCTCAGCATCACACTGGCCCTGATCATGGGTTATATGGTGGTCGAATTGATCGGCGGCCTGGTCTCGGGCAGCTTGGCTCTCCTGGCCGACGCCGGCCACATGCTAACCGACGGGGCCGCCATCGGCCTGGCTTTGCTGGCCATCTGGGTCGCCGGCCGCCCGGCATCCATAGAGCAGACATTCGGCTTTCACCGCACCGAGATACTGGCGGCCATGTTGAACGCACTGAGCCTGTGGTTCATCGCTGCCTTGATCTTCTTTGAAGCCTCCCGGCGCTTTGATGACTCGCTTGACGTCGACGGCGCTCTGATGTTGGGCGTGGGCGCCGCCGGCCTGCTGGTAAACATCGTTGCCGCATGGGTCCTGCGCCGGTCGGCCGGAGAAAGTCTGAATGTAGAGGGCGCATACCTGCACGTGGTCGCCGACCTCCTGGGCTCGGTGGCGGTGGTGGTTGCGGGGGTGCTGGTGCTGTCCTTCGGTTGGGACATCGCCGACCCGATATTTGGAATAGTGATCGGCGTTCTGATCCTGGTCAGCTCCTTCCGGTTGCTTTGGAAGGTGGTCCATGTTCTGATGGAGGGGACGCCTGCCCACCTGGACCTGCATCAACTGTGTCAACGGCTGGAGGAGTTGGAGGGCGTCACCGGCGTCCACGACATCCACGCCTGGTCCATCACCACCGGATACGACGCATTGAGCGCTCACGTCACCGCCGACGCCACGGTGATGGAGGACCCCAACCCGGTGTTGCAGCGGCTGCGGGAAATCGCCTCCAGCGAGTTTGGCATCGGACATGTGACCATCCAGTTGGAGGATTCCATGGAAGGCTGCAACGAAGATCACCATATCGAACACCCAACGGTATATGCCTCCGGTCACCGGCATGACGAATCCTGATCCGCCCTGGCCTCCGTATAGAGTTGGGCCCAATCAAAGATAATCAGGGATGAACAACATCAAACTCAGAAATTTCGGCCTGGCCTTTTTTCCGGTATTCCCGGTTTTTATAGCAGCCCTGCTCTTGGTCTCGCCGGTGTCCTCCGTGGGCGCCCAACAGGAGGACTCCATCGGAGGAGACCGGGGAGTGGACGTGATCGCCGGCCCTCACGCCGTCAGGGTCGTGGTGATCAACTCCAATCTGGCGGCCGGCTTCCTGCAGATCGCCCTGTTCGTCACCGACGCCAATACCGGGGTATCGGTGAGCGACGCCAGAGTGGTGGTCACAGCCAATAACGAAGACGAGGACTATCAGGGATGGGCCACGGCGCTGAATTCGCCGGCGCTTCCCCAGCGGTACGATGTCCGTATGAAACTGGACTCCACCGGCGAGTGGGTGATCGGTGTCGACGTTTCAAGCCCTCTGGGCCAAGGCGGCGCCACCGCGATGACCGTCGAGGTCCCGTCCTTCAACCGCAACACCGCCGGAAGCCTGGTCTTCTTCGGTGTATTCGCGGTAATGGCGCTGGGTGTGGCCTACATCTTTTGGAGCGCCAAGCGGGATAACCGCCGCCGCCGCGAAGCCGCCCAAAACGGGGCCCAAGGTGAGCCCCAGGCCTGAGGCCGAGGGCTGATTCATCATGAGATTCGACCGAAAGATCCTGCTAGTCATACCGGCGTTGGCCCTGCTGCTGTTGGTATGGGACGTGCCTGCCGTTCACGCCCACGGCGGCATCGAAGCCGGCCAGAACCCCTTAACCGCCTGGAACCTGAACCCGCTGCCGACCCTGCTTCTGTTGATGGCTGCCTATCTGTACCTGAACGGCCTCAGCAATTGGCAACGGCCCAGCCATCCCATCAGCCGGTGGCAGAAGGCATCCTTCTTCACCGGCCTGCTCGTGATATTCATCGCCCTGCAGTCGCCCTTGGACGCCTTGGGCGAGCACCTGCTGTCCTTCCACCAACTGCAGCACTTCCTGCTGCGGATGATGGCGCCGCTGCTGGTGCTCCTGGGCGCCCCATTGACGCCGGTGTTGCGCGGGCTGCCGCCCTGGGTGTTGCAGGGGATCGTCCGGCCCACGGTGCGTCATTGGCTGGCCCGGGCGATCTATGACAAGCTGACCAACCCAGTGGTCAGTGCCTCTATGTTCATGGGAGTCCTGTACCTGTGGCAATTCCCCGGCGGGTTCAACCTGGCCCTGCGCAACGAGTTCGTGCACGCGCTGATGCATATCACCATGATGTCCTCCGGGTTCATATTCTACTGGGCGGTCATAGATCCAAAGCCACGCCGCTCACGGGTCCACTACGGCGTGCGGGTGCTCTATCTGGGTTTGATCGTCCTGCCCAACACTCTCTTGGGGGCGATCATCACCTTCTCCAAGGGCATCATCTACAGCCACTATGAGGATGTGTACCAACCATTCAACATGTCGCTGTTGACCGACCAGCAGATGGGCGGGCTCATGCTCTGGGTCCCGGGGGATATGATGAGCATATTATCGGCTGGCATCGTCATGATCATGTGGTACGAACGGGAAGAAGGCGCCAACCCATCCCACCCATCCCTTCCTCCCACACCACCCAGCCAACCTTCCCCCTAGTTAAAGTTCTTTCCGCCGCGCTGGGGCTTTGCCTTAACATCTCTGAGACCGCCCGGCGGGCTATCACCCCGGGCTCCGACCAACGGTCGAGAGTCTCGATGAAATCGGACAAAGCGAGGGGTCTCATCGCCCCTTGACCCCCATACCCACCAACCCTAGGATGTACCTGACCCAACTCCACGGCGGAGGCCCGATGTGACCAACGGCAACGGCGAGACCCGGTTCAGCTGGTTCATACCCATCGACGGCGACGGCGCCCGGGCCGGCACCGCCAGGGCCGAGCGACCCCCGGATTTCGACTACCTGCGCCAGGTGGTCCAGACCGCCGAGGACGAGGGCTTTTATTCTTTACTGATCCCCACGCGGTTCGCCAACGGCCTCTTCGCCGAGGACGCCCCGTTGGCCGAGACTTGGACCACAGCCACCGCCCTGGCGGTGGTGACCAAACGCATCCGATTTTTGATCGCCGTGAGACCGGGATTCATCGCCCTGGGGCTGTTCGCCCAGATGGCGGCCGCCCTGCACCAGATATCCAAGGGCCGCATCGACATCAACATCGTGCCCGGCGGCATCCAGAACGACTTTGAACGGGTGGGCGAGTTCACCGACCAGAGCACCCGCTACGAGCGCGCCGAGGAGTTCATCGCCGCCTGCCGCAAGCTGTGGACGCAGCCCGGCCCGGTGGAGTTCCAGGGCGAGCACTACAAGCTGAAAGACGCCTACTGCTCCCCCATCCCCGAGGGGAAACCGCCCCAGTTCTACCTGGGCGGGGCCTCACCCAGGGCCAACGCCCTCTCCGGCCGCCAGGCCGACGTGCACCTGAACTGGATCGAGGCTCTGGACGACTCAGCCGCCCGTTTTGAAGCGGTCCGGGCGGAGTTCAAGAAATCCGGACGCACGCCCAGCCTGGGCATCCGAACACATCTGGTCGTGCGAGACAAGGAAGAAGACGCCTGGAAGGCCGCCAACGAGCTCATCGATCACGCCGACCCGGCGGTGAAGGCCCAGCGCAAGGCAGCGGTCGCCGGCACCGCCATGGTCGGCGCCGCGGCCCAAGCCCGGGAAGCCCCTAACCACATGGTCGCCCCCCACCTCTGGAACGGCCTCTCCGAGGTCCGAGTCAACTGCGGCACCGCCATAGTAGGCACACCCGAGCAGGTAACCGACGTGCTGATGGGATACTGGAAGCTAGGCGTAGACGAGTTCATTCTCTCCGGGTTTCCGCACGTGGAGGAGTGCCAACGAGTGGCTGCGGATGTGTTGCCGCTGCTGCGGGAGAAGATGGCTGCAGCCTAACTGAGGTTGATAACATGCCAACTGGGCCGAGAGCTACGGGAGTTGTCATCAGAGATCGAAAAGTTCTGCTCGTTAGGGATAGAGGGACACGGAATTATTCCCTGCCAGGCGGGGGAATACACCGTGGGGAACCATCGATCAGTGCAGCGGCAAGAGAGCTTTTTGAGGAACTTGGAATAAGTGCGCATAAGATTGAACGAGTCGGAGCATATCAAAGTAGGACCCGGCGCCATACCGTGTACTTGATAACCGAGTTCCGTGGTCGTCCCCAGACTAAGAGCGAGATTGATGCATTCGCCTGGTGGGATGGCAAATCGAGGATTGGCGTGTTCAGATATGTAACCGAAATCCTGGGTCTTGTCCACGACCAGTTCCCCAAGATTTGATGACCGTAATCGCCTTCTATAGGTGCCAAGACGCAGTTCGGCCCGTCCCATCCAGTTTCCCCGGTGCGGACGAATGCCGCCAAAACCAACCCCCTAACTAACCCCCGGCCTCCGCCCCTCCCACGGCATTGCCTGCTCGAACGCCGCTGACGCCTGCAGTACCTTCGCCTCAGACCCACGTGGCCCGATGATATGCAATCCGATGGGCATGCCATCAGACGAATACCCGCAGGGGATGCTGGCGGCGGTCTGGCCGGTCATGTTGATCGGGTAGGTGAAGGGCAGGAAGCCCCAGAATG
>JADFNR010000020.1:28677-34277 GCA_022563275.1 Chloroflexota bacterium | reverse complement strand
CACGGCGGTGGCGAGGGACGTTCTCCCATCGGCATGCCGGGGCCCAAAACGCCCTGGGGCAAACCGACCTTGGGTTACAAGACACGGCGCAAGAAGAAGGCGTCCAGCAAATTTATCATGCGCAGGACCAGGAGACGCTAGGATGTCGCGATCGATAAAAAAGGGACCGTACGTACATCCCAAACTGATGAAACACGTGGAAGCGGTGCAACGCTCTGGGGCCAATACGGTCATCAGGACGTGGGCTCGCTCCTCCATGATCATGCCCGAGATGGTCGGAATGACCTTCGGAGTGCACGACGGACGCCGGCACGTGCCGGTCTTTGTCACGGAGAATATGGTTGGCCACCGGTTGGGGGAATTCTCTCCCACCAGGACTTTCCGTGGGCATATATCACGGTCCGAGCGGACCAGCCGGGTGAGGTAACAGATTGCCGCCGGTAAGAGCATTAGCTAAACAATTGGGCGCCTCTCAGAAGAGGCTCAAGCCCATCTTGGACCTGATCAGGGGCCAACGGGTGGATGAAGCCCTGAACAACCTGAAACTGCTGCCTTCACCTTGGGCCAAGACGGTGGCGAAAGTGGTGGCCTCGGCCGCGGCCAACGCCGAGAACAACATGTTGATGGACCGGGACAATCTCCGGATCGTCCATATATCGGCGGACAACGCCAAGCCGTTGAAACGGTTCCGGCCCAGGGCCAGAGGCCGGATAGGCAAGATAATCAAGCGTTCCAGCCACCTGATGGTGATTGTGGACGAAGACGAGAATAGGAGCTAGGCATGGGGCATAAGGTCCACCCTTACGGGTTCCGTCTTGGTATCATCAAGGACTGGAAGGCCCATTGGTACGCACCGAACAGCAGTTCCTACCGGAACCTGGTGCTTGAAGACCTACGTTTGCGCGATAGCATCAAGAACGAATACAAGGCGTTCTCCGACGCGGGCATAGCAAAGGTCGAGATTGACCGCGGCGCCCAAGACAGCGTGATCAATATCCACTCGGCTCGTCCGGGAATCCTGATCGGCCGGGACGGGGAGCGGGTGAAGAGCCTGCGCGCCAAGCTCGAGTCCATCACCGAGAGCCGGATACAACTGAATATCATTGAGATTGAGCAGCCCGAGACCAACGCCTATCTGGTGGCCCGGAACGTGGCCGACCAGTTGGAGCGCCGGGTCGCCTACCGGCGGGCGATGCGCCAGGCCGCTCAGAGGTGCATGCAGGCCGGGGCCGAAGGGATCAAGATCATCATCAAGGGCCGCATCACTGGGTCTGAGATCGCCCGGGTAGAAAAGCTCATGCTGGGCCGGGTGCCCCTGCATACGCTTCGCGCCGACATCGATTACTCCCTGGCCGAGGCGCACACCACCATGGGACAGGTTGGCGTCAAGACCTGGGTCTATCACGGCGAGATACTCCCACCCCAGCCGGAAGAGGTTGAGGAATTGGAAAATATCGAAGTAACAGTTCAGGCCGAGGACATCGAGGAAGCTCTCGAAGCAGTCGACCTGGAAAACCCTGAATAAGGACCGGACTAGGAGCCATCCATGTTGCAGCCCAAGCGGACAAAATTCAGGAAGCATTTCCGTGGCAAGATGCGGGGAGCCGCCACCACGGGAAGCTCTGTTTCCTTTGGTGAGATCGGCCTTAAGGCCATGGGGGCCTCATGGATCACGGCTCGCCAGATAGAGGCTGCCCGTGTCGCCGTTACGCGGCATCTGAAGCGCGGCGGACAGGTCTGGGTCCGCATCTTCCCCGATAAATCGGTGAGCAAGAAAGCGGCTGAGACCCGGATGGGCGGGGGAAAGGCAGCCGTGGACTATTGGGTGGCCGTGGTAAAGCCGGGCCGGATACTCTTCGAGGTGGCCGGCGTGCCCCACGATGAGGCGGTCCAGGCCCTGCGTCTCGCCTCCCGCAAATTGCCCATCCCCACCAAGACGGTGGTCAGAGACCGGTTGGCTGCCGCGGTGGCCAACGGCTTGGTTTAATATGCGTGTTCACGAGGTAAGGGAACTCAACAACGATCAGTTGTACGAAGAGTTGGTGAAAGCCAACAGGGAGCTGATGAACCTTCGGTTCAGCGCGGCTACTAACCAGTTGACCAACACCAATGAACCCAGTTCGGTGAGAAAGAATATCGCCAGGCTCCGGACAGTGATCAGAGAACGGCAGATTCAGGAGGCTGGTTAGTGGCAAGATCCATGCGCAAGGTCCGCGTCGGCGCCGTCGTGCGGACCAATCAGGACAAGACCGCGATCGTGGAGATGGTCTGGAAACAGCGCCACCGGCTATACCGGAAGCAGATGCGCCGCATAGCCCGGTTCTACGTCCACGACCCGGAGAACCAGTGCCGCTTGGGCGACACGGTGCGTATCGAAGAGACCAGGCCCATCTCCAAGAACAAACACTGGCGTCTCATGGAGATACTGGAACGTAAACAGGTGGCGGAAGTCCGTCCCATCGACTTGGAAACCGACGTTAGCCCTGAGATTACGCAGCCGCGTATCCTTGCCGCTGAAGCCAGGGCGGAAGCCGCGGCGGCAGAAGCTGCCGAAGCGGAAACCGCGTCCCGAGAGGAAGCTGCCGGCGAACCTGAGGCTGAAGTTGTTGAAGAAGAGGCTGCAGCCGAAGAAGTAGAGGAAGAACCCGAGGCTGAAGCTGTTGAAGAAGAGGCTGCAGCCGAAGAAGTAGGGGAAGAACCCGAGGCTGAAGCTGTTGAAGAAGAGGCTGTAGCCGAAGAAGTAGAGGAAGAACCCGAGGCTGAAGCTGCCGAAGCAGAGGCTGAAGCCGAAGATGAACCCGAGGCTGAAGCTGCCGAAGATGAACCTGAAGCCGAAGCTGCCGAAGATGAACCTGAAGCCGAAGCTGCCGAAGATGAACCTGAAGCCGAAGCTGCCGAAGATGAACCTGAAGCCGAAGATGAACCTGAAGAGGTAGAAGAAGAATCTGAGGTTGAAGCAGCTGAAGAAGAGACCGAAGATGAACCGGAAGACGTAGAGGAAGAGCCCGAAGCCGATGAGTCCAAAGGCGACGATGCCGATGACGGCGAAGACACGGACGCCGGCGAGCAGGAAGACAAGAAATGATTCAAACCTATACCCGGCTGAGGGTTGCCGACAATAGTGGGGCTAAAGTGATACGCCTCATTAACATCCCTGGCAGCGGCAAACGAAGATACGCCCACGTTGGCGATATAATAGTCTGTAACGTTCGAGAAGCAGCGCCCAACTCGCCGGTCCGCAAAGGCGAGATAGTACGGGCCGTGGTGATTCGCCAGGCACAAGGCCGTCGCCGCCCCGACGGGACGTACATCAAGTTCGATGACAATGCGGCGGTGCTGATCGGGGATGACCAGTTGCCCAGGGGCACCCGCGTCTTTGGCCCGGTGGCCCGTGAACTGAGAGACAAAGGCTTCATGCGAATCGTCTCCCTCGCGCCAGAGGTGGTCTGATGCGTATCCACACCGGAGACAATGTGCTGGTGATCGCCGGCAAGGAGAAGGGCAAAACCGGCCGGGTGGAACGGCGGCTGCCCGACCAAGACCGGTTGGTCGTCGAGGGTGTAAACATGGTCACCCGGCATATGAAAGCGCGCCCAGGAGTGGCCCAAGGGGGACGGATTCAGAAAGAGGCCTCCATCCACGCCTCAAACGTGGTATTGATCTGTAATAAGTGCAACGAGCCGACCAAGCCCAAGATCGTCTTCTTGGATACGGGCTCCAAAGTCCGCAGTTGCACCAAATGCCAGGAAGTTATCGACGATGCTCGATGAAGAAAGACAACAACCTGAAGACCTAGCAGAGTCCGCAGATTCCGAAGAGACTGTGGGCGAGACAGCCGAGGCTGTCGAGTCCGGGGAATCTTCCGCCGAAGAAGGCGCGGAACAAAGCGCTAAAGAGGGCGGTGAGGAAACCGCGGAAAGCAAGGAACAGCAGGCCCCCCGCCGGCAGCGGCGTGAGCGCGGCGGTGGACGCGGCGCCAGAGCAGCCGAGGCCGCGCTTGAGCCGCCAACGGAACCGCCGCCTCCGCCCCGTCTCTACGATCAGTTTAAGAACGAGATCATTCCGGCCATGGTACGGGAGTTCAACTATTCGAACCCGATGGAAGTCCCGCGGCTGCAGAAGATCGTGCTGAACATCGGCTTGGGTGAGGCGCTGACCAACGGACGGGCCATGGAGGCCGCCACGCGAGACCTAACGGTGATCAGCGGTCAGAAGCCCATCGTCACCAAGGCCAAGAAGTCCATCGCGGGGTTCAAGCTCCGGGAAGGAAACGCCATCGGCACCGCGGTTACCCTTCGCGGGGCCAGGATGTACCATTTCCTGGACCGATTGGTTAACACCGCGCTGCCCCGTATCCGAGACTTCCGCGGCCTAGCCAGGCGTGGATTGGACGGGCGCGGCAACTACACCATCGGTATCCGGGAGCAGATCATCTTCCCAGAGATCGATTACAACCAGATAGACAAGATCCGTGGACTGCAGGTAACCATCGCGACCACGGCCAAGAATGATGCGGAGGCCATACGCCTCCTGGAACTTTACGGCATGCCCTTTATCAAAGACACGGTTGAGGCCTAACGGAGGCATCGTTGGCGAAGACATCAACAGTCCAGAGATGGCTTAAAAAGTCCAAGTTCCCGGGCCGGGAGTACAACCGGTGCCACCGCTGCTTCCGTGGGCGCGCCTACATCAGGCACGTCGGACTCTGCCGCATCTGCTTCCGGGAATTGGCCCTGAACGGCGAATTGCCCGGCGTGCGCAAGGCCAGCTTGTAGCCCAGCGCTCCACCAGCGCTCCAGTAGATAAATCGATCAAGCGATCGTCCAATAAGCGATATCTAATGTTGTTAACTTCAGGCGGAGAGGGGAGATAGACCTAAGATGCCGGTAACCGATCCATTGGCGGACATGTTGACCAGGATCCGTAACGCGATACAGGTGCGTCACGATTCCGTCAGTATGCCCCACTCCAAGCTGAAGTTGGCCGTGACCAAGATCCTTAAGGAAGAGGGCTTCATCCGGGACTTCGACATGCCCCGGGGACAGGCGCATCCCACCATCCGGATACACCTCACCTACCGGGAGGGAAGACAACCGGCTATCTCAGGTCTCAAACGCGTCAGCAAACCCGGATTGAGGGTCTACGTGGGCAAGGGAGAGATTCCCAGGGTCTACGGAGGGATCGGCATAGCTATCGTATCCACCTCCAAGGGCGTCATGGCCGGCCGGAAAGCCTGGCGTGAAGGCGTCGGCGGAGAACTACTCTGTTTTGTCTGGTGATGCGGCTGTGAACGAGAAAAAACAAGAAAAAACACTCTCCCGTATTGGCCGAAAGCCCATACCCCTGCCCGATGGAGTCCAGGTGGAGGTCCAGTACGACGGGGTCAAAGTCACCGGACCCAGGGGGACCCTCGAGCAGAAATACCACCCCGAGGTGTTGGTCAAAGTGGAAGACGGGGTAGTTTTGGTGGAGCGGAAGTCGGATAACAAATTCCACCACTCACTGCACGGTCTCACCCGAAGCCTGATCGCCAATGCCGTGACCGGAGTGTCCGAAGGGTTCACCAGGTCTCTGGAGCTCATGGGCGTCGGCTATAGGGT
>JADFNR010000020.1:0-28577 GCA_022563275.1 Chloroflexota bacterium | reverse complement strand
GGAAGTCGGATAACAAATTCCACCACTCACTGCACGGTCTCACCCGAAGCCTGATCGCCAATGCCGTGACCGGAGTGTCCGAAGGGTTCACCAGGTCTCTGGAGCTCATGGGCGTCGGCTATAGGGTCGCGGCAGCCGGCGATGGGATCACGCTGAACGTGGGCCACAGCCATCCCGTGGAGATTCACCCGGAAGACGGGGTGACCATGGAGGTGGAGGGGGCCAATAGGATACATATCCGCGGCATCGACAAACAGAAGGTCGGCCAACTGGCGGCCCGGGTTAGAAGGGTCCGCCCGCCCAACGCCTATAAGGAAAAGGGCATCAGGTATTCCGACGAAGTACTTCACTTTAAACCAGGGAAGGCGGCGGCTAGAAAGGCCTAAGAGCCTGTTGAATCGCTCTGCGCCATTTAGAATTAATCATGCCTAAAGATAAGAACGCAAAACGTCTGAGAAAAGTCCGGCATATCAGGCTACGGAACAAGATATCCGGAACGCCGGAACGGCCCAGGCTCGCCGTGTTTCGCAGTCTGCGCTATATATACGCCCAGGTGATCGACGACACCACCGGGCGCACCCTTGTGGCGGCTTCCAGCGCCGATGCCATAAAAGAAGCCGGCGGACCCATAGTCCCCAAGATCAGCGCCTCCGTGGCGGTGGGCAAATTGGTGGCGGAAAGGGCCATTGCCGAGGGTATTACCCAGGTCGTGTTCGACCGGGGCGGATGCAAATTCCATGGCCGGGTCAAAGCCCTGGCCGAAGCTACCCGGGAAGCCGGGCTGATATTTTGATGTCTGATTCCATCTGCCGCAGAGACTGGGAGGTCTAGTCCGCTCATGGTCCAATCCCCTAACAGGTACTTCTCTGATCGAGACCGAGGCCGAGGCCGAGACGAAGATACCGGAGGTTTCTCCGAGAGGGTCGTCTTCACCCGCCGCATCGCCAAGGTGGTGAAGGGAGGGCGTCGTCTCCGGTTCAATGCGTTGGTCGTGGTGGGAGACGGAAAGGGCGAAGTGGGTGTTGGCCTGGGCAAGGCGCTGGTTATCCCAGACGCGGTCAGGAAAGGAAACGCCGTCGCCCGGCGTGACACAGTCAAGATTCCTTTGCGGGGAACCACGATCCCACAGAAGATCACCGTCAAGAAGGGCGCGACCATCGTGATGATCAAGCCAGCCCGAGAGGGTACCGGGGTCATCGCCGCCGGCGCCATGCGCGCCATCTTGGAACTGGGCGGCGTGAAAGACGTGGTCGGAAAATCCCTGGGGTCACGGAACCCCATAAACATCGTCCACGCCACCATGGAAGCTTTGCGCCAATTGAAGGACCCTGACGTTGAACTGAACCGCCGGCTGGGACGGCCGATGCCATCTAAAGGTGCACCAGCGGACGCCACGCCCGAAGACGAAAGCCCAGAGGGAGAATAAAGGCCGGACTCCCTAACCGGATATACGGTGGACAGATTATGGCGGAAATAAAGATCACCTGGGTTAAGAGCACTATCGGGCGGACGCAGAACCAGCGGCGGATCATCGAGTCCCTGGGGTTGCACCGCTTGCACCATACCGTGGTCCATCAGGACTCACCGACCATCCGCGGCATGGTGAACAAGGTTAGCCACCTTGTGAAGGTGGAAGTGGCCTAAAAGGCCGCTAACTGTAGGCTGTTCTTCCGAAATCCAGGATCAGATATCCGCAAAGCACCGGCTAGCCCGGGTCAAAGTGGCCGCTAAACCGGCCTTATTGCAAACGCCAAACCGTTTACCAGCGGTCGCTATGCATCTAAAATCAGTCTAGACGGCGTAATAGGTCAACGAGGCACACCCCATGATGGAACATCAACTGGCGCCCCCCAAGGGAGCCAGGAAAAACAGAAAACGGGTCGGACGCGGCGACGCGGCAGGCCAGGGAAGCACCGCGGGACGGGGCATGAAGGGACAGAAGTCCCGCGCCGGGAGCGGACCGCCCATCTGGTTTGAGGGCGGCCAATTGCCTTTGATCAAAGGACTGCCCATGAAGCGGGGCTTCCACAACCCGTTTAAGACCTATTACTCCTTGGTCAAGTTGGAGACCCTAGACAGGTTCGACGAAGGGGAGCGGATAACCCCGGAACTCCTTCTGGAGAAGGGCTATCTGCGTAACCTCAACCTGCCGGTAAAGATCGTCGGTGACGGTGAGATCAGTAAAGCGTTAACCGTGGTGGCTGCGAAATTCACCCGCTCCGCTAAAGAGAAGATAGAAGCGGCAAAGGGAACGGCGGAGGAGATTCTGGCGTAATGATGAACGCCGAGGTCCAGGCTGGCAAAATGCCCAAGCTGATCCAGGCGGCGATCGATGCCTTCAGCCTCCCTGATCTGCGGGCCAAGATACTCTTTACGCTGGCCATCCTGGCCCTGTACCGGTTCGTTGCCCACATCCCCCTTCCGGGCATCGACCAAATTCAGTTGGATAACCTGTTCAGGAATAACGAACTCCTGGGCTTCTTGGACCTGTTCAGCGGCGGCGCGCTGAGCCGCATGAGCATCGTGGCCCTGGGGGTTTTCCCCTATATCACCTCCTCGATCATCATCCAATTGCTGACCCCGGTCATACCCTATCTGCAGGAAATGTCCCGCGAGGGCGAGTCGGGTCGGGCCAAGATCAACCGGCTTACCCACTGGATCACCATCCCCATCGCCTTTGCCCAGGGGTATGGACAACTGGTCCTCCTGCAACAGAGCAACGTCATCGCCGAAGTGGGATTCTCCGGAGATGCGTTATTGCCCACCGTAGCGGGCCTGGTCTCCATCGCGGCCGGGACCATGTTCTTGGTCTGGCTGGGCGAGATGATCACGGAGCGAGGCATCGGAAACGGCATCTCGTTGATTATCTTCGCCGGAATCGTCGCCGGATTTCCCAGACTGCTGACCCAGGGCTTCTTGGATCGGGACAACGTGTTGGGCATCGGCTTCTTCGCTTTGATCGGTGTGCTGATCATCGCCTGCATCGTGTTGTTCAACGAGGCCCACCGGCGTATCCCGGTGCAGTACGGCCGCAGTATATTCAGGGGTGGGAGGATGTACCGCCAAAGCGGCGCGACCTATCTGCCATTGCGCATAAATTCGGCGGGCATGATCCCGCTGATCTTCGCCTTTTCCATCGTGATCTTGCCTGGCACCATCGCGACCTACTTCGCCACCAGCACCACTTGGGTGGGCGATGTGGCCAACTTCTTCGCCACTCTGCTGATACCCACCTCGCCCCTCTATTGGGTGATGGTGTTCGTGCTGGTGGTGATCTTCACCTTCTTCTACACCCTAGTGGTGTTCAACCAGCAACAACTGGCGGAAAACCTCCAGAAGAACGGCGGGTTTGTGCTGGGCATCCGGCCCGGAAAGCCCACGCAGGACTACCTGAACCGGGTTATCGTGCGTATCACATTGGGCGGGGCCCTTTTCTTGGGCACCATCGCGATCATGCCCTATATCGCGTCGCTCATCACTGGTGTTCAAGCCATATCCCTCAGCAGCACCAGTTTGTTGATCATGGTGGGAGTCGGCCTGGACACCCTGCGTCAACTCGAGGCGCAGTTGATGATGCGGAATTACGAAGGGTTCCTGAGGTAACATGGCCCAGGGATTGCGATTGGTTTTATTCGGCCCTCCGGGCGCCGGAAAGGGTACCCAGGCGCAATTATTGACGGACCGGCTGAAGGTAGTCCACATCAGTTCGGGCGACCTATTCCGTCACCATGTCGGCCAGGGAACACCACTGGGCCTGCGCGCCAAAGAATACATGAATCGAGGAGAATTGGTGCCCGACGAAATGACCATCGACGTCATTCTGGACAAGGTGCAGTCGATTCCGGCCGAAGACGGGTTTATCCTAGACGGATTTCCCAGGAACACAAATCAGGCCGAGGAACTGGAAAAAAAACTGGCCGCTGGATCCCGAATACTAGACAAGGTGGTCCACATCGACGTTTCAGAACCGGAGCTGCTGCGAAGGCTTGGCGGCCGGTTCGTCTGCCGGGCCTGCCAGGCGCCCCATGCCATGGCCGAAGGCGAGGACGCCAGCGCTAAGAAGTGCGGCCGATGCGGTGGAGAACTCTACCAACGTGACGACGACGCCCCGGCGTCCGTCAAGAAGCGTATCGATGTCTATAACAAAGAAACCATGCCTGTCCTAGGCTTCTACCGCGAGCGGGGAGTGTTGGTGGATATCTCTGGCGACGACACCGTTGACGAGGTCAACAAACAGGTCCTGGCAGCCCTGGGAGTTTAGACACGGGGTGAAAAGGCCCCATGAATCTTTGGGTCCCAATGTGGGTTCCAACTGGGTTCCCAAGATAAATAATCGGGAGTAGAATATAAAAGGTGAATCGCGGCCAAAAAACAAAGACCGCTTCTAACTCGCCGTCCGCCTACTCGGGGGGGATCACGATAAAGTCGCCCCAGGAGTTGGACGCTATGCGCCATGCGGGAGCGATCGTTGGCGCGGTTATCGACTTGTTGAAGGCCGCCGTGGTTCCAGGCATGACCACCATGGACCTGGACAAGATCGCGTATAAAGAGATTACCCGGCAGGGAGCGAAACCCACTTTCAAGGGTTACCAGGGGTTCCCGGCCAGTATCTGCACCTCAGTGAACGAAGAGATCGTCCACGGTATACCCGGTAAGCGGGTCCTCCTGGAGGGCGATATCGTCAAAGTTGACGTGGGAGCGACCATCGAAGGCATGATTGGCGACGCCGCGGTGTCCATCGCCGTGGGCCAAGTGACAGGCGAGGCGGCAGCCTTGATGGAGGCCACGCGGATCAGTTTGGAAGAAGGCATCAAAGCGGCCCAGCCCGGTGGGCGGGTCGGTGACATAGGCGCCGCGGTGCAGGCCTACGGCGAGAGCCGGGGCTATGGGGTAGTGCGGGAGTTCGTGGGACACGGCGTAGGCCGGTTCCTGCATGAGGACCCCCAGGTACCCAACTACGGGGAGGCGGGCATGGGTCCGTTGCTCCGCGTTGGGATGTGCATTGCCATCGAGCCCATGTTCAACCTGGGCGACTGGCACACCAAGATATTGGATGACGAGTGGACCGTGATCACCGCCGACGGCAAGCTCTCGGCCCACTTTGAGCATTCCATAGCCATAACCGAGGACGGACCGGAGATTCTGACCGTTCATAGTTAGTTCTGGGCCGACACGGGCCCACGGCCTGGTCCCGGCGTGGAAACCGGGGCGGGCGGAAATCCGCAAGTAAAGGGGATTTATGGCGAAGAAACAAGCGATCGAGGTGGAGGCCAGCGTTAAAGAGGCCCTGCCCAACGGGATGTTCCGAGTGGAGCTGCCCAATGACCACGAGGTCCTTGCCCACGTGTCCGGGAAGATCAGGATGCACTTCATCCGGGTGTTGCCCGGCGACCGGGTGTTGGTGGAGCTCTCTCCCTACGACCTGACCCGGGGCCGGATAACCTACAGATTCAAGTAGTACTGTTCAAGTAGCTAAAGGGCGTGAATTTTGAAAGTATCCGCATCGGTTAAGCCCAGGTGCAACAACTGCCGTGTGATCAAGCGCAAGGGCGTGGTCAGAATCATCTGCTCCAACGCCAGGCACTCGCAGCGGCAGGGTTAATCATCAAAGACGGCAATATTCAGGTAGACGGGGACAGTTAAAGGAGGCCTTGAGTGGTCCGTATCGCTGGAGTGGACGTTCCTGACCGGAAGAGGGCTCACGTGGCCCTTAGAAGCATCTATGGCATCGGCCCCAAGATCGCTGAAGAGATCTTGATCAAGGCCGGTCTTGATCCGGTCGTTCCCCCGCGGATGAATGAGCTAACCGATGAGCAGGTCGACCGCATCAGGGAGTTGGTGGACCGGGATTACATCTCGGAAGGCGATCTTCGCCGGGAAGTCACCCAGAATATTCGCAGGCTGATAGAGATTGGTTCCTACCGCGGCACGCGCCACCGCAGGAACCTGCCCGTGGCGGGTCAGCGCACCAAGACCAACGCCCGCACCCGCAAGGGGCCCCGCCGCACCGTGGCCGGCCGTGGCCGGCGCACCGGCGGCAAGAAGTAAGAATTTAAGGCTGAGTGATAATTACTTATGGCTAGACCCAGGACCAGGCGCCGCGAGCGCCGCACGGTGCCTCAGGGACGGGCGTACATCTACTCCACGTTCAACAACACGCTGGTGACCCTCACCGACCCCCAGGGCAACGTGATCGCCACCGCCAGCGCCGGGACGGCGGGATTCAAAGGGTCCCGCAAGGGCACTGCCTTCGCCGCCCAGCGCGCCGCCGAACTGGCCGCCCGCAAGGGTATGGACTCCGGCCTCCGCCAGATAGACGTGCTTATCAAAGGGCCGGGCGCCGGCCGGGAGGCCGCCATTCGGTCTCTGCAGGGCGCAGGGCTGTTCGTGACCAGTATCCGGGACGTAACCCCCATCCCCCACAACGGGTGCCGCCCGCCAAAACGAAGGAGAGTGTAACTCCGATCCATGGGAAGATATACAGGACCATCCTGCCGCCTTTGCCGGCGGTCCGGTGAAAAACTATTCCTCAAGGGCGACAAGTGTTTCACGCCCCGGTGCGCCTTCGAGAAGCGCCGCAACCCGCCGGGCGACGTGTCCCGCCGCCGCAGAAGGCCCACGGACTACGCCGTGCATCTGCGCGAGAAACAGAAGGCCAAGTACATCTATGGCGTGATGGAAGGCCAGTTCCGCCGCTACATGACCGACGCGTTCAATGCACCGGGAGTAACCGGGATGAACCTGCTCCGCACTCTGGAGCGCCGTCTGGACAATGTGGTATTCAAACTGGGCTTCTCCGACTCTAGGAAACAGGCTCGGCAGATGGTGCTCCACGGCCATTTCAGAGTCAACGGCACCAAGACGGATATTCCCTCATATCTGGTTAAGCCCGGAGACGTCGTCTCCTGGAAGGAATCGATAAAGGGAACCGACTTTTACGCGGGGCGAATAGACGGCGTGCCCAAGCGGCCAGTGCCCGCTTGGCTGAGCCTAGACCAAAGCGACATGGTCGGGACGGTCGTATCCTTGCCCGCGGATGAAGACCTTCAGGCAATCGTAGATTCCAGGTTAATAGTAGAGTTTTATTCGAGGTAGTTGGTCCATGCTGGACACCCTGATCCTAACTCCGGGTATGCCGGAGGCTGGTGCGGAAACGCTAAAACCCGAGATTCGGGTCATCGAATCGGAAGACACCTACGGAAAGGTGGCTGTTGAGCCGCTGCCCCGCGGGTTCGGGCTGACCATTGGCAATCCTCTGCGGAGGATATTGCTCAGTTCCACCAACGGCAGCGCCGTCACGTGGGTGAAGATTGACGATATAGTCCACGAATACTCAGCCCTCCCCGGCGTCAAGGAAGAGGTGATGGAAATCCTCCTCAACGTGAAGCGCATCCGGATTCGGTCCCAATCCGACCGGGCCGGAAAGATGCGCTTAGACGTCACGGGCGAAGGCCGGGTCTGCGCGGGAGACATATCGACATCCAGCGACTTCGAGATCGTGAATCCTGAACTCCACCTGGCGACCCTGGACTCCGATGACGCTCATCTGTCCATCGAATTCAACGTGGAACAGGGAGTGGGTTACCGGCCCGCGGTCCAGAATGATGGGACCGGAAGCACTCCGGTGGGCGTTCTGCCGGTGGACGCTGTGTTCAGTCCGGTGCGGAAGGTCAACTATAATGTCGAACGCACCAGGGTCGGCCAAGTTACCGACTACGAACGCCTGATCATGGAAGTCTGGACCGACGGCACCATCAAGGCGGTTGAAGCGATCCAACAGGCCGCGGAAAACCTGGTGAACCATTTCTTCCTGTTCAGCAACCTCAACAGGGTGGCTGAGGAAGGCTCAGAGCGGGTCCCATTGGTGGTTTCTCCGGAGATCTACCAAACGCCCATCGAGAAACTGGAATTGTCTCCCCGCACTCTGAATTGCTTGAAACGGTCCCACATATCCAAGGTGGGCGAAGTGCTGGAGATGTCCGACGACGAGCTGCTTAAGATACGTAACTTTGGCGAGAAATCTCTGGTCGAACTGAAAGACAAACTCACCGAATACGGCGCTACCGATGTATCGGATAACGCTGAAGGGTCTGTCGCCGAAATCTCGCGCGAAGAATTGGGTGAACTCATGGGCGACGAACAGGCGGATTCCGACTCGCCCGCGGAGGCGCCTGGCATGTCCCTAGAAGAAACCGCGGAAGACACGGTTGAAGACGCTGGCGGCGACGGCTCAGACGACGATGCCGCCGGTGACCAAACCGAGGGCGAAGAGTAACCATGGCCTCTCACAGAATAGCCGGCAGAAAGCTCAGCCGGTTCCGGGACCAACGCGTCGCGCTATTGCGGGGATTGGTCTCGGAACTAATCATCCACGAACGCATCACCACTACACTAGCCAAGGCCAAGGAGACTAGGGTGATGGCGGAGAAATTGATCACCCACGGCAAAAAGGGGAATCTGCATCACCGCCGTCTGGCCATGGCCCAGGTGCCCAACTCCCGCGTGGTCAAGAAGGTGTTTGACGACGTTGCCCCCCGGTATGCGGACCGCGCCGGCGGTTACACCAGAGTATTGAAATTGGGACCACGAAATGGGGACGCCGCGGAGATGGCGATCATCGAACTGGTCTAACGAAACAGGTGATTAGAGGTATAATTTAGTATAGAAGAAGGCATAGTCCATAACTCAGAAGATGAGTCAGATAACGGAACGGGCGGGCAGCTTTGGCGGGCCGCCCTTCTGGTTGAATACCAGGGGACCAGGTACTCTGGATTCCAGCTTCAGGCCGGCCATCCGACGATTCAAGGTGAGCTGGAAAAGGCACTGGCCCGGTTCACGGGCCAACCAACCAGGATCAGAGGCGCCAGCCGCACCGATTCCGGGGCCCATGCCAAGGGCCAAGTGGTCGATTTCCTCACCGCTACCCAGCATCCACTGGACCGATTCGCCCCCGCGCTGAATCATCATCTTCCCGAGGACATCAATGTTCTTGAAGCCCACCGGGTTGACGATGATTTTCACTCCCGCAGATGCGCCCTGAGCCGGACCTACCAATACAGCATATTGAACCGGTCTGCGCCGTCGCCATTGCGGCGGCACACCCACCTTTGGATCAGGGAACACCTCGACGCCGAGCGGATGGCCGAGGCGGCCCAATTTCTGGTGGGCATCCATGACTTCCGGGCCCTGGCGGCAGGGCACCCTCAAGACCGCGGCGCGGTGAGGGAGGTGATGCGGTGGGAAGTGGAAAAGTCCGAAGACAGCATAGTGATCAAGTGTGAAGCCAACGGCTTCTTGAAACAACAGATAAGGAAAGCCAACGGAATATTGACGGAGATTGGAAGGGGGAAATACCCGGTCAATAAGGTTAAAGAAGCTCTGGCGGGCGATGTGAGCGGGACTCCGTTGCTCCCGGCCCACGGGCTATGCCTAATTAGTGTAAAATATCCGGGTTCCGTAAAAATTGGGCTAACCTCCAGAGATATGGGGCCCGAAAATATGGGACTCGAAGACAGAGGACCGGAATAACCAAGCATGAAACGAACCAGCACTTACTTTCCCAAACCTGGCGAGATCACCGAAAGGTGGCGGGTCATGGACGCCCAGGGCCAAACTCTGGGCCGGCTGGCGCGGAACATCGCCATCGCTCTTCAGGGTAAAGACAAAACCAATTACGTGGCCCATGTCCTCACGGGCGACTTCGTGGTGGTGACCAACGCGGCCGATCTGCGGGTTACCGGCAAGAAACTGGACCAGAAGATGTACTACCGGCACAGTGGTTACGTGGGGAACCTCAAAACCTTCCGGCTCAGGGAGATGATGGAGTCCCGGCCAGACCGGGTGCTGGAGTTGGCCGTAAAGGGCATGTTGCCCAAGAACCACATGGGCCGGCAGATGATGCGCCGCCTCAAGGTATACAGCGGCCCGGACCACCCCCATGAAGCCCAGGTGACCGGTCACCCGGCAGCGCAAGCGGTAGAGGACGGAGGATAGACTTACCTTGGTACAAACTGAAGCCAACCAGACCTATTATTACGGCACGGGTAAGCGCAAGACCTCCATCGCCAGAGTGCGTCTCTACCTGGACGACGGCGGCCCCATCTTGGTCAACGGCAAGCCCATGGACGAGATCTTCAACTGGGCCCCGTGGCAGAAGACGATCAACGAGGCTTTCCGGGTCAGCGACACGGTGAATAAGTTCCGCGTGGTGGTCAAAGTCGCCGGCGGCGGAGTGAACTCACAGGCTCAAGCCATCCGTCACGGCATCGCCAGGGCATTGGTTGTCTTCGATGCCAGCCTCAAACCAGGACTCCGCAGAGCGGGCCTGATCACCCGGGACGCCCGCATCAAAGAAAGCAAGAAATACGGTCTCAAACGTGCCCGAAGGGCGCCTCAGTACACCAAACGGTAGCGACCGCCGCTCGTAAAGAAACCAAAAGGCCCCGGAATATTCCGGGGCCTAATTCGTTGACCGATGGTTCCGTAGAAGAACCGTTCTGCTCATGCGCAGCGGCGGGCTTTAAACCCGCGCCTACGTGGCGACAACGTCATAGTTCTAGGAAAACCGGCTAGACCCCCAGATACTCCATGGCCCCATCCAACAACCTGGTCACCATCTCCGGGGTGGCGGCCTCGGCGTAGATACGCAGCAGAGGCTCGGTGCCGGAGAACCGCACGGCAAGCCAGCCGTCTTCGATGTGGAACCTTCTCCCGTCGATGGTGTCCGAGTCCAGGATCGGCACGCCGGCAATCTCGGTTAGTTCAGAACTGTTCAATCTTTCCAGGATTCGCTCCCGGTCCGCTTGTTGAAACCCTATGTCCCGCCGGTGGTACGAATGGGGACCGACCTTGCTGATCAACCGCTGCAGCAATCGGGTGGGACTGTCGCCGGTGGTGGCCATGTACTCCAGGAAATACAGCCCGCTGAGGATGCCGTCACGCTCTGGAATGTGACCCCGGAAGGCGAACCCGCCGCTCTCTTCCCCGGCCATCAGGGCATCGACCTCGGTCATCTTTGGCCCGATGTTCTTGAAGCCTACCCGCATCTCGTGGACATCGACTCCGTAGGCCTCGCCCAGCTTGTTCAAGGCGATGGACGAGGTTACGCCCTTGACCAGCGCGCCCCGTTGTTGTTTCTGCTCCAGCAAGTATTGGGCCAGTATGGAGAAGGTATCCAGGGTGGTGATGAACTGGCCCTGCTCATCGATTATGCCCACCCGGTCGGCGTCGCCGTCCAAGGCGATGCCCACTGATGCGCCGCCGGTGGCGATGAGAGACGAAATCTCAGTCAGGTTGTGGGCGATGGGCTCGGGTTGCTCCATACCGGGGAAAGCCGGGTTACGGCCGCCGTGGAGCTCTCTGACGTTGGTTTTGCCGCCTGACAGCAGGGTGGGCAGGTATCCGCCGCCGGCCCCGTACATCGAATCCACGACCACGTCCAGCCCAGCGCTCCTGATGGCGTCTAGGTCCACCAGAGAGGCGATACGCTCCAGATATGGCCCTGAGGGCTCCAGGTCCACGATCAGCCCATTGCCGCGGCCCTCAGCGGCGTTATAGGCCGGGGCAGTGACGGCCTGGGCGATGGACCGCTCCAGACGGTCGGTGATCTCTTGAGTGGCGCTACCGGCGTATTCGGGTTTGAATTTGAACCCGTTCCATTGGCTTGGGTTATGACTGGCGGTGATGATTACCGCTCCGGCGGCCTGGAGATGCAGCACGTTGTAGCTGAGCGCCGGTGTTGGGGCGGGTTTGTCGGCCAGAAATACCTTGATCCCCTGGGCGGAGCACACGGCGGCCACGGTTTCGGCGAACTCGGGAGACAGGAACCTGGTGTCGTAACCCACAACCAGTCCCCGGTGGGCGGCGCCAATATCTTTCAGGTAGGCGCAGAGTCCCTGGGCGCAACGGGCAACGTTCTCGAAGGTGAATTCGTCGGCGATCAGGGCTCGCCAACCGTCTGTTCCGAATCTGATGTCCGTCAAATCGGTCCCCCGTTCTGTATTTGGGTCTTGATTTGCCATCGTCGTGGCGGGAACGCGCCGCGCTAACCGGCCCTTGATCCGCATATTACCAGAACCAGGCATGAATAATAAAAATGGGGTCTCTGGAATTCGACCAAAGACCCCGTCGCCACGCTGATAGCTTATAGCTGTTTGCTGACCGCTAAAGGCTAGAGCCCGGCGTCCTTGCGTAGGGCTTCCGCCTTATCCGTACGCTCCCAGGTCAGGTTGAGATCCTCCCGGCCGAAGTGGCCGTAGGATGCCGTAGCTTGGTAGATGGGCCGGCGCAGGTCCAGGTCCCGGATGATCGCCGACGGACGCAGGTCGAAATGTTTGGCCACCAGATTGTGGATGGTCTCGCTATCGACCTTGTTGGTGTCGAAGGTCTCCACGGCCACGGAGATGGGGGTGGCCACGCCGATGGCGTAGGACACCAGGATCTCGCAACGTTCGGCCAACCCGGCCGCGACGATGTTCTTGGCGACGTAGCGGGCTGCGTAGGCCGCCGACCGGTCCACCTTCGTCGGGTCCTTGCCTGAGAAGGCGCCGCCGCCATGACGGGCGATGCCGCCGTAGGTGTCGACCAAAATCTTCCGGCCGGTCAGTCCGCTGTCGCCGGCGGGACCACCGGTGACGAACCGCCCGCTGGGGTTCACCAAGATCTTGGTGTCCGAGTCAAGCAGGTCAGCGGGGATGACCTCTTTGATAACGTGCTTGGTGATGTCCTTCTCGATCTGCTCGTTGGTGGCTTCCGGGTCGTGCTGGGCGCTGATGACCACGGTGTCGACCCGGGCGGCGACTCCATGATGGTACTCAACGGTCACCTGGGACTTGCCATCGGGCCGAAGATAGGGAATGATGCCTTCTTTCCGGACCAGGGCCAGTTGTTCGACCAGGCGATGGGAAAGGCTGACGGTAAGGGGCATCAGCTCGGGGGTCTCGTTGCAGGCGAACCCGACCATCATTCCCTGGTCGCCGGCGCCGGTCTGGAGCATGGCTTCTTCGACCGCGCCGCCCCGCTGTTCCAGGGCGGTGGTGACGCCTTTGCTGATATCTCCCGATTGCTCCTGGATGGACACGATCACTCCGCAACTCTGGGCGTCGATGCCATAGTCGGATTTCGTATAGCCGGCCCTGGTTAGGGTGTCGCGGACGATCTTGGGCACGTCCACGTATGACGTGGTTGTGATCTCGCCCATGACGATGACCAGGCCGTTGGTGACGGCGGTCTCGCAGGCCACACGTCCCATGGGGTCATCTCTGAGGACAGCGTCAAGAACTCCGTCGGAGATCTGGTCACAGAGCTTATCGGGATGGCCCTCGGTTACCGATTCCGAGGTCAGCAGGTATTTTGGGGATTCGTGGAAGAGCATCGGCATATCTGATTCTCCTGTCGTCGGCCGGGGTTGGTTAAGGTCCTCTGGCCGAATATTTGGTTTGTCGGGTTAGGTGCCTTCTTGCCAGCTTTCCTGGTATTTCTGTTGGGCGGCGGTGAGCGTGTCGATGCTGATGCCCATGGACTGGAGTTTGAGCCGGCCGATCTCCGCGTCCATGGCGGGTGGCACGACGTGGATGCCGATATCCAGCTTGCCCTTGTTCTCGTTGAGGTATTCGGCGGACAAAGCCTGGTTCGCGAAGCTCATGTCCATCACCGACGAGGGATGTCCCTCAGCGGCGGATAGGTTCACCAACCGGCCATCGGCCAACAGATAGATCAGGCGTCCGTCTTTCATCGTGTATTCTTCGACGAAGGGCCGCAGCTCGCGGCTGGACGTGGACATCTCCTTCAGGGATTCGATGTCGATCTCGTTGTTGAAGTGGCCGCTATTGGCTAAGATAGCGCCGCTGGCCATGACTTCCATCTGTTCCCGCCCGATGGCGTGGAGTCCGCCGGTGACGGTGATGAACACCTCGCCGATCTTCGCTGCTTCGATGGCGGTCATGACGGAGAACCCGTCCATCACCGCTTCCAGAGCGCGGACCGGGTTGGTCTCGCAGACGATCACATGGGCGCCCATGCCATCGGCCCGGGAGGCGACCCCCCGGCCGCACCAACCGTAGCCAGAAATCACTACGCGCCGCCCGGCCCACAGGATGTTGGTGGCCCTGGTGATTCCGTCCAGAGTGCTCTGGCCGGTGCCGTAGCGGTTGTCGAAAAAGTGCTTGGTCTCGGCGTCGTTCACGGCGATGACGGGGTACTTGAGTTGATTGTCGGCGGCCATGGCGGTCAGGCGGATAACGCCGGTGGTGGTTTCTTCCGTGCCGCCGATAACATCCGACAGCAGGTCTGCATGTTTCGTGTGCAGCAGGGTCAGCAGGTCGGCGCCGTCGTCCATGGTCATTTGAGGCTTGGTTTCCAGGGCGGCTTCTAGGTGCTTGTAGTAGGTTTTGTCGTCTTCGCCCTTGATGGCGTAAGTCGGGATTCCGTACTCCTGGAGCAACGCCGCGGCGACATCGTCCTGTGTGCTGAGAGGGTTGCTGGCGCAGAGTACGACCTCGGCGCCGCCGTCCCGCAGGGCGATGGCCAGGTTGGCCGTTTCACTGGTCACATGCAGGCAGGCCGACAGGCGCACGCCGGCCAGGGGCTTCTCTTTGATGAAGCGGTCCCGGATGATTTTCATGACGGGCATTTCCCTTGCGGCCCATTCGATCTTGTTGACTCCGTCTTTCGCCAGGGACAGGTCTTTTACGTCCCCTTTGGTCTGTTGTGATGCCAAGTCGTTCTCCTTATGTCAGGTCTCGAATATCCGGACCTGTAATTTTTTTACTTTTCCTAGATAACGGTGTCCAGGCCACACGGATTTTCCGGTTGATAAGCCTAGGCGTCGTCACCGTAGGACGTCGGATGGCCTCCCGCGATCCAGGCGGGTGTTCCGTCCTCGATATTAAATAGGTTCTCCGTGGCATAACCCAGCGCCGCGGCCATCTCGCAGGCCAACCCGCTTCTGACGCCGGCAGCACAGATGAATAGGACTTTCCTGTCGGTGGGGACCTCGCCGATACGGTCGGTCAGGTCATCCACTGGGATGTGGATCGCCCCCGCCACGTGTCCGGTGACCCATTCGTCGTCCCGCCGAACGTCAATCACCACGGTCCCATTTGGGTCCGCGGCCAGCATGGACTGGCCTTCAGCTGAATCTACGCGGAAATACGGCTCGCCCGGGTCTTGTCTAGGCATGTGCATCCTCCTGGACTCGCTGGTCCTAGCTTAAATATCTCCCCGTGACCGGGGCAAGTTTTCGTTTCAGGTCCTCCGGGATCTCATCTTTCCCAGTGATTATCGCGTCCCGCAGGGCCGATTCACAGGGGCAGTCGCGTTCCTCGCCAAGGGCGGGAATCACCTGCCGCAATAATGCCTTGGATGTCTCCACGTTCTGCTGCAGATTGGCGATCACCATCTCCACCGTGACCGGTTCGGATGCCTGGCGCCAACAATCGTAGTCGGTGATCCAGGCCATGGTGGCGTAACAGATCTCGGCTTCCCTGGCCAGTTTGGCCTCCGGAAGGGCGGTCATGCCGATTATGTCCGCTCCCCAAGAGCGGTACATGAAAGATTCGGCCCTGGTGGAGAAAGCGGGGCCCTCCATAACCACCATCGTGCCGCCTGGGTGCACCGTGATGTCTAGCTGCTGGGCCGCGTGATGGACGACCTGGCTGACATGGCTGCAGAACGGGTCCGCCATCGCTACGTGCACCACGACGCCGGTGTCGAAAAAGGTGCTTTCCCGCAGTCTGGTGCGGTCGATCAACTGACTGGGGATCACCAGGTCCAGGGGAGCGAACTCCTCTTTGAGGCTGCCCACGGCGCTCACCGAGATTATCCGCTCCACACCCAGAGATTTCAGTGCGTAGATGTTGGCCCTTGCCGGTATATGGGAGGGGTTGAACCGGTGGCCTCGACCGTGCCGGGGCAGGAAGGCAACCCTCACCCCGTCCAGGTCTCCCAGCACGATGGCGTCGCTGGGTTTCCCGAAGGGTGTGTCCACATCCACGGTGTCGATGCCGGTCATGCCGTCCATCTCGTAGAGACCGCTGCCGCCGATAACCGCTATTGCCGCTTTCTGTTTCGTGCTCATCAGGCTTTTATCTACCGGACCGACTTTATCGCCAAGTCCAGACTTTCGATGAAAGGCGGGCGGGCGATCCCGGCCTCGGTAATGATGGCGCTCACGTATCTGGCGGGCGTCACGTCGAAACCCGGGTTCAGGGCCTCGACGCCTTCCGGCGCGATAGGCACACCGCGAAACTCGGTAACCTCGCTTGGGGAGCGCTCCTCGATCTCTATCTCATCGCCGTTGGGCAGGTTCATGTCAACCGTGCTGGTCGGCGCGGCGACGTAGAACGGGATTCCGTTCTCCTTGGCCAGCACCGCCAGGGTGTAGGTGCCTATCTTGTTGGCGGTGTCGCCGTTGGCGGCGATCCGGTCGGCCCCGGTGATCACACAGCCGATCTCGCCCCGGTGCATCAGCATGCCCGCCGCCGAGTCCACCACCAGGGTGGACGGTATGCCGAGCTTCTTGAATTCCCAGGCGGTCAGCCGGGCGCCCTGCAGGAAGGGCCTGGTCTCGGTGTTGAACACCTTGAACCGCTTGCCGTCTTCCCATCCGGCCCTGATCACGCCCACCGCCGTGCCGTAGGCGGCCGTCGCCAGCGCCCCGGCGTTGCAATGGGTCAAGACCGAGCCGCCGTCGGGCATCAATTCTTTGCCGTGGCTGCCCATCTTGCGGTTGACCGCTTCGTCTTCCTTCTCCATGGAGACCGCCTCTTCCACCAGGCGGTCTTTGATCCTGGCGGTGTCGGGTTCGGACCTGGCCAGCGCCAGCATCCGGTCAACGGCCCACATCAGGTTTACGGCGGTGGGCCGCGCGGCCTTTATCTCCGCTCCAGCCTCTTCCAGCCGCTGTAGGAATGTGTCTTTATCTGAGATGTCCAACTCTCGGGCCGCCATGGCGACGGCGTAGGCGGCGGTCACGCCGATGGCCGGTGCGCCCCGCACGCGCATCGTTTTGATGGCGTCCACGACTTCCAGATACCCGTACGCTTCCACGATTACTTCTTCGGTTGGAAGGCGGGTCTGGTCTAGCAGCCTGAGTGTGCCGTTGGCCCACTCGATGGGTCGGATTTCGCTCACCGGATATGCTCCAAGGGGGTTAAACCGGAGTTTCACGGCAGGACTTAGACATAAAAAAAGCCTCTCGATTAGAGAAGCTCACAGACGCCCTGAGCCCCCCTCATCTTTCGCCCGCCGCTGATTGACCAGCGCCGGCCGCCGGAGTTAGCACCGTTTCCCCGCCCGCCTCAACGGACCGAGACCGGTTGCCAGGCTTCATAGGGCCGTCCCCTCTGCCGTTCTGGATAAGGGTTTCTGAGTTGCCTTTTGATTTTTAAGCGTGTCTTTGGAGTCGTGTAAATGTTACTAAGGGGCTGTCACCGTGTCAAGAAGAGCCGCTCCGAAAGGCCTGTCGACGCTTAGGCGTAATCCACGCTCAACCTCGGTTGACACCGGCTTCGAGACGCCAACATAATACGCGCTAACCTAATCCTAAACCCATGGCCCCATCACGGACCAGATGACCGAACCAAAATTACCGTTGCCCGGAGAAGACCTGGGCCTGTTCACAGACCTATACGAGTTGACCATGTCTCAGGCGTTCTTGAGCCAGGGGATGCTGGCCACCGCCACCTTTAGCCTGTTCACTCGCACCTACCCGCCCAACCGCGCCTATTTCGTCTCCGCCGGGCTGGAGGACGTACTGGATTATCTCTCCAATCTGAATTTCAGCGGACGGGCCATCGACTACCTGCGGGCCACGGGTATCTTCTCCGGTGACTTCTTGGATTTTCTTCGAGGGGTCCGGTTCACCGGCAGCGTCCGGGCCATTCCCGAGGGACGGCTGTACTTCGCCGACGAACCGGCGGTTGAGATCACGGCCCCGCTGATCGAAGCCCAATTGGTCGAGACCTTCATCATCAATCAGGTCAACCTCCAGAGCATGCTGGCAACCAAAGCCGCCCGCTGCGTCTGGGCCGCCCAGGGGCGGGGTATCGCCGATTTCGCCTCCCGCCGCACCCAGGGCACCGATGCCGCTCTGAAGATGGCCCGCGCCAGCTACATCGCCGGTTTCAGTTCAACCAGCAACGTGCTGGCCGCCAGTATCTACGGCATGCCCCCGGCGGGCACCATGGCCCACTCGTTCATCTCCACATTCGCCACCGAGTTGGATGCCTTCCGGGCCTATGCCCAGTCGTTCCCAGGCCGGACCATCCTGCTCATCGACACCTACGACACCATCTCGGGCGCCTGGAACGCGGTGCAAGTGGCCAAGGAGATGGAAGGTGACGGCCAGAGGCTCATGGCCGTCCGCTTGGACTCGGGGGACTTCGATGAACTGAGCCGCCGGGTGCGGACGATACTGGACGATTCCGGGCTGGACTACGTCAAGATTTTGGCCAGCGGCGGGCTGGACGAATATGAACTGGAGACCCTGGTCAAGGCTGGAGCGCCCATCGACCTATTCGGTGTCGGCACCAAGGCCGGTGTTTCGGCCGACGCCCCCTGGTCGGACATGGCTTATAAGCTGGTTTGTTTCGACGGCCGGCCGGTGATGAAGCTCAGCCCTGAGAAGGTCTCCCTGCCCGGCGCCAAGCAGGTTTTCCGGACCAAAGACGCCGCCGGCATGTTTGCCAGAGACATCATCGCCCTGGATGACGAGGAGCTCCCCGGCGGGCTGCCGCTGCTGGAAGAGGTCATGAAGGACGGCCGGAGGACCGGGCCGCAGGTCACGCTTGAAGAGGTCAGGAAGCGGTTTCAAGATGACTTCGCCGCCCTGGACGGCCGGTTCAAGGTCCTGAACAACCCGCCCCGTTTCCCGGTGGCCATCAGTGGGAAATTGGAGCGCCTGACCTCAGAGGTACGGGAAAAGGTCATGGGAATCAACGTTTCAAATAGCGACTGACCCCCCTAACACCCCACGCAGACCCATCAACCAATCCAAACTTGAGGCCCAGCTGATCTATGAAAATCGCCGTGTGCATGAAATACGTGCCCATCATCGCGCGTATCCAGTTCGACTACGAAGCAAAAACCATCATCCGCGAAGGTGTGCCTTCCGAGGTCAATCCCTTTGACCTCCTGGGGCTGGTCCGGGCAGTTGAACTGAAAAACTCCCCGGATGACGAGGTTGTGGTCATCTCCATGGGGCCGCCGGCGGCCAGCGAGGGGTTGACCAACTGCGTGGCCCTGGGGGCCGACCGGGCGGTGCTGGTCACCGACCGCGCCCTGGCCGGCTCTGACACGCTGGCCACATCCCGGGCATTGTCTTTGGCGCTGCGACGGGAGAAACCAGACCTGATAATCTGCGGCCGCAATAGCACCGACGGCGAAACGGGACAGGTCGGTCCGGAGATCGCGGAGCTCATGGGCCTCCCCCACATCAGTAGCGTGCGGAAACTGGACCTCAGCGATGACGGAAGATCGGTGATCGCGGAGCGCATGACCGACGAGGGGTTTCAGACCCTGGAGTGCGGCCTGCCCGCCTTGGTCTGCGTGACCGAAGGGGTGGCTCCCGAGCTTTACCCCAACAAGGAACAGATGGACCGGGCCCAGGGGATACCGGCGGAAGAAGTAACCTGCGCCGACCTATTGGCTGATGGTCCCGCCGGATCTACAGGTGATCTGACCCAGTTCGGGGCTGAGGGGTCTCCGACCTGGGTGGATGAGATACGTCTGGTGGAGCCCAACCGCCTGGGGGTCCTGCTGGAGGATGCCACCCCGGAGGACGCCGCCAAGCAGGTGGCCGAATCGCTGCGAAAGCGCCTGGCCGAACTGGCCGCCGAATCAGGGGCTGGTTCCGGACCGGCATCCCTGCCCCGGTACCCCGGCGGCAAAGAGAAGAGCATCTGGGTGGTGGCCGAGACCACCCGCCAGGGCCTGGCCCACGTAACACTGGAGATGCTGGGCAAGGCCCGGGAACTCACTCAGAACACCAAGAGCGAGGTCGTGGCAGTGCTGATCGCGCCCCAGCAAGACTCCACCATCGCGGAGTTGGCCTCCCAGGGCGCCGACCGGGTGCTGGTGCTGGACAATTCTCAAATTGGGCCGGTCTACGGCATGGCTGTGGGCCGGGCATTAGCCGAGGCTGTACAAAAAGAACTTCCTTACGCAGTGCTGTTCGCTTCAACCGCCGATGGCCGCGACCTGGCGTCCAGGCTGGCCGCCAGACTAGAACTGGGTCTCACCGGCGACGCCATTGACCTGGAGATAGACGCCGAAGGACGTCTGGTGCAATTGAAACCAGCCCTGGGCGGCAACGTGATCGCGCCCATCCTGTCCAAGACGTTGCCCAACCTGGTGACGCTGCGGCCCGGACTGCTCACGCCCGCCGCAACCGAGCCCGGCGCAACCGCCAGCGTGGAGCAGCTACCCGCGGTTCCCTTCGATGGGCCGGATGTCCGGTTGCTGAAAGAGGAATTCCAGGAGGACGAAGTTGGGCTCATCTTGGCCAACGCTCCGGTGGTTCTGGGGGTCGGCATGGGCTTCGGTGGGGTCGAAAACCTGGCCAAGATCCAAGAGATGGCCCGCTCCATCGGCGCCAGCATCGCCATCACCCGGGACGTGGCCCACGAGGGCTGGCTGCCCCAGCAGGTCCAGGTCGGAATCAGCGGACGCACCATCGCTCCCACCGTGTACCTGGCGGTGGGTATCCGGGGCGCGTTCAACCACACTGTTGGGCTGCAACGGGCTGGAGTGATCATCTCCATCAACCAGAACCGCCGGGCGGTGATGTTCCGCTCGTCCGATTTCGGCATCGTCGGCACTTGGGAGGAGTTCTTGCCGCCGCTGATCGAAGAACTGCGGCCGATATTGTTGGAGCTGAGTTCAGTCGCTAAATAGGGCGATGCCCCAGTAACGCCCAGCCGTGGCGCTGCCAGTTCACTTGACATGGATTCGGCGGCACAGGAAAATGGCAATGCGTGAATCTGAGGGGCGATGGCTTGGCGCCAGGCCCGGTATTCACCCAAGATTTGGAGAGTTACACGATGGATTTTGGCTACACACCGGAACAAGAGAAATTCCGCCAGGAAGTGAGCGATTTCATCGCCGAGAACGTCAGTCAGGGACTCATTGACGAGATGGAGGGCGGCGAAGAGGGGGGCCGCGGCCCTGAATACCTGGCGCTGGTGAAGAAGGTCGCCGATAAGGGCTGGATCGGCATCAGTTGGCCCAAGGAATACGGCGGCCAGAGCGGCAGCCGCATCGACCAATACATCGTGGAAGAAGAGTTCATGAGACGGGGCATCAGCGTGGGCGGCGCGGGAAGCGGGGCGCCGGCCATCCTTGCCGCGGGCACCGAGGAACAGAAACAGTATTTCATCCCCGGCATGATTCGCGGCGAGATCATCTTCGCCTTGGGCTTCACCGAGCCCCAAGCCGGGGCCGACCTGGCTGGATTGCAATGCCGGGCCGTGCGTGACGGCGACGATTTCGTGATCAACGGGCAGAAGATGTACACCTCCGCCGCACATTACGCGTCCCATATCTACATGATGTGCCGCACCGACCCGGACGCGCCCCGGCACCGGGGCATCTCCATCTTCCTGGTGCCCATGGACACTCCGGGTATCACCGTGCGGCCGCTGTGGACCATCCAGAGCGACCCGCCGGCCCCGTTGGGCACCACCTACGGCATGGTCCGCACCAACGAGACATTCTTCGAGAATGTGCGCATCCCCGCGTCGTGCATGCTGGGCGAGGAGAACTCCGGCTGGTACGTGGGGGCCATGGGTCTGAACCTGGACCGCATCGGCGCCAGCCGCTATCTGATCTCGGTCCGCCGCGACGAAGACATCGTCAACTGGGTCAAGGAGAACGACTTTGGCGGCCATTCCCCGGCCGAAGACCCGGCCGTCCGCGACAAACTGGCCGAACTGTGGACCGAGGCCCAGGTCTGCCGCCTGATGACCATGCGCAGCATGTCTCTGGTGGAACGGGGCGGCACCTTCACCTACGAAGGCTCGGCCGAGAAAGTCTGGGCGCCCGAGCACGGTGTCCACACCACCGAGGCCATCTCCCAGATACTTGGACCGTACGCCCAACTGCTCAACGGGTCTCCTGAGGCTATCGAGGACGGTTTGTACGCCCACAACCTGATGGGATCGTTCCAGTCGGGGATCAACCACGGCAGCGTGCAGATCATGCGCGACCAGATGGCCCGCCGCGGCCTGGGCCTGCCCAGGGGCTGAGCCACAGGCTCGGTTATTACGCTGCGCGCGGAACCAAGGGAGTCATTCCAGTGTTACGTCGATATGGCGTAGGCACAAGTTAAAACAAGGATCACCATGGATATTCTGCCCTCCGAAGAAGAACAGATGCTGAAGAACTTGGCCCGGGAGTTTCTGGAAGCGGAGATCTCCACGGCCATGGTCCGTGAGATGGAACTTGACGAATTGGGCTACCCGCCCGCCCTCTGGAAACAGATGGCGGACCTGGGTTGGCTGGGGATGGCGCTTCCCGAGCAGTACGGCGGCCAGGGACTGCCCCTGACCTACCTGGGCCTGATCCTGGAGGAGGCCGGACGGGTGTTAGCGCCGGTCCCGCTGTATAGCACCATGGTGGCCGCCCTCACCATCGCTGCTGAAGGCAACGAACAGCAGAAGCAGGAGATCCTCCCCGCGGTTTCAGACGGCGGCATGGTGCTTACCTGGGCGGTCACCGAGCGTGACCCTCGGCTGATCCCAGAGGCCATGCAGTTGCAGGCCACCGCCGACGGCGACGGATGGGTGCTGAACGGCACCAAGATGTTCGTCGACAACTTCATCGTGGCCCAGCGGTGCCTGGTAGCCTGCCGCACTTCGCCGGCATCGGACGCCAACCAGGGGATCACATTGTTCTTGGTAGACCCCAACGGGACCGGCGTTTCCCAGACCGCGCTGCTCACCCTGGCCAAGGACAAGCAGAGCCGGGTGGATTTCCAGGACCACCGCATCGAGCGGGCGGCCCTGGTGGGAGAGGTTGACCAGGGATGGCCCATCATCGAGGCGATGCTGGACCGGGCCACTGCCCTGCTGTGCTGCCAGATGGTGGGCGCGGCCCGGAAAGACGCCGAGATGGCCATCGAATACGCCAAGAACCGAATAGCCTTCGGGCGGCCAATCGGCGCCTTCCAATCGGTGCAGCACATGCTGGCCGACATGATCATCCACGTCGACGGCGGCCAGATGCTAACCTTCGAAGCCCTGTGGAAGATGGACCAGGGCCTTCCCTCCTCGGTCGAAGTGTCCCAGGCCAAGGCCTTCTGCAACGAGAAGTGCGAGTCGGTGGTGCGCACCTCCCAGGTGATCCACGGCGGTATCGGCTTCATGATGGAGTTCGACCTGCACCTGTGGTTCCGCCGGGTAACCTCTTGGACCATGCGCCTGGGTACGACCTACGACCACCGGGCCAGGATCGCGGCGGCCCTCCTTGATGTTCCCGGCAAGGTCCGTTTGGGGATGCCCCTGCCCACGGCAGTTTAAAGCGGCCGCGTCCGGTTCAACCGGTTCCCAGATTCAAAAAACAAGAGCCGCCTGGGTGAACGGCGGCTGCGATTACGGAGAGTGACCAATGGCCAAAGATGTCGTATGCGGCAAGGAGATAGACGAGGAACAGGCGCGGGCCGAGACCTCGCAGACATCCCATGGGGCCTCGGAAGTTGATCCTGCCCAGGGGACCCGCATCTTCCATGACGGCCAGTGGCTTTATTTCTGCGGGATGGACTGCCGGATCAAGTTTCTGGCCAGCCCCGACACCTTTCTCAACTAACCGGAACCAGGGGCCTAACCCGGCCCTATATGGAGAAGGACGATGCCTGACGCCATCAAACTGGACCCCAAGAAGACCGCCTTCATCATCATCGACATGGTCAACGCCATCGCCAAAGGCGGTCCGGGACCCACTTACACGCTGCCCGATAACCGCAAGGACATCGTGGCCAGCTTCCAGAAGATGATCGCCCATTGCCGGAAGGCCGGCACGCCGCTCATCTACATCACCACCCACCGTAGAGCGGACAATGCCGACGCTCCCAAGACCGTCTCCGACATCGGCGGCGGCGGCGGCAATCCCATGCTGCCCGGCACTCCCGCGGTGGATGTCATAGACGACTTGGCCATGCAGCCCGAGGACTTCCTGCTGGTGAAACCCCGGTTCAGCGCTTTCTACGGGACCAATCTGGACCAGGTGCTGCGCCACCTGGGCACCGAGACGATCCTGGTGGGCGGAATATCCACCCAGCGCAGCGTGGAGGGCACCGCCCGGGACGCCAAGAACCGGGACATTCAATGCGTGGTGGTCAGCGATTGCTGCACCGCCGGGGAGGTGGACGTCCACGAGATGACCATCAATCACGTGCTGCCGCTCTTGGTCCGGGTCCGAAACACCGACGAGACCATCGCCGCCCTGAGCTGACCGGAGTCCAACCTTAGAAAATCAGGTCTAAACCCCGTAGGCGCGGGTTTTTAACCCGCCTTGGCTGCCGCTAGCCATGCTTGCACGCGCCAGAACCGCCATGGACCGGCGTCTCTCTAGCGATTGCCTTCTTCTTTTTAGCGGCCAAGTCGGCGAAAGAAATAGCAGGTTAAAAACCTGCGCCTACGATGATTGGACGATCCCCAAAAAGAGGCCCCTTCCGATTGTGGAAGGGGCCTCTTTCATTAACTCGCCGTACCGCCCGCCCTAGTCGTCGTAGGGCTTGAGTTTGATCTCGTGCAGGGCGGGGATGACCTCTTTGCCCAGCAGTTCGATGGAGCGCATGGTGTCCTCGTGTTTCATGGCGCCCTCATTGCCGTAGATGTGGAGGTATCCGGGGCTCAGGCGCTCGATGATCTCCTTGAATTTCCTGGTGACGGTCTCGGGGCTGCCCACGATGATGTTGTTGACCGCCTGAAGTTCTTCGTAGGACGTTGGATTGCCGAACTCCGAGGAACCGGTCCCAAGGGCCGGCCGCGACCGTTTGACCTCCACCGCGCGGCGGGACTGGTAGCCGGGCGGGTCGTTGTGCTCTCTGGGGCCTTTCTGGCGGTGTGCCGCGGTCCACATGAACTCGCGTCCGATCTCGACGGCTTTCTCATCGGTATCCGCCACCACGCACCGTAGCAGGTACCCGAAGTGCTCCGGGCCGGCCTTGTAGCCAACTTCTTTGGCGGTGTCGATGTAGATCTGTTTCAGCCACTCGGTCGTTTCCACCAGGGCGCCCAGGTTCATGTAGGGATGGCCGTGGGTGGCGGCCCAGACCACGCTCTCGGGGCTGCCGGTGCCGGGGAACCAGATGTCTGGGCGGGGGTTCTGCATGGGCTTCACCCACGGATTGACCACCCGGTATTTGAAATACTTGCCCTCGTGCCGGAAGGGGCCCGGTTCGGTCCAGCACCTGATGATCAGGTCATGGGCCTCCTGGAACCGGGCGAAGTTCTCGGTGGGGTCGTTGCCGGAGAGCAGGGTCTCGACGGCGGTGCCCCGCACGAAGCCGGAGATGATCCGGCCACCGGAGTAACAGTCCAGCATGGCGATCTCCTCGGCCATGCGGATGGGGTCCCCCACCGAGATGACGTTGCCTAAGATGGCGATCTTGACCTTCTTGGTCAGCTTGGCGATGACGGCGGCGTCCAGGTTGACCGACGGCTTCATGCACCAGTATGAAGCGTGATGCTCGTTGGTCATGATGCCGTCGAAGCCCACCTCGTCTGCCAGTTGGTACTGCTCGTGGTACTGGTTGTAGAGTACCGCCGCCTTCTCGGGGTCGAAGTAGGTGTTGGGAAAGCCAAGGCGGCCCGAGTCGTACTTTTTCAAGTCCTCATCGCCGACGTGTCCGTAAGCCTGTTCGGAGAACCAATAGATCTCGGGATGTTCCGTGGGGCGTTTTAGCTGGTCAACCATCTGCTCCTCCTATCGCTCCCGGTTTCCGGATCATCGATGGGCGGCGGCCACAGGATGCCGGGAATCGTTCCATTGATCTGTTCCGGGGGTCCACTCCAAGCCGGGACCGAAACCAAGAGCTCCTCCTGGAGAGGTTATCCGGCCCCGCTGGTGACACCGGGGATTATAGTCAATGGGAATTCTAGTGGCAACTCTATATTCGATTCAGTGTTGTCGGTTTGTCACGTGGGTGGTATCCCGAAGTTGTTTCGGGAGCAAAAATGCAGCAACGAAACTTTGGGGGGGGCGGACGGCCCCTGAGATCGACTGTTCGGCTGGGGATAGACTGAGGCGAGTGGAGAGTCTGGAAAATTAATGGAGGGGTTGCCGGCGCAGACGGTGCGCAGCCCTGACCGGCCCACCGGTTTCGCTACCGCCGGGCGCGTTTAAGGTTCTGCTTCAACCCGTTTCGCTTTCGCGCTGCCGAGTTGATGCGCTGCACGAATTCTTCGGTCGTTTCAATTTTCTTTTCCCGCTTGGGCTTGGGTCTGGACCGGACCATGATTGATTGCTCCCTATGCCGGGTGGACAGGAATATCGTTTCTAGAGTAAAAACACGTCTCCTAGGCTGTCTAGGCGGCGGCTCTTGCCAATCATACACCAAAAGGCCCGCTCAAGCCTGACTACCGGGTCCGGCGGATAGAAAAACCGGGGTCCCGATTCGTTCGGGACCCCGGTTTTAGCCTGTTTTGCGGACATCTCAAGGATGTGTTAGTTGGGAGTCACCGCTATGGACCGGACCTCCCCGAACTCCTTCCGCAACTTGGTCCAGTTGTCGCCGCCGTCCGTGCTCACATAGATGTAGCCGAACAAGGTGGCTGCAACCACGACGTCGGGAATCTCAGGGTTGTTGCCCAGCCAATAGACCACAGAGTTGGGCTCGACCGGCAGCTCCACCGGGGCCCAGGTCTTGCCTCCGTCAATGGTCTTCTGCACGCAGCCGACGACGCCGGGGATGAAATCGCCGTTGCCGACGAACATCACATCGGGATTGTCGGGCTTGACGATCATGCCCCGGCAGTAGGAGCGCACGTCGTCGGGATTGAACTTGGGGAAGTAGTGGTAATCCCAGCTCTCGCCCTCGTCGGTGCTGGTGGCGAAGCCGAAGGGGCTGGTGCAATAGATGGACGTGTTGGCGCCGGGGATAACGGCCATGCCGTGGATGTCGCCGTGGAACGGGTCCGGTCCCAGGTCGGGCAGGTGCAACCAGTTGTCGCCGCCGTCGATGCTCTTGTAGACGCCGTCAACCTCGATGCCGGCCCAGATGGTGTCGCTGTCCCTGGGATCTACGATCATGTTGGTGGTGCGGGGGGTGCCGATGGGACATTCCTTGGTCACGCCCATGGACAGTTTGTCCCAGGTCTTGCCACCGTCCCGGGAGCGGAAGCCCTCGGGCCGGGTACCGGCGAAGATGATGTCGGTATTCTTGGGGTCCACGGCCACCGACCAGATCTGTTGGTCGCCGATGGGCGAGTCAACGGTCTCCCAACTGACGCCATTGTCTTCGCTGCGGAACAGGCCCAGGCCATCGGTCCCGGCCAGGATCCGGTGGGGATTGTCCGGGTAGGTGCGCAGGGCCCTGATATTGCACTCTGAGGGAATGGGCTGCCTGATCTTCGTCCAGGTCTCGCCGCTGTCGCCGCTTACGTTCATCCCTTGACCGACGGTGCCGACCAAGATAGTGAAGCTGTCCGCCATGATGCATCCTCCTAAATCCTGCTAGTAAATTCGGGGATCGGGCGCTGGGGTAAATGTTGCGCATATAATAGCTCCGGCACGCCAATAACGCCAGTGTCGGTCCGCATCTTCTCTCCGGCCCGTAACCCTACCTCCAGGAAGAGTCCAGTTGTGCGGCCAGCGGGCGGGCCCGCGATTTTCCCGCCGCTTTAACATCGCAAGTCAGGACGTTGACACCGGCCGGCCGGCCCACTCACAATGGATACTAAATATCATCGACTGCCGTGGGAGGATCTAGATGGCTCAGACACAGATTGCTAACTACACCATGGAAGCCTTCGTCGAGGACGTGAGGAATGTTTTCAGGAATGAAACGGACCCCCATGTCCAGGCCAAGACGGTTTCCGCATTCCTGGAAGATTTGCTGGCGGTTCCAGGCTGGCTCGAAGAAAAGATCGACATTCCGGAAGAAGGCGGATACGGCCGCTTTTCACTCCATCTGGACGAAGAAACCGGTCATCCGGGCAACGGTTGGTGGCTGATGGCCTCGGTGCAGAAACCCGGCCAGGACAACCTGCCCCACGACCACGGCGTCACCTGGGTCGTCTACGGGATTTACAAGGGTTCCATCCGTCAGCGCAAGTGGCGCTGGGCCTTCCCCGGAGAGGGCGTGGACCATGCCCAGATCAAGGAAACCGGGCAGTTCATCCAACGTGACGGCGACGTGGCCTACTTCTTGCCCGGCGAGATCCACGACACCCTGAACATTGAAGAGGGCCGTTCGATAGTGGTCCGCCTCGAGTCCCAGAAGCTGGACCGGGTAACCCGCTTCCAGTACAACCCCGAGACCGGGACCATGAAGGTTATGGACCGGTAGATTCAGACCCGGTTAATAGTTGGATTAAGAAGCCCCCGGCCATTAGCCGGGGGCTTTTTTTAACAGCATATGT
>JADFNR010000135.1:3164-8923 GCA_022563275.1 Chloroflexota bacterium | reverse complement strand
GGCCCCGCCGGTGCCGTGGCACAGAGCTATCTTGCAATCGGGCACCTGCCGCTCGGTCCCCTCGAACTGGTGGCGTAGTTGCCGCGTGGCTTCCAGCAGCAAGAAGAGACCCCGCATACCGGGGTGATTGGATGACAGGCCGCCCCCATCGGTGTTGATCGGCAGCTCGCCGCCCAGGCCGATGCGGCCGTTCTGGACGAATGGACCGCCCTCGCCTTTCTCGCAGAAGCCCAGGTCTTCCAGGGTTTCCAGCACCGTGATGGTGAATGAGTCGTAGATCATGGCCATGTCGATGTCTTTCTGGGTGACGCCGGCCATGGCGAAGGCCGGTTCGTGGCTCTGCTTGGCGGCGATGTACATCAGGTCGCGCTTGCCGGCGCCCTGATGGGCCACCGCTTCTCCCGCGCCCAGGACCCACACGGGGGTCTGCTTACAGTTGCGGGCCACTTCCGCGGAGGCCACCACCACCGCGCCGCCGCCGTCGGTGATCACGCAGCAGTCGTTGCGGTGCAGCGGGCTGGACACCACCGGGGAGCGCATCACGTCTTCCACGGTGATGGGGTCGCGGAATAACGCCTCCGGATTTAATGATGCGTGCCGGCGCATGGTCACGGCGATCTCGGCCAACTGTTCGGAGGTGGTCCCGTAAAGGTGCATGTGCCGCTGGGCGATCATGGCGTACAAGCCGACGGTGGTCAGACCGTAGAGCTCTTCAAAGCTGTCGGGAGACGGGTCCAGCCGGGGATGGCCCTGCCGGCTGATGCCGCCGGTGCCCACCGACACCCCGCCCGAGCGGGCCAGGGTGGCGTAGGTGATGACGGCGCAGTTGATGCGGCCGGCGTAGATGGCGTTCATCGCGTGGGAGAGGTGGAACTCGAAGGACCCGCCGCCCACGGTGGTGTTGTCCACCATCTTGGGATACATGTCCAGATAGTCGGCCAGGTTCAGGCCGCTGCTGCGGACCGACATGGAAGCGCAGAAGAGACCGTCAACGTCCTTCTTCTCCAGGCCGGCGTCCTCCAGGGCCTTGATGATGCTCTCGCCCTGGATCTGCAGTTCGCTCTTGTCCGGCGCGTAGCGGGTGATGTGCTCGTGCACGCCGACGATGGCGGCCGCACGTCTAAGATCTACCATTAACTGGAACCCTCCCTTTCGGAACCCTTGTTGTATCCGGTTCTTTCAATAAACAACCAACGCCAGCGGCAATAACGCCCATGAAACCCCGGCTGTGCCGGCGCCGGCGGTCAGCCGCCGTAGTTCAGCCGCCGTAGTTCAGATTGTGGTCGCGCATCAGGATCGTTTGGTCCTCGGCGTTGACTCCAGCCTCCAAGACCTCGCCCACGAACAAGGTGTGGTCGCCTTGGTCAACCTGCCCCACCACCTTGCATTCCCACCAAGCGGGCGAGCCGGTGAACAACGCGCATCCCGTTTCGGGACCGGGCACGAAAGCCTGTCCGCCGATGGTATCGCCCTCGCGCTCGTGAGACTTGAAGAAGTTAAAGGCCAAGTCCAGTTGGTCCTTGCCGATCACGTTAACCGCGAACACGCCGGTCTCGGTTATGTGGGCGTGAGCGCCCGAATCGCCCTTGACGCCCACCGCCACCAGCGGCGGCGAGAACGATGTCTGGGTAAGCCAATTCACGGTGGCGGCGCTGATATCCTTGCCATCTTTACTCTTGCTGGTCAACACATACATCCCGTAGGGAATCATGCGTAAAGCTGTCTTCTTGGCATCTTCGTCCATGGTGGACCTCCAAGTGATCGGAATACGTGAAAAAAAGCCCTGGCGAATATTGGCCCCCATTATCGCCGAGCCCGTCTGGGAACACAAGATGGGGCTCCCGGCTACTCTGGAAGTCCTTCCCCTAGGCATCGCGTTAAAGCTATAGTATTGCCGCGCGATTATTGACACCTGGCCGCCAGTCATCTTGCACCGAGCCGGGGCCGTCATTCCAAATTGGCTTTTAAGGGGGGTCTATGCTGGCGATCTTGGGAGGAACCGGGCCGGAGGGCAAAGGGCTGGCCCTGCGGCTGGCCATGGCCGGAGAAACGCCCATCATCGGGTCCCGTGACGCTGCCCGGGGCGCGGCGGCCGCCGAGGAGCTGGCCAAGTCCGCGGCAGGCCTAGTGGCGTCACGTTTAGAGATCAAGGGCTCGGACAACGCCGGGGCCGTGGCGGCGGCGGATGTGGTCTTCTTGGCCTTTCCCTACGAGGGCCAGCGCCCGGTGTTGGCGGACCTTGGCCCGGCGCTGAAGGGCAAGGTCGTGGTCTGCGTGATCGCACCCATGAAGTTCGAACGGGGCAAGGGCGCCAGCGCGGTGGAGGTCGAGGCCGGTTCGGCGGCCCAAGAAGCCCAGGAGTTGCTGCCCGATTCCCAGGTGGTGGCCGCCTTTCAGAACGCCAGCGCCGAGGAACTGCTGGACCCCAACGTGACCATGGAAGGCGACGTAATCGTCTGCTCGGACCACGCTGAAGCCAAGAAGCTGGTGATGGGGTTGGCCGGCAAGATCAAGAACCTGCGCGGCGTGGACGGCGGCGGTCTGGCCAACGCCAAATACGTGGAACAGATAACACCCATGCTGGTGAACATCAACCGCATCTACAAGATCCACGCGGGTATCAGGATCGTGGGCATCTAGCGGTCCGCCGGCGTTTAGCGGTTTAACGACGAGAAACCAGGGGAGGGACCATGCCGAGAGCAGTGATCGACCTCAATACCAAGAGTGGCCTGGCCGCCGTAAAAGGCCAGTGGAAGTTCGCCCAGGGGCTGGTGCCGGGCGAGCCCAACGAGGGCCTGGTCTCCCAGCTTGAAGGTTCTCCGGCCCGGCTGCCCGATTACGACGACTCCGGTTGGGAAGTGTGCACAGACCTGGCCAAGTGGGTCTCCCGCGGGTTCTCGTTCGTCTGGTACCGCATCCACGTGACCTTCCCCGAGGCTGTGGACGGCCACCCAACCGCCGGTGTCCGGGTCCAGTTCGAGACTTGCATCGACGATTACGGAGAGGTGTGGATCGACGGAGAGTGCGACCGGCACCGGGGCGCCGTGCAGGGGTTCAACGTGCCCCAGCGGGTAGTGGTTACCGATGAGGTGCAGCCGGGGGAGCAGCACACCATCGCCCTGTTGGCCGCCAACGGACCCATGGCCGCCCCTGGGGGAGCGGTTTTCGTGCGCTACGCCAACCTTGCCTTCGAGTGGCGGGAACCGGGGTATTAAGCCGGGGGTATCAGGCTATCGAGGGGGTCTTTGCGGGGCCGCCGGCCGATCGTCCACTTCATCGTCGTCGTCGTCGTCGTAACCCAGGACGTTGTCCGACGGCTCGAATCCCATGGCCTCCAAGTCGATGCGTAGCTTGCGGCAGAAGACCTCGGCGCTCTCGTTGACCGGCAACGTTATCTCCACCATCCCGTCGGCCACTTTCTGGATGGAACCCGGGTCTTCTTTCGTGAGTTCTACCCGCACCGACTCGCGGTGAATCCCCAAAGCGTCGGTCACCTCGAAGATCGCGGCCATATCATCCATACCGATGAGTTCGTCAGCCATCACCGTCCTCTCAGAACGATTTTCCAGGGGTATAAACCAGTCGTGGAATTTAACCTTCGGGCGGCCATTTGGTGCCGCCCTCCAGGGGGCGGTCCTGGGGGCTGCCTGCCAGAGCTTCGGCCACCAACCCGCCGAATTCTTTCAGGATGACCTCTCCCCATGCTTGGGCGCGTTCCACCCGGAAGGAAGTGCGCCGGCCCCGCTTGGCCTGGCGCTGTTCGGCCTCGTCCATCCCGGCCGTTTCCTGGTCGATGGCGGCGTCCATGGCGTCGATGTCCGGCACCAGAGAGTTGGCGGTCTCGATGAAACGGACCACCTGGTTCATATCCTGGTCCATGACCACGAAGATGGGCACGGTGCCCGCGCGGTGCTCGGGCAAGAGGCTGTTGCTCAACTCCAGTTCATCGTCCCGGTTGAACACCTGAACGGAGAGGTTGGGGGTGCTGTCGGCCAACTTGAGGATCACGGGAGTCGTGCTCATGGCGTCGCCGCACCAATCGGCGGTGAACACGGCCAGCTTCAGCGGCTCACTCAGCCCGTTGAACAGGCTCAACGATTCAGCCGGGACCTGGAGCGTCTCATAGATTGCGACGAACGGGTCTTTATTGACCTTGATCTGGTCGATGTACTGCTGGGTGGTCATACCCTGGTCGAATTTTTCCTGGGTCAGTTGAGTCTTTTGCTTAGATGCCACAGCGGCCACCCCCAGACTAAATATTACGCGGCTAGTTTCTCAATATTGGCCGCGGTTGGCAATGGGTAGGTAAAACTGCCTCGGCTCGACGTTTTCCGTAATCAAACGTCATGCTAAAATTGGTCGTCCGATCTAATATGCCCATATTTAACGGGAGGCACCCACTTGGCCGGTGAAGCCAGCAGCGGCCCTTATTTGAAATACGCCCTCTTCTGCAAGGACACCACGGAGGATGACGGCGGCGAACTCAGCCTTAACGGCATCGTCGATCTCTTCGAATTGCCCGAGCCCGACGGCCCAGTCGATCCCGGCAACCCGGTGCTGACCACCGTCGACCTCAACCTGGCCTTCTGCATCGGCGGGGTCGAGCCCGGCGACCACTACCTGTTCGTCACCCTGAAGACGCCTGGGATACCCCTGGACACACCCCCGGCCCAAAAAATTGAATGGGAAGAGGGCATATTGTTCCAGCGCTGGATCAAATCTTTCCGCATCCCGGTGCAGAAACCCGGCATCCATTCGGCCGCCATCCTTTTCGACGGCATCCCCCTGGGAGAAGCCACCTTCCTAGTCCGATTCAAGAGCGAACCGGCAAAGCCGGAGGCCCCTCAAGATCCTGAGTCCTAACCTGAATCTAAACTAGCCTGCCAAAGTTGAAACCCCTGTGGGGCTTGTCTATAATTGGAGCGAGCCTAAAGGCATCCAAAACATCCCAACCATGGAGCTGACCAGTTGGCTAATCAGACGGGCAAACGCTACGTATGCGGCAAGTGCGGTTCCGAGTTCATCGTAACCAAGGGCGGGGACGGCGCCATCGTCTGTTGCCAGACGCCCATGGAACTCAAGTAACTCGCTTAAGCGACCGGGCGAACACGCCCCAAAAAATCCCACGGAGGACCGCTAAATGGCCAACCAACTCGGCAAACGTTACGTCTGTGAAACGTGCGGCAGCAGCGTGCTCTGCACCAAGAGCGGCGACGGCGAGATTGATTGCTGCGAAAAAACCATGGAGATTCAAGAACCCCGCAAGTTGCCGTCTTCAGACTGATTCTCTGATTTGCGACGATAAAAGGCCCCTTCTCCCATAAAAGAGAAGGGGCCTTATTTTTTGTCTAGGTCATCCCGCCGGTGACTCGCGAACAAAAATTAACTAGAGGGCCATTACGTCATTCCGGCTTTCGCCGGAAAGACGGTAGTAGCTTCTTCTCCCTTCCGTCATTCCGGTGAAAACCGGAATCCATGTAACTGGCTGGAGTCAGGCCGGAAAGGCCATGTATCGCGAGATTTAGACCGGCCGAGATAACTACTTACGCAGTCTCAGGACGTAGAGGTCCTCTTTTTCAATCTCAGCAGCCCGGCTTGTTAGCTCATCCACGGAGTCATCCCACGATATGTGCCTTCCTGAAAGGGAATCCCCTTTGCCAGAAACAAGGTACATCAGCATGCGAACGCTGCTGTCCATCATGTGTTGACCTTCTTCCATCAATAGACGAGAGCGTTCTCTCATCTCGGGTGAACGAGTT
>JADFNR010000135.1:0-3065 GCA_022563275.1 Chloroflexota bacterium | reverse complement strand
GTTTCGTCTACTTGCGATTGAGTGCGAGCCGTTATGCCGACCGAGGCGCCTGCCTTGGCTAACTCGACCGCGAAGGCGCGCCCAAGTCCTCGGCCACCCCCGGTAATAAGCGCGACTTGGCCAGTCAGATCAACATCATCACTTGTGGTGCTCATTTTGACTTTGGCTCCTTAAATACGTCTATGGATTCCGGTGTTCGCCGGGAAAACGGCAGCAGTCCTCTCTCCCACGTATGGGAGAGGGTTAGGGTGAGGGCGTCGTCTCTCCGCAAATCAATCCAGAACCACCAGATAGGGGAGCAGTGGATTCCGGCCTTCGCTGGGAAGACAGGATATTGGCCGTTGGCGCTTCGAAATGACGCTGGAGACTATCTCCGTCTTCCCAGGAACGGCCACGCCGCCGGCCGCCTAGAGGAAGTAGGGGATCACGTGGCGTCCCATCAGCTTGATGCAGTCCATGATGCGGGTGTGTTCCAACCGGCCGGGCTGGAGGAAGCAAAGCACCTGGTCCACACCAGCCTCTTGGTACTTCTTCATCACTTCGATGATGGTATCGGGGTCGCCCATGGCGAAGGCGCCGGAGTCCAGATGGTCTTGGGCCACCTTGTTGGTGCGTTCCGTTTGGATGGCGTCCACCGCGAACTTGTATGAGTCTGGCACGTCCCGTCCCTGCCAGGGGGCATAGAGACGTTCGGCATTCTGAACGAACCATTCGCCCTCGGGGCCGCCGACACGCCGGGCTTCTTCGTCGTCCTCCGCGCAGTAAACGATCACCAAGGCGGCGATCTGGTCGTTGACGAAAGAGCCCACGGGGTTGGCGTGCTTCAGCGCCGCGCGGTAGGCGGCAACCCGTTCGTTTAGCTGGTCGTAACCGCCCAGGTTGAAACAGAGCACACCCAGGCCCATCTCGCCGGCGGCCGTGAAAGAGTCGGGCTGGCTGCAGGCCACCCACAAGGGCGGGTGGGGCTTTTGCACCGGCTTGGGAATAACCGAACGGGGCGGGATGTTGAAGAACTCGCCCTGATGGGAGAAGGGGTCCTCGGTCCACATCTTGGGGATCATCCCTATCGCTTCCCGCCACTGGGCCCTGGTCTGCTCCGGGTCAACCTCGAAGCCGTCCATCTCCGTCAGGGTAGTCGACCGGCCCGTGCCCAGGTCCATGCGGCCGTCGCTTAGGATATCCAACACCGCCGCCCGTTCCGCGACCCGCACCGGGTGGTTGTACTGCTCGGGCAGCAAGGCCACCGCGTGGCCGATGCGGATGCGTTTGGTGCGCTGGGATATGGCCCCGTACAGCACCTCGGGCGCGGAGCAGTGGGAAAACTCGTTCAGGAAGTGGTGTTCAACGGTCCAGAAGTAGTCGAAGCCCACCTGGTCGCCCAACTCCACCTGGGCCAAGAGCTGGTGGTACCGGTCCCGTTCGATGCCCGGATAGTGGGGCTCGGGTATCTGGATCTCATACATCATGCCGAATTTCATGGGTGCTTCCTCCCAATGGATAAGCCGCAGACCTGGCGCGCAAGAAAGTCCAGTCTAAGGCGCGAACTCTCAGATTGGGAGCATGTTACCACACGGCCTGGGGACTGGGCCCGCTGCCTTAAGCCCAGCGGGGCTGCACGTCCGCAGGGATGCCGAAGATGTGTTTGCCCACCTCTTCGCGAACCAGGTCGGGCGTGCTCACGGCGTGGAGGGTGCCCATGCGGACATCCCGGTAGTAACGCTCGAAATTGCCGGTCTCGAACAAACCGGTGGCGCCCCTGATGGCGAAGAGCCGGTCCACAGCCTTTTGGGAGTTCTCCCTGGCCACCAACCCGGCCATCTCCATGCGGGCCGCGTCATCGGGCACGAAATCCTGGCCGGCCAGGGCCTTGACAGTGATGGCCCGGGCCTCTTGGACCTGGAACGCCCGCCCCGACTCGATGGCCATTGCGGCATCGGCCACGGCGAACTGGTTGCCGGGCATGCTGCTCTTGGCGGCGCCGCCCAGGGCCATGCCGCGGGCCTTGCCGTATTCGATGGTCTCGTCCAGGGCAGCCTGGGCTATTCCCAACATCATGCCCGCCATCCAGACCCTGGCCTTGGTGGGCACCTTTAGGACCGCCGGGCCGTTGGGCAGCCATGGTTCATGGGGAGCTGGGCGGTTGGACACCGGCGCCATGTCCTCGGCGACGAAAACCTGGTCCAGCAGCACGTCGTTGGTCATGGAACCCCGCACCGACATCGCCAGCCAGGTCTCTTCGATGGTCAGTCCAGGCTGGCTGGTGGGCAGCAACATCCAGCGGTTATGGGCTTGGGGAGGCTCGGCGCCGTTCCAGTCAGGCGGCGGACCGGGGACCATGGTGCTGAGAAACATCCAAGTTGAGATGTTGGACCCGCTGACGAAGGGCCAGCGTCCCGATGCGACGAACCCTCCGGGAGCCAACTCGGTCTTGCCACCGGGTATGGCGGCGTGGGAGATCAGAGCGCCGTTCTCGACCACGTCTTGGAGCAGCGGATGGGCTGCCTCGCCCATCATGCCCAGGGCCCTGGTGCAAAGGACCGAGTGGTTGCCCATGACCCAGGCGGTGGATGCGCAGGCCCCGCCGATGATCTCGTATATCGCAACCTGAGTTACCAGATCGACCTCGGTCCCGCCGAGGTCACGGGGAATGGCGACGGTCAACAGTCCAGCTTCGTGAAGGTCCTGAATGTTCTCCACGGGGACCCGGCGCTGCCGGTCGGCCTCGGGGGCCCGCTCGGCGATACGGACGGCCGCCTGCCTGGCTGCCCGCACAAGGTCTTCCCTTGGCTCGATAAAGGCCGGCGGCTGTTCCTTCTTAGCTGCCAACGCCATCCTCTCCGGGTGTCGCATTATTCCGTCTGGATATCAAGATCCAGTGGCTATACCGGATCCTTGTACGACCCCTTGTTTGGTCCTTCGACAAGCCTAAGGAACCAACATGGCCCTGGTGATGGGGGTCTGGGTCTGGTCCCACTCCGCCTGAGCAAAAGCATCGTTGACCTCGGCCAGAGGGAACGTGTGGGAAACGATCTTGTCGAACGGTAGAACGTCCTGTTTGCGGACCA
>JADFNR010000019.1 GCA_022563275.1 Chloroflexota bacterium | reverse complement strand
GCATGTCCCTGGACAAGAAGATCCAGGACGGCTCCAAGCGTTGGGTGATGCTGGAAGATGTGGGGCGGCCCGTGATCCGCAATGACGTGCCCGAGGAATTGGTGGAGAAGACGGTCCGGAAACTGGTCAGCTAGCCGCCGGCTCTAATCGCCGGCTTCCTTGGAAGCCAACTCCCTGCTCCCTCGTTTGGCCTTGATCATCAACACCCCGATTCCGAGGCACATCACGCCGCCCACGCCAAGCAGCACCACGGCTGCCAGCGTGGAAAGGATGTCCACATCCGTCGCCTGGGACAGTTCCTCCATGGCCACCGCCGCCCCTCCGGCCAGGACGATTAGGCCAAACAGGAACCGTATCCGCGCCGGCTCAACTATCTGGGTGGCGCTGGTGCCCAGCTGGGCGCCAAGGGCCGCGGCCGCCAGCATCAGCACAGCCATCAACGGGTCAACGCGGCCGGATAGGGCATAGAGAAAGGTACCCACCGAACCGGTTAGTATCACCTGGAACAACCCCGTCCCGATGGCGACCACCGTGGGGATGCCCAGGAAATAGATCAGCAGCGGCGTGAGGATGAACGCCCCTCCCGCCCCCAATATGCCCGCGAAGAAACCCACGGCGGCGCCGAGCAGCACCGGCACGAAGACCGATATCCGCTCCACGCCGGACACCGGCAGGGCGACAACCGTTCCCACCTTTCCAAACCCCGGCAGCCACACGGACCGCGGGCCGAAATCCAGGCGCCGGATCCATCTTGCCAGTCCCGCGGTTGACACATCGTCTGATGAATGGGTCTTTCGTCTTTGGACCCGCCAGTGGTCGTACAGGATGAACGTGCCCAGCACCGCCAGAAAGCACACATAGAGAATCCGAATCACCGGCCCGGCCACCCCGGCATCTTCAAACTGCTGGTTCACCTGCTGGGCCCCGTACATGGCCGGGACCGAACCCACGGCCATCATGATGCCCAGCTTGAAATCGACGTGGCCCAGACTCCGGTGCTTGAGGGTGTTGATCAGGGAGATCCCCATGACCAGGGTGAGGCCCGTGCCCACTGCAAACAACGGCGGGACCCCGAACACCAGCAGCCCGCCCGTGATCAGAAAACCACCACCGACACCGAAGAACCCTCCAAGTGTGCCTACAATGACCCCAAGGAATACCAACAACGCCGGGTTGATGGTTACTTCAGCGTTAGGAAACCACATCGTCCCTTTCCACTGTGCCCTTCTTCGCCGTCTTGCGCCGCCCAAAAGGTGAGGCGAGCGCCGAGCCCAGCCGAATCGCAAGATTGGAGGCCAAACTCAACATCAGCGCCGAGGACGCGATCACGCCCAACACGAATAACGCCCAAAGTAATGGGCTGTCTGCGCTGAGGCCGGTCAAGAATTCATTCATAACGCTTCAGGTATGGGGTTCCAGACACCGATCATAAATTGCCCCGGAGGCGCTCCGGTGTTGCGCTGCTTCACAGCCAGGCGATACCATGAGTTGGGCCTGCCACGACTGCCCATAACAGGATAACACCGGCCGCAGGCCGGACAAGTGCCAGATGGCCGCACCAAAATTCAGCTTCCAGTTGCAGCACACCGACGGCGGCGCCAGGGCCGGCGAGCTCGAGACGCCCCACGGCAAAGCGCTTACGCCGCTCTTCATGCCGGTGGCCACCCAGGCCACGGTCAAAGGGCTGACTCCCGAAGAGGTGAGGGCGGTTGGGGCCCAGATCGTCCTGAGCAACGCCTATCACCTGTACCTGAGGCCCGGCGTGGGGACTGTGGGCAAGATGGGCGGCCTGCATCGGTTCATGGGCTGGGACGGGCCCATACTCACCGACAGCGGCGGGTTCCAGGCTTTCAGCATGGGACCGCTGCGGAAAGTAACCGACGACGGCATCCGGTTTCGCTCTCACATCGACGGCAGCGCGCACAATTTCACCCCCCAACTGGCCACGGCCAACCAGGAGGGCCTGGGCGCGGACATCGCCATGTGCTTCGACCAATGCATCGCCTACGGGGCCACGGAGAAACAAGTGCGCCAGGCCATGGAGCGCACCCATCGCTGGGCCCAGACGTGCTTCGATGTTCACCAGTCCTCGCCCACCGGCGCGGCCATGGGGCAAGCCCTGTTTGGAATCGTACAGGGGGGCACATTTCCGGACTTGCGGGATGAATCGGCCCGCGCCATCTCGGCCATCCCCTTTCACGGCTACGCGGTGGGCGGCCTGGCGGTGGGCGAGAACAAAGAGGATATGTACCGGTTCACCGGCCTGGTGGCGGAGTTATTGCCCAAAGACAAACCCCGTTACCTGATGGGCGTGGGCTCTCCCGAGGACTTGGTGGAAGGCGTGGCCAGGGGGATCGACATGTTTGACTGCGCTCTGCCCACCAGGGTTGCCCGGAACGGAAGCCTGTTCACACCTGAAGGGCGGGTGGACATCACCAAGTCGCGGTACGCGGAGCAGCAGGAGCCCTTGGATGAGACCTGTGACTGCTATACCTGCCGGAATTATTCAGCCGCCTACCTGCGGCACCTGTTCCGGGCCAAGGAATTGTTGGGATTGCGGCTGGCCAGCATCCACAATCTGCGTTTCGTGCTGGCGCTGATGGAACGGATCAGGACATCGATCTTGGAAAGACGGTTCGACATCTTCCGCGGAGAATTCTTGGACGTATATCAACCGACAAATGAGGCTGCGCGGCAGCAACAGAAAGAACGATGGCTGCGGACCCGCGCCGGGTAGCCATTCAAGTGCGGCCAGGTCTGTGGAAGGCGGGTAGGGAAGGAGCTAAAGGCCGCCGGCAACCGCCGGGACGATGCTGATCTCGTCGCCCTCTTTGGTGGAGGTGTTCAGCCCGTCTATGAACCGGACGTCCTCTCCGTTGAGGTAGATGTTTACGAAATAGCGAAGTTCACCGTCCTCATCGACCAAACGGTCTTTGAATCCGGGAAACTCACCATTCAGCTTATCCACCAACTCACCGAGATTGGCAGGTTCCACTTCTACTTTCGCCTGACCGTTGGTCATACGCCGCAGCGGCGTGGGAATTCGGACCGTGACACCCATCTGGAAAACCCTCCTCCTGATAGTTCGCCCCGTTTCAGGCGCCTCGTCAGGCGCCCCATCTTTGGACAGCCTGGGCAGGACTAACTCCTACCCGTCAATCACATCCCCGCCCACCGGGTCCACCCTCACACCCGTGGAGCTGACCCATTCCAGCCCACGCTTTATCTCCGGCTCATCGCCGTCCAGTTCCAAGACCACCCAACCCACGTCTTCGCTCACCTCGGCCCGGCGAATGTTGGTCACGATCTTGAACTTCTGGCCCAACTCGTAAATCACCGGTTGCTTCACCAAGTTTTCCTCAAAGGTGAATTTGACTCGTTGCTTGCCCATACCCGAACACCTCCCGGCTTTTAACCCCGGCTATCTCGCCCCGTTGAATACTTCTTCTAAGGTGATCTGGCCCGGCTATTTCGCCCCGTCGAATGCCTCTTCAAAAGAGCGGATGCTGGGCTTGATGCAGAGTGGATTCACCACATGCTCCACCGCTTCCTGGGTCTTGAGTCCGTTGCCAGTGATGTAAACGACGGTCAACTCGTCGGGTTTGATAGCGCCTGACTTGGCCAGGTGCTTTAGCCCTGAGACCGTCACGCCGCCGGCCGTCTCGGTGAAGATGCCTTCCGTTTCGGCCAACAGCTTGATACCGTCTACTATATCCGATTCCGGCACCGCGTAGGCGGAACCGCCGGATCGTTCGATCACTTTGATGGCGTAGATGCCGTCGGCTGGGTTCCCGATGGCCAAGGACTTGGCCAGGCTGTTGGGCCGAACGGGAATGACCTGCGTTTGGTTATTGTTCCACGCCGTGACGATGGGAGAGCACCCTTCCGCCTGTTGCATGTGCATCTTGGTGGTGACGGCCGGATGATGAACGGTGTTTTGATCCACTCCAAAGGAACTGGACGGAATCCCATCCAACAGGCCCAAGCAGGCTAGTTCGTTGAAGCCCTTCCAGATCTTGGTGAACATGGCGCCGGATGCCGAAGGCACCACCACATGGTCCGGCAGCCGCCAGCCCAGTTGTTCCGCCACCTCGTAACCCAGGGTCTTGCTGCCCTCCGCATAATAGGGACGCATGTTGATGTTTACGAAGGCCCAGGGATAGTCGTCGGCCAACTCGCTGCAGAGCCGGTTCACCTGGTCGTAGGTGCCGTCCACCGACACCAGCACCGGATTGTAGATGGCGGCGCCGATGATCTTGCCCCGCTCCAGGTCGGAGGGAATGAAGACCACGGCGCGGACACCGGCCCGGGCACAGTGGGCGGCCACGCTGCAGGCCAGGTTCCCGGTGGACGCGCAGGCGATGGTCGTGTAGCCGAATTCGAGGGCCTTGGTCGCCGCCACGGAGACCACCCGGTCCTTGAAAGAGAACGACGGGTTGACGCTGTCGTTCTTGATATACAGGTTGTTGAGCCCCAGTTGCTTGCCCAGACCCCTGGCTTTGATCAGAGGGGTGTAACCCGCCATGATGTCCACGGGGTCGTCGCCCTCGGCGGGGAGCAGGTCCTTGTAACGCCAGATGCTTAGTGGTCCCTTGGCGATACTGTCTTGGCTGACCACTTCAGAGATGGTGGCGTAGTCGTACACCACTTCCAGAGGACCGAAGCAGAAATCGCATACATTCAGGGGTTCCACCGGATAATCTCTGCCGCACTCGCGGCATCTGAGTCCGTTTAAGAAAGCCACCTAGGTCGGTTCCTCCTGGCCATAAAATGACCGGCCCAAAAGCCCAAATAAGCCTGGAATCCATACGTCCAGGCTGCCCGTGATAGTAACAAAGCCCCTATGGGATGTCAACTTGAGCCACGCCTGGCGGAGCGCTCCTGCGAGCCTGAGAAGGGGCGGATTTGCGGTCTGGTCCGTAGTGATATAATCCCCGGAGCGTTCGCACCCGTGGGCGCCAGGCGCAACCGGTACTGGTCTTTAAAACACCGATCTAGGGTGATGCTCTGCTCCGAGCCCATCACATAAACATCCTCCAGCAATTCTCGATTCCGCTGATCATTGGCGTGATCGCCGGATTGGTCTTCGCCAACATCGACATCCACGCCTACGAAGAGATGGTGGACTACCACATCTTCGGCGACAGCACCAAGATATTCGGCAAAGCGGTAACGGTCCACTTCCTCGTCAACGAGATCTTCATGGTGTTCTTCTTCGGTATCGCCACCAAGGAGATCACCGAGTCAGTCCTGCCCGGCGGGGCCCTGAACCCCATGCGTAAGGCTATCAACCCCTTGATGGGCACCCTGGGCGGGGTGGTCGGCCCAGCGGGGCTTTTCTTTCTGCTTGCCTGGATCTTCTATGGCGGGTCCAGCGATTTTAGCCTCGTGGCCAACGGCTGGGGTATCCCCACCGCCACCGACATCGCCCTGGCCTGGCTGGTGGCCCGCATCATCTTTGGGACCGGACATCCGGCGGTCAACTTCCTGCTGCTGCTGGCGGTGGCCGACGACGCCATCGGACTGGGGATCATCGCCGTCTTCTATCCGGACCCGGAATCTCCCGTGGCGCCCTCCTGGCTTTTGTTGGTGGCCGCCGGGATGGCCGTGGCCTACGTGATGCGGCGGTTCGAGGTGCGCTACTGGCTCGTCTACATCCTGATCGCCGGAGGGCTCAGTTGGGTCGGACTGGTCAAATCGTCCATCGAACCGGCCCTGGCTTTGGTGGTCATCGTACCTTTCTTGCCCGGTCCCAAGATCACCCACGGGCTGTTTGAAGATGAAGACTTCGATTTTGAACATGCTCACGCCAGCGAATCAGAGGCCGCGCCACCACAGGTTTCATCGGCGGATCCTCCCAAAGATGCGGTGGTGCTTCACCAACACCATGCGCCCCTTGACGCCTTCGAACACCAACTCAAGTTGCCCGTGGATTTTGGGCTGTTCTTCTTCGCATTCATGAACGCGGGAGTCGCTTTCGCCAGCATCACCCAGGTCACATTTATCGTGCTGATCTCGCTGATCCTCGGCAAAACCGTGGGAATCACATTATTCTCCTGGGTGGGAACGCGACTCGGCTTCCCCCTGCCCGAGGGCATGGGCAACAAACACTTATTTGTGGCCGCTATAATCGCGGGACTGGGCCTGACCGTTGCCCTGTTCGTGGCCGGCAAAGCCTACGACGACCCAGCATTTCAAGACCCGGCCAAGATGGGCGCGGTGCTCAGCGCCGGCGCGGCCGTGATCGCCTTTATCGCCGGGCGCATGCTCCGGGTCAAAGACGGCTCGGACAAGTGAATTACTCGCGCCTGCGGACGGCATCTTCAGATCTATATTAGGAGCCCGATCAATGATTGGCGTACTCACTCACCACTGGGCGAAACCGGACAAGATCGAAGAGGCCAAGACATTGTTGGATGGCAACGGCCTGGCCCAAAGCAAGGCCCACGGCTATGGCGTCCGCCTGACCTTCATATCCCAGGAAGACCCCACCAAGATTTCCACCCTGGTGACCTGGGACTCCAACGAGATATACGACGCCTGGCGTGCCAGCCCCGAGCGGGCCAAGGCCATGGATGGGGCTAGCGAACTGTGGTCCAAACCGGCTGAGTCCGAGCGGTTCCAGATGGCTGATTAGCGTTTAGTTTTGGAGGCGGCCATGGCCAAGCGAAGTTTCTGGGCCTGGGGTATGGAGTCCGACGAACCCACCGCCGAACAGATGAAGACTGCGGCGGGTGAACTGGCCAAACGGTATAACGTTAGCCTTAACCCGGTAACGCCGCCCAGGGCAACCGGCCTTTCCCTGCGCAAACCCCGCATCGCGCCTCCGTCGTCATTGGCCGCCATCTGCGCCAGCGACGACCACGACCGGGCGGTCCACACCTACGGACGCAGCTTCCGGGACCGCATCCGGGCGTTCAATCTTGACTTTCCCAACCCGCCTGACGTGGTGGCCCGCCCGCGTAGCGAACAGGAGGTGGAAGCCGTTCTGGAGTGGTGCTCCACCTCCGGTTACGCCGCCATCCCCTATGGCGGCGGCAGTTCCACCGTGGCCGGCTTCGAACCGCCCGAGGGCTACGACGGCATCGTTACCATTGACTTGGCGGGCCTGGGCCAGGTGTTGGAGATCGATGATGTGTCCCGCTCGGCCCGCATCCAGGGAGGGGTCTACGGCCCGGCGCTGGAAGACCAATTGCGGCCCCACGGCTTCACGCTGCGCCACTATCCCCAGAGCTTTGAGTTTTCCACACTGGGCGGCTGGATCGCCACCCGTTCGGGAGGCCATTACGCCACCAACCAGACCCACATAGACGATATGGTGGAATCGGTGCGGATGGTTACCCCATCCGGTCTGTGGGAGTCGAGACGTCTGCCGGGCAGCGGCGCGGGCCCCAGCCCTGACCGGATGGTCATCGGCAGCGAGGGCATCTTGGGCATCATCACCGAAGCCTGGATGCGCATCCAGGCCCGCCCCGTGTTCCGGGCGTCGGCCGGGGTGACTTTCCCCACCTTCGCCGCCGGGGCCGAGGCCGCCCGCCGCATCGTGCAGACCAAACTCTGGCCCGCCAACTGCCGGCTGCTTGACCCGGTGGAGGCCGCGTCAGCCGCGGGGATGGACGGAACTAAAGCCCTGCTGTTGCTGGGCTTCGAGTCGGCCGAGATACCTCAGGGCGAGTTCATCCGCCATGCCGTGGACATCGCCCGCGAGGCCGGCGGCGACATCGACGAAGCCAACATCCGGGTCTCAGATGGAACGGGCGGACGTTCGGAAGGAGACACGGGACGCCAGGGGTCGGTGGGGGCGTGGCGCAACTCCTTCTTGAACGCCCCCTACATGAAGAACCATCAAGCTGGGTTGGGACTGGTGGCCGAGACCATGGAAACCGCCATCACCTGGGACCGTTGGCCCGCCTTGGATGAGGCAGTGCGAAGCGCGCTCCAAGACGCTCTGGACCGGGTCTGCGGCGGGGGCAGCGTCTCATGCCGGTTCACCCACGTTTACACCGACGGGCCGGCTCCCTACTTCACCTTTGAGGGCATGGGCCGCCTGGGCGCCGAGTTGGAGATGTACGCCGAGATCAAACAGGCGGCCTCCGACGCCATCATGGCCGCCGGCGGCACCATCACCCACCACCACGCCGTTGGACGGTTGCACCGCCCCTGGTATGACCAACAGCGCCCGGAACTGTTCGCCAAGGCGTTGAAGGCCGTCAAGCGGACCCTGGACCCCAATGGCGTGCTGAACCCAGGGCTTCTGATAGACGCCTAGCGAGGATACACGTAGGGGCAGGGTCCCGGTGGACCGGGACGCCCCTACGTTTTACGTAGATGATCGGCTCTAAATAGATGAAACCGTAACACCGTTTCGTCAAACCTCCGCGTGCTGCGTTGTACCACCCACCTCCGGCATGTACAATGTGTCAGCTACGACGGAGGTGAAATGCTTAGGTTCGGACTGAGCCCGGCCGGATTCGCCCTGGGAAAGCGCAACGTCCACTATTCCTGGGTGATTGTCGGCATCGCCTCGATCATGTGGATGACCAGTTCCGGCATGCGCTTCGCCGCCAGCTTGTTGGTGGACGAGTTCAATAAGCCCGAGTATTTCGGCTGGAGCATCGGGGCCATCACCCTCGGGTTCACCATTCAGTGGATCATATCGGGAGCACTGGGTCCCGTTTGCGGATGGCTGGGTGACCGTTATGGGGTGCGCCGGGTCATGTGGGCCGGCGGAATCCTGTTCATAGTTGGAATGGTCCTGACCGGCACCATGGTCCATCTGTGGCAGTTCTACCTATATTTTGGTGTGATCCTGGCGGCGGGGATGGCTGCATTCCAGGTCACGCTGGTCTCGGGTGTGACCCTATGGTTCCGGAAGCAACTGGGCCTGGCCATGGGGATATTGCAGGCGTTGCAGGGGCTGGGCACCGCCGCCGCGATCCTCATGGTGTTTATAATCTTCGACCGTTTCGGACTGCGTTGGACCTTTTGGATCCCTGGAATAGCCGGCGGGGCGGTCCTCTTATTCCTGGTCAGATATTTCCATAACGAGCCCGCCGCCATCGGCCTGCGGCCGTGGGGCGCGCCGGACGACGAGCCCATCCGAAAGCTGCAGAACAATAACATCGCCAAGGTACGGACCGAGGTCTTCCTGAAGCAGGCGCAGAAGACCAACGCCTTCTGGAACCTGGTCGGCATCCATTTCTGGGGATGCGCCGGTCATAACATCATCCTGATCCTGCTGGTCGCCATGGCCACCGATGACGGACTTTCAAAGGGCACGGCGGTGGCGGTTTATCTCACCCTTACGGTGGTCAGCACCATCACCAGGTTCGCTGTGCCGGTATTGGCCGACCGCTTCGGCGCCAAGACGGTGATGAAGATCTGTTTCTCGGCCCAGACCTTCCCCCTGCTGCTCTTGCTGGTTTCCCAGGATGTCTCGACCTACTTCATCTTCGCGGTGATCTTCGGCTTTGGCATGGGCGGAGAGATGACCGCCTTCCCCATCATCAACCGCCAGTATTACGGCGACGCGCCCACGGGGACCACCTACGGGTGGCAGATGGCCGGCGCGGGCATCGGAATGGCCATCGGGCCGGTGCTGGGAGGGTTCTTGAGGGACTGGACCAACACATACGACTGGTCCATCATCCTGTCCTTCGGCCTCAGCGCCGTCGCCGTGGTCTGCATCTTCCTGCTGCCCTCCACGCACCAACACCAACTGCCCCATTGGGAGGACGCTCTGCCCCTCGAGGCCCGGACGGCTGGTGGAGTTGGCGCTCCCGCTGCCGCGCCGGCCGCCGGCGGTGGAGACGGTTCCGACGATTAACCCCATGGGGCAGTCCTAAGGCATGGGTCAAGAACGATTGTGGGGTGACGATGTGGCGCAACCGGGGCCAACGATCTCAGCCACCGAACTGGGTAGTTATGCCAGTTCCCGCTTCTGCCCCCGCTGTGCTTGGGTGCGGCTCCACGTCAAAAACCTGCCCTACCAGAGTTTTCCTGGCATCTTCAGCAGCATCGACCGCTACAACAAGCTGATCGTCCACAACCATTTCGACCGGGAGGGCCATGCCCCGCCGTGGCTGGCCGAATTGGGGGAGGCCGGTGGGTACATCGATCCGCCCCATTGGTCCAGATTCAAGACCCTGGACGAAGAGACTGGAATCACCCTTCGGGGAGAGGCCGACGGCATCTTCAAATTGGCCGGCGGTTCCTACGTGATCGTCGATTACAAGACCTCCCGGTACAATCCCGACCGGCCCGGCATGTTCCGTAATTATGAGGTCCAATTGAACGCGTACGCGCTGATCGCCGAACGGCAGGGGCTGTCACCGGTCTCTAAACTGGCCCTGGTCTACATGGAGCCGGCCACAGACAAAGAGACCGCTAAAGAGCCGGGGTTGGTTGACGACCGGGGCTTCACGATGGGCTTCCAGGCCAAGGTTGTTCCTGTGGAACTCAGGCAGGCTACGCTACTGCCGCCCCTGCTCCGGAAGGCAAGGAGCATCTGGGACATGGACACCCCGCCCAAGGGCGCGAAGGATTGCAAGGACTGCGCGGCGGTGGACGGGCTACTGGAAAGGTTGGGCGGGTCCTTCTCATAACCTTCATCTTGGCGCTTCACCCAAGGTCGGTCGGCACACGGGACCCGGCGTATTGACGGACAGGCCAACAGCTTGTAACTTTGCGTCACCTAAATCTCACGGCCTGTTGGAAAAGGAGCCTCTGAATGGCTACTAGCATGCAAACGTATGAAGTCGACATCGCGGATGTGGAATATCTCAGCCATGGCACAACGCCCCTATTGGCTCGTGTCTTCAAGCCGGAAGGCAGCGGACCGTTCCCAATCATGGTCGAACTGCATGGGGGGGCTTGGGTCCGGGGAGACCGCCTGAACGGCAACGCCGCCAACGAGGCGTTGGCTAAGAATGGCGTGATTGTGGTGGCGCTGGATTTTCGCGTGCCGCCGGAGGCGCCGTATCCGGCCTCTCTGGCCGACATACACTATGGGATTCGTTGGGCTAAGACCCAGGCTGCCGGCTGGAACGGCCGCCCGGACAGCATCGGCGCGATGGGCACATCCAGTGGCGCGCACCAGGCCATGCTCCTCGGGATGCGCCCAGACGACTCCCGCTACGCTGCGCTGCCGCTACCGGCAGGCGCCGCCGCTGTTGATGGCACTCTGGGCTGCGTGATCCTGGTCTCTCCGGTCATCGATCCGTTGGGACGTTATCACTATGCCAAAGGGCTGAGAGATGATTGCACTCCGCCCGAAGGGATGGCCGAGCGAGTGGTCCCCATGCATGACCAGTACTGGGTGACGGAAGAGGCCATGGCCGAGGCGGCCCCGGCGCGCATCTTGGACCGCGGCGAGCGCACAGCCCTGCCGCCCGCGCTGTTCCTAGCACGCAGTTACGAGGCGGGACATCCCCGCCCTGATAGCGACGAGTTCATCCGGCAATACCAGAAAGCCGGTGGCCAGATGGACGTGAATTTCTTCGAGGGGGAGGGCGAAGGTCTGCTGCGCGATCTCTCTTCCGACGTCGCAAAGCAGACGCTCGAGCAGATGACGGCATTCATCGACCAACACATCGGGTAAACCGGACACCCTGGCGCGCTGAAGCGAATGGCGGAGACGGTCCCAAGACTTGCCCTCGGCGCATCATCGGAAAACCACCGGTCTTTAGCGATGCAAAAATCGGGCCATGCTGGTCAAGCAGCATGGCCCGATCTTGTCGCCTGGTTTCCGCTCTTCTGTTGTCGCTGGGAGCTGGGGCTTACCGGCTGGCTACCGCGGCCTCTCGCAGTGCGCGGATCGCCTCCTGCGTTTCCGGACTAGCGGGCTTGCCCACCTCCGGCTAGGTCGAGAGTCAGGACTTCGCCGGACCCGATCTTCCGCAGACGTGGGTGAGGGCACATTCGCCCCTTTTAAGGGGACAACCGTATCAACTCAGTACCGCAAGGGCGCCTAGGACTATTCCCAGGCCCGGTTGTCCACCACTTGTTCGTAGGTGGAACCGGACTCGATCAATCCTTGATAGCCCAGCATCCAAGCGTAGGTATCGTCGAACCGTTCCCGGGTGTAGGGCACGGGCGGGCCGTAGAGCAAGCGCCAGTCCTGGAACTCACCGGGTTCGAGCAAGCCCTGGACCTCCTCGATGAAATAGTGAGCATATTTTTTCGTATCGGCGTTGATCATCTCAGCGGCTACGGCTTCGGCCCGGAACATGGCGGCCAGTGTGGGCCCGTCCAACTCCTCGCTGGCTGCCTCGCTGCGGGTTGAGTGGCTTTCCATGAGGACCCTGAGCCCTTGCTTCTGCGCGATGCTGATCCAGGGCTCGTAAAAATTCCCGGCGGCAACTTCTCCCTTCTTTACGGCCTCCAACCGCTCTTGCATCGTCCCGCCGCTGGTTGTCTGGATCTCTTCTTTTCTGACAAAACCTTCCAGCATCTTCAGGGTGGTGAAGTGTGACCCGTTGAACGTACTCACCGCCACCGGCGTGTTCTTCAATTGCTCCGGTTCGTAGATGCGGCTTTTCGGACCGGTGATGATAGCCATCTTGGACATGGCCGCGCCGAGCGCCACTATCTTCGCCGGTCTTTGGCTGCTAGAAGCCGCTTCAACGGTGCGCTTCATCACGCCCCATTCGCACATGCGGTACTGGTCAACTTCTCCGGTATTGTAGGGAGACCACATAGCGCGGTCGAACACGCCCTTTTCAAGACCTTCCCGGTCTCCGCTGAGCGTACCGGACCCGGGGTTGTTCAGGATCTCAACGTCAAGCCCTTCCTTCTCGAATAGCCCTTCGTCATGGGCGACCAAGACAGCCAGGTCGTGGACTGGGTTCATCGCGGCTATCCTAACTTTCTTCAGACCAGTTTCAGCGGCCATCTAGAGTCACCCCACGAATGTTTCTTGAGTCACGGCGTTTGAGACACGACGTTCGCCATTGTCTCATAACTGGGTTAGGTTGCTTACCGGAGGGAGTTCAACTCCCCGAAAGGCCGGCTGCGAATTTTAAGATGGAAATTACTTTCATCGCCGGGAATGATACCGGCATTGATACTGGCTTAGATACTGCCTTGATAACCGTTAAGTTGACGCCCGTCCCCGGCGCAGGGAGCGGCCCGGCAGAACTCCTGTGTTTTCGCCGTTCTCGATGACCACTTGGCCGTTCACGATCACGTAATCGATGCCCACCGGATAGTGTTTGGGGTCGTCTTTGGTGGCGTGGGTCTTAACCGTTTCGGGGTTGAAGATGACGATGTCGGCCTTGAAGCCGTCCCGCAGCAGCCCCCGGTCGGGCAGGCCCAGACGCTGGGCGGGGAATGAAGTCATCTTGCGGATGGCCTCGGGCAGCTTCAGGTGTTGCTCGGCCCGGACGAACTCGGCCAGCACGATGGGGAAGCAGCCATAGGTCCGGGGATTGGGGTATTCGCCGAAGAGGATGGAGTCGCTGGCGATCATGCCCGCCGGGTGGGACACAAAGGCGTAGAGGGTCTCGGCGTTGGTGCCCAGTCCCACGGTGGAGATTCCCAGGTTCTCCTCGATCAGCAGGTCGAACAGGGCGTCGGCCGGGTCCTGGCCCCGCATATCGGCGATGTCGGTGATCAGCTTGCCGTCGTACTGCTGGTTCTGGGGCTGGGTGAAGTTGGTCAGCCAGTTGTTCTCCAGCCGGTCCCGGGAGAGCTCCCGCTTCATCCGTTCCCGGTCGTCGGCGTCCTTGAGGGCGGCCATCAGGCGCTCCGGTCCGCCGTCCTTGGCCCAATGGGGCAGGCCGATGGTCACCGTGGTTCCTGAGTAAGGATAGGTGTAGCAGTCGAAGGTCACGTCCATGCCCTCATCGCGGGCTTTTTCCACCAGGCCGATGTAGTCCAGATGACTGCCCACGCCGGCAGCGCCCTGCCGGTAGTGGGTCAGATGCACCGGGCAGTCTCCGCCCCGGCCGATCTCCAAAGCTTCTTCCCAGGGCGCCATCAGTCCCTTGGATTTTAGGCTGGCGCGGGTGTGGGTGTGGTAGTGACCGCCAAGCCGGGCGGCCACTCCGGCCAACTCGGCTAATTCTGAGGTGCTGGCGTAGGCGCCCGGCGGATAGTCCAAGCCGGTGGAGAGTCCCCACGCGCCCTCTTCCATGGCCTCCCGCACCACCGATTTCATGTCCTCAAGCTCGGCGGCGGTGGCGGGCCGGTCGTTCCAGCCCACGCTCCAGATGCGCACCGGAGAGTTGCCCAGGATGAAGGCCATGTTGATGGCCACCGAGTTGTCGTACTTGTCCAACTGGCCGGCCACGGTCAGCCAGTCGGCGGGCAGGGGCGGGTAGCCGTTCAGCCCCGAGTCCAGCCAGATGTAGCGTTCCTGCTCTTCGCTGGTCTTGAACGGGGCGTGGGAGATGCCGTCGATACCCACCAGTTCGGTGGTCACGCCCTGCCGGACTTTTGGATCATGGTGCGGTTCCCCAAGAATCGTCAACCCGGCATGGGAGTGCAGATCGATAAAACCGGGACACACCACATAGCCCGTGGCGTCGATGGTCCGCGCCGCCTCCAAGTGCGACACGTCGCCCCGCTGGATGGTGACCACGTCGCCCTCAATCAGGACCGCGGCGAAGAAGCCGGGACTGCCGGAGCCGTCGATTACCAGGCCGTTAATGATTAGTAGGTCAAGCATTTTTTACTCGTTCAGAGCGAATCCGCGGGAGGTTAAAGGGCTGCTTCCACTCGCTTGAGAAAATCTTGCCCGGCCAGCCGCAGCAGGCCCTGGGAAGACACGGTGATGAAATTCGCTCCGAGGTTTATGAATTCGGCCACTCCGGCGGCGTCGGCCGGCGAGTTGCCGCCGGCGCCACAGCTTTTGCCAGAAGCCCTGATCCTGGGGATGACCTGGCCCATCACTTCCCGGACCTTCTCGCGCCCCGGATTGCCCATGCTCTGGCCAAGGTCACTGGCGGCCACGTGGACCACGTCTATGCCGGGGACGCTCAGAATCTCGTCCAGGTTGTCCACTGCTTGGGTCTCCTCGGCCATGGGAATCACCAGGACCTGGGAGTTGATCCAGGCGGTTGAATCGGCGCCTCCCATCCCGTAATCATGGGCGCGCCCGCTGCCTGCCATACCACGGTGGCCGTCAGGGTAGTAACGGGCCGCCTGGGCCACCGACTCGGCATCTTCTTTGGTGTTGATGTGGGGCACGATTATCCCCTGCACGCCCCGGTCCAAGAAACGCAGGATGGTGGAATCTTCGTGGTTCGGTATTCTGGCGATGGGGGTGATGCCGAACGATTCGGCGGCCCGGACCATGTGCTCTACCTGGTCCAGGTCCATGGGGCCGTGTTCGCAATCGATCATCACGAAGTCGTAGCCGATGGCCCCGAATATCTCGACGATGTCGGGGGCGAAACGGCTGACGATGGCGCCGTAGACCACTTTGCCTTCGGCCAGTTTGGCCTTGGTGGTGTTGGTTCGCATTTTAGGTTGGCGTTCCTCCGAGGGTTTTCAAGCGATAATTTAGATGACCCATTATATAAAATCCGTGCGTCGATTCCGAGCGTCATCCCTATCGGATAAGACCCAACGCCTCAACGGGTTGCTCGCCCTGGTCCGCTGTAACGTGGTATATCTGGGTCTTAGGCACAAAATGTTGACAAGACTGCTTTCCGCATGCTATGATAGCGGAGCGTTTTCACAAATTGTTGGAAGCGCTCTTTTTTTGCCCAACGAATATGGACAACCAAAGGCCCCTCGGCTGAGGGGCCTTTTTCTTTTCGGCCTTGTCCGGGTGGGCCGGAGCCGTTGCGGAAGCGAATGATTTGGGTCAAGGCTTCGCGGCCACTTGAGGGCAGCCGGCGAACCCGGGCATCACGTCCTTGGCGAAACGCCGCAATGTAGAGATGCCCGCCGGGCTGTTGAGCAGAACGTACTCGACGCCGATCTCGCGGAGGTCCTGGATCTTTTCGCTGACTTGGTCCGCCGAGCCATAGATGGTCCCGGCTTCGGCTGACTCGCGGGTGTCCTGGAAATCAGGACGCAGGGCGAGGTTCTGGGTCCGGCGGCGCGCTGCCATCCGGTTCTCGATGGCCTGGTCATATTCGTCCAAGGAGTCGATGATATTGACGGAGCGGGCCACCGCCACGCTCATTGGGTCGAAGGTGCGTCCCAGGGATTCGACCTCCGACTTGAAGAGGGCGATTTCTTCGGCGATCATTTCGAACGAATCGAACTGGCCCAATAGCATGTTGAAGCCCAGCTTGGCGACCTGTTTGATGGACCTGGGGCTGCCGGCGCCCATCCACAATTGGGGGTGGGGCTTTTGGGTGCTGGGCGGCTCGACCACCACCTCGTGATATTGCCAGTAGGTCCCCTGGTGCGACCATGGAGTATCCGAGGTCCAGGCTTTTATCATGACCTCCAGACACTCGTCGAAGCGGGCGTCCGCCTCCTCGATCGAAACGGAAAACCCCTCGAACTCCTTGAGCCGGTATCCCTTGCCGATCCCGGCGTCGACCCGGCCATTCGACAAGAGGTCCAGGGTGGCGATCTGTTCCGCCAGCAGAACGGGGTTGTGCCAGGGGAGCACGATGACCGCGGTGCCCAGGCGCAATGTCGTCGTCCGGGCCCCGATCCAGGTGAGCAGGTTCAGCGTCGCGGACACCTGGCCGAAGCCGGTAAAGTGGTGCTCCACCAGGAAGGTGCTGTGATAGCCCAGGGATTCCGCTTCAACATTGCGTTCGACAAACTCCCGGAACCCGGCCCCGCTATCATCGTTGGGCCCGCCCCGCTTCGCCTGCGCGCTCCCGAACATTCCAAATCGCATCTTTACGAGTGTTCCAATAGTTCGATCTCTTCCATGGGGAAGTCCTTGGCGTTGGCGGTGATTAGAGTTGCGTCTTGAGCGATTGCGGTTGCGGCGATGAGGGTGTCGGTAGTAGAAAGGGCGATCCCTTTGCGGGCAAACTCATACCGGAACCGGCCGGATTCTTTGGCTATTTCCCGTGACACTTCATGGTTGTCCATGGCGTCAATCAAGGGATCAGCGCCTGCTCGTTCTTCATCGCTCAGTCCAGCATAGAGCTCGGCGACGGTGATACAACACACTCCCAGCCTGTGACCTTGTTGGTCCAGTGCTCTCACCAACTCAATCATGCCTTGGCGGCCACGCAGATAATCGATAAGCGCGGTGGCGTCTAATAGATAGTTAGCCACGCCGGTATGTATCAATGCGTTTGTCGCTCTGTTTTCGAGACTCCCTGACCCAAGAAGCCACCTTCTCGCTTGTTGCCCACTCCGGATGGTCTTCTGCCGAGAGGATCCCCGCGGTCGCTTCAAGTGCCGCACGGAGGGTGTCTATCCGCACTTTCTCCCGAATCGCCTCTTCGATGAACTGGCTTCGTTTGCCCTTGCCCGCCAGGGCATCCACCGATCTAACGAGGTCCTCAGGCAAGATCACGTGTGTTCGCATGGCTCAAGACCTCCTGGTCAAACAATCACATTATTAATAACATGTTTGACGCACACGATATATGTGATTAGCGGCCCGCCCCCTTAGCCCGCAACGCCGCCAGCACCTTGTCAGCAGTGACGGGCAGGTCCGTGATGCGGACGCCCACGGCATCAAATACGGCGTTGGCGATGGCCCCGGCCACGGGGATGTTGCTGCTTTCGCCGATGCCCTTGCTTTCGTAGGGGGCGGGGCCGGCGTCGCCCTGGATCAGGACGGTCTCCATCACCGGGACGTCGGCGGAGGTGGGAATCTTGTAGTCGCCGAAGCTCAGGGTGGAGATGTGGCCGTCTTCCAGTTGCAGCTCCTCCATCAGGGCGTAGCCCAGTCCCTGTATCAGCCCGCCCTCCACCTGGCCCTGGTGATTGAGGGGGTTCAGAATCGCTCCGATGTCGTGGGCGGTGACGATCTTGTTGACCGTGATCTCGCCGGTCTCCGGGTCCACGTGGACCTCGGCGACCTGGGTGCAGAATGACGTGAGTTCCGGGGTCTCCGTGGTCACGCTGGTCTCCCCGGTCAAACCGTCGCCGCCGGTGCGGGCGATCACCTCGGCGATGCTCATGCTCCGTCCCGCCGCCACCAGACGTCCGTTCTCCATCGACACCTGCTCTTCCGGGGCGTCCAGCAGCGGGGAGGCGGCCGCCACCAGTTTGCCGCGCAGTTCCCGGGCCGCGCCCACCACCGCCAGTCCGGCGGTGTGCATCACCCGGCTGCCGCCGGAGCCGGAACTGTAGGGCATGTTGGCCGTATTCTCCAGGACGATCCGGACGTCTTCCGTGTCCAGCGTCAGTTCCTCGGCCACCATCTGGCGCAGCACGGTGTGGGAGCCGGTGCCCGTGTCCCAGAAGGCCATGTGCAGTTGGGGATTGCCCTCGTCGCTGAGACTGATCTTGGCGGCGAACTGGCCCGTGCCCTGCACCAGGTCGGTCATGGCCATGCCCCGGCCGGTGTTGGCCGGCAATTCTTGGCCGATACCGGCCGCCTTGGCCGCTGCCTCCAAGGTCTCCAAAGCTTTGATCTGCTGCCAGTAATGCCCCACGGGCGAGGAGTCGCCGTCGCGCATCACGTTCATCAGCCGGAACTGGTAGGCGTCCATACCCAGCTCCTGGGCGATCATGTCCATGTGGGACTCCACGGCGAACACCACCTGGGGCTTGGCGGGACTGCGCATGTGGCCCCGTGGGACGTTGTTGGTGTAGACGGTGTAGCTTTCGATCCTGGCGTGGGGCACCTTGTAGACGCCGCACAGGTGGTCGGCGCCACGCAGGTACACGGTGGGCTTGAAAGCGCCGTAGGCCCCGCTGTCGAACACCGCCCTGGCCTGGCGGGCCACGATCGTGCCGTCTTTCATCACGCCGGTCTTGATGGTCATCACCGCCGGGTGGCGCGGGTTGCCGGCCATCAATTCCTGGATGTAGTCCATGATCATCTTCACGGGGCGGCCCGCGCGTTTGGACAGGTAGTAGCAGAGGGGCACATCCATGAACGAGCCCTTGCCTCCGAAGTCGCCGCCGATGGTGCTTGGGTGGAGGACGATGCTCTCGGCGGGGACGCTCCAAGTTGCCGCAAGCTGGTCGCGCAGCATATAGGGGTCTTTGTTATTGGCCCAGATCTGTACCTGGCCCGAATCTTCCGCGCTGACCAGACAGGCATGGGGCTCGATGTACGCCTGGTGCATCAACTGGGCGCTGAAGGTGTGCTCAAAGATCAGGTCCGATTCCCGGAACCCCTGCTCGATGTCGCCCTTCTCCCAGGTGATGTGGGCGAAGGCGTTCCTGATCCCGGAAGGAGGCTGGGGCAGTCCCCGGTAGGATTCCATATCGGGATGGAGGTCCGGGGCGTCTGCTGCCATGGCCTCTTCCGCGTCGAAGACCGGAGTCAGTTCCTCGTACTCCACGTCGATCAGCAGCAGGGCTTCGCCGGCGGTCTCCGGGTCGTCGGCGGCCACGGCGGCCACCTTCTCTCCCACGAAACGCACCACGCCCTGGGCCAGCACCGGCATGTCCACCAGGCGGCGGCCGATCAAGTTGCCGGGCAGGTCTTGGCCGGTGACCACGGCGTGGACGCCCGGCAACGCCTCAGCCTGCGAGGTGTCGATGCTGACGATGCGGGCGTAGGGGTAGGGACTGCGGAGCACCTTGCCCCAGAGCATGCCCGGCAAGGAGATGTCGGCGGCGTAAACCGCTTTGCCTGAAACCTTGTCCGGGCCCTCTCCCCTGGTGATGGACCGTCCGATGGCGGAACGGGTGGCGGCCATATTTACACTCCAGTAGTTTGGCGTCGTTTCCGGCGGGCTCTAGCGGGTCAGGGCAGCACCACCCCAGTGCCCGGGGGCAGGTCCCACGCCTCGTCCTGGAGGCCGCGAAGGTAGTCTATCTGGCCGTGGTGGTTGTTCTTGTGGGTGATCATATGGCGCAGCGAGCCGCTCACGGCGAAGTCGGGGCGTTCCGGGTCGGGCAGTTGGTCCAGACTTTCCGGAGTCAACCCCGAGAGGTACTTGAGCGTCCGTTGGTGCACCGCCCCGGCATAACCCACCAGCACGTCCAATGAGGGGATGGCCAACGCGCGCAGGCCCATGCGGTCGCCGGGGTCGGGAGCGGTGGCCGGCTGGCCGAACTTATCGTGCCAACTTTCCGAGGCCCAGATGTCCCCATCCAGCTTGCCGGTGTTGGTCACTCGGGCATCTTCGTTTCTGACCAGGTGCCAGAGGATGAACCCAATGTTGTTGGCTGTGGGCGCCGGACGCCAGAGCAACTGCTCCGTGCTCAGGCCCTCGCAGGTGGCCATCAACCTCAGGTGTACCTGGGCCAAGCAGTCCGCGATGAAAGCGATTGAATCCATCGATGTCTCCGGAATGAACTGGCAAAATTTCGGATTTGGCAATGGGATTATGCCACACCGCCTAACGGCAGGGCAGTCCCAAGACAAACGAAAGACGCGCAGTGAAAACGGCTTGCCGTAACGGCCGTACTGGCCCAGCATATTAAATGAGGCGGACCGTATCTGTAATCGGTCCGGGAAAATCGGCCATACTCCCGCCAATTTCACACTCAACTTTTCGCTATCGGGGATAGATTCCCATACATGAGCAAGCAAGCATTTCTCTCTTTGTTTCTCGGGTTTTTGCTGCTGACGCTGTTGGCGTGTGGTGGTGGCGACGGTGACGGCGGCGGCGGAGACGTGACCCCGGACCCGACCCCTGGGACTCCCCCGGCGACCCTGGTTCCCGGCAATACGCCGGTTCCAGACGCCATCGTGGCCCCGGCCACCGAGACCCCAACCGCCACGCCGGTGGCGACGGAAGGCGAGCTGTTCCTGCAATTGATCAGCCCCTCTGAAACCGAGGTGTTCACCGATGTCGGTTCCTTGTCTGTGGTTGGACGGACCCGTGTCGATGCCGTGGTGACCATCAACGACGCCATCGTGGAGCCAGACATCGACGGCGAGTTCTCGTTGGATGTGCCGTTGGAGGAGGGTCCGAATATCATCGAGGTGGTCGTGAGCGTGGCCAGTGGCGAGCAACTGGACCTGGTTCTAGTTGCCATCTACTTACCCTAACCGGAGACAGCCCGCTGACCCTATATGCCAGATAGAGATTCTCGAACTACAGGAGCACCCGTGTCAGAGCCACATCAAGCCATTTCCACTCAGCGGGCCCCATCCCACCGGCTGAGTCTCGCCTTGATCGCCGCCCTTTGCGGAGCGTTGCTGTTGGCCATGTTCGCCGGCACGGCTTCAGCCCAGAGCAGCGCCGCCATCGGACGGGGGTTCACCGGCGTGGTTAGATCGGTCAGCATCATCGATGGCCGGTTGGCCATCGAATCCAAAGGAACGCTCTTTCAACTGGTCGTCAGTGGCAGCACCGTGATCGACGTTCCTCCGGACCAAGATGTGGGCCTGGCAGGCTTGCCCATTGCACTGGGTTTCAGGATCGCCGGCTCGGTGGATAAGGCGATAACCGACGCCAACGGCATCGCGTTTTCTGAGATCCGGATCGCACGGAAGATCATAGTCATCCCAGAAAAGGCAACCCGCTCGCACAAACGGACCATCGCCGCCGGCAAGCAGGGAGATGACCTAACCGCCCTGGACGCCGACGGCGTCAAGACCGAACTGCCCGGCCGCGGCGCCGGGATCGAGAAGGGCGACGCCATCATCATTCTGGTCCAGAGAGCGGGCCGGAGTGGCATCGGCGAGAGGGTCCGCGGCTTGTTCAGGGCCAAGACCGTAGACGACCGGCTGGACCGGCTGTCCAAAGCCGAAGCGGACGACCCGCTCAAGGTCAGTCTCCTGGCTAGATTGCGTGAGCAGCGGGACGACGCCCAAGAAAAACGTCTCCAGAAAACCGCGGAGAACGCCGGGACCGAATTGCGGGACTTTGTTCTGAGTAAGATTCGGGCGATGCGGGCGGACAGAACGGCCAGAGAAAGACGTGCCGGCATAGGACCGGCCGTATTCGAATGCGCCCGGAGCATCGCGGGCATCCGGGCCACCAGCATCACGGAATTCAGCACCAGCCAACGTCAACGTGTGACTGACGAGTGTTTGAATCGACTTAAACCGGACGAAAAACCGGCGGTGAATCTGTCTCCGGTTATCCGGATTACCTCGCCATCCTCCGGAACGTCCGTTTCCGCCAACGACGTCGTCACCGTCACCGCGGAGGCCAAAGACGACCGGGGAGTAGTGTCCGTGATTTTCAATGTCGCCGGAACTGACATCGCCAAACTGACTGAAGCCCCGTACACCGTGGACGTCACTGTACCGTCCGGTGTTTCGTCCTTAAGGGTGAAAGCCACGGCTGCGGACGCCGAGGGCAACGAGGGCTCAGACTCCATCACCTTGCGGGTGGTCCAGTCCTCAGACTTGGGCGTCAAGATCACCAGTCCCGCCGTCGGCGCGGCCACGGTTCTGACGCCAACGTCCCGCCCTTCCACCGTAGCCGGCGCCAGCGAGGCCATAGCCGAAGGCGACACAATCATCATCCGCGCCGCAGTAACCGGCACGGGCGTGATCAAAGTTATCTTCACGGTTAACGGAGTAGACCAGACCCCGGTCTCCGCGCCACCGTACGCCATGAGGTATTTCGTGCCCTACACCTCGGATGACGTTCCCCTGCCTCTAAAGATCACCGCCACCGCCACTGACGGGACCGGTGATGCAGTCAGCGATTCAGTGAGCGTCAGAATCGTACGGAACATCACCACGGTGAACGTCAAGATCACCAGCCCGGCGGCCAACGCCAGGGCCACAGCCGGCGATACGATCGTGATCAGGGCCGAAACTGACAACGACTCTGACATCGCGTTCGTCACCTTCACTGTGGGCGGGATAGAAACGGTGACTACGACAGCGCCATTCACTCACACCTACGTGTTGCCGAGGAGGGCGGCCAGCGTTGCCGCCACTTCCAATGTTCCTCCCAACGTGTTCGTTGGGAAAGCAACCTTGGACGGAGCGCCGGCGCCGGATGGCGCCGTGGTGATCGCCTGGATCGCCGGATCAGACGCCTCCTCACTGATCATCAAGGTCACCGCCACCGCAAACTCTGGTGAAACGGACAGCGCCTCACTATCGATTCCGGTCTCCGGTTCCATCAACGCCGGTGAGGCCACCGTCAAGAAGGGCGAGTACGTCCTGAACGCCGCCCAGCCATCGGGACAGAGCTTCGCCGGCAAGACCGTCACCTTCACCATCGGCGGCAAAGACGTTCGCCAAACCGGGACCTGGCGGCAGGGCGAGGCGACCATCCTAGACCTGACGGCCAACTAGGCGTTGCCTGGGTCCAGAAACCCTGGCAGCGGGCAGGTTATCAACTGTAGGGCGGGTTGAAAACCCGCTCCTACGGTGGAAGGTCGACCACAGTCTTTCGGCACGTCCTCACGTGATCCCAGGGCCTCGCGCCGGGCTAGGACCGATTCCATGGGCGCCCAGTCGTTGAGATCGTAGCTGTTGGCGATTGTTCGTCGAATATCCTCTTCCGCTGACATTGGAAGCATCCTTTCCGGATTTAGGCTACGGATTAAGACACCCACTCGTGCCTGGGCGTCCATAACCGAATATGTAGACACCAGCAATGATTCCGGCCTGATGCTATCATGGTGTGTGGGGTAAATTGATTTGAGCGGCTATCAGAACAACGACATTCGCAACCTGGCCATCATCGCGCACGTCGACCATGGCAAAACCACCCTGGTCGACGCTTTGTTGAAACAGGGCCACGTTTTCCACGCCCACCAGCAGGTTGGCGAGTTGATCATGGACACCAATCCCCTGGAGCGGGAGCGCGGCATCACCATTTTGGCCAAGAACGCCTCCGTCACCTACAAGGATGTGCGGATCAACATCATCGACACGCCGGGCCACGCCGACTTCAGCGGCGAAGTGGAGCGAATCATGAATATGGCCGACGGCTGCCTCCTATTGGTGGACGCCGTGGACGGCCCCATGCCCCAGACGACCTACGTGCTTCGCCAGGCCCTCCAACAGAACGTGATGCCCATGGTGGTGATCAACAAGATTGACCGCGCCGAGGCCAGGGTGGAAGAGGTGGTTAAGCTGGTCCAGGACCTGTTCTTGGAACTGGCCACCAACGCCGATCAGTTGGAGTTCCCGGTCCTTTACACATCGGCTAAACAGGGTTGGGCCACCACCGACCCAAACGTGCCGGGCACGGACATGTCGCCCCTTTTTGACGCGATATTAGAATCGGTGCCGCCGCCCACCGGAGACCCCGACGCCCCGCTGCAGATGCTGGTGGCCGCGCTGGATCACGACAACTATCTGGGACAGGTGGCCCTGGGCCGTGTTACCCGAGGCACCCTTAAGCTGCGCGACAACGTGGTTGTTTTGGGCCGCGACGGCAAGTCATCCACCCACAACCTGGAGCGCATATTCGTGTTCCGGGGCATGGAGCGCGTGGAAGTGCCCGAGGCCAAGGCCGGGGACATCGTGGCCGTGACCGGTCCCGAGGGCGTCTCCATCGGTGAGACCATCGCCTCCCAGGAAAGTCCCGAGGCCCTACCCACCATCGACATCGGCGAGCCGACGGTGCGGATGACCTTTGGCGTCAGCACCTCGCCGTTCATGGGCCAAGAGGGAGACCACTGCACCTCCCGCAATCTACACGAACGGCTATTCAAAGAACTGCGGACTAACGTCAGCCTCCAGGTCGAGACTACTTCCAGCTCGGACGTGTTCGTGGTTGCCGGCCGTGGTGAGCTGCACCTTTCCATCCTTGTTGAGACCATGCGCCGGGAGCAGTTCGAATTTCAGGTGTCCCGGCCCGAGCCCGTCACCAAGGTGATCGACGGGAAGATCCACGAGCCCTACGAGATACTGAACATCAGCACCAGCGATGAGTACGTGGGCGCGCTTACCGAGTACCTGTCCGGCCGCCTGGCCCAACTCCGGGACATGCGCTACGACGACAACGGCTCCGTTCACCTGGAGTACAAGATACCCACCCGCGGGCTGATCGGGTTCAATTCGTTCTTTCTCCGCACCTGCCGGGGCGACGGGGTGAAGAGCAGCAGATTCACTTCCTACGAGCCCATGGAGGGAGAGGTCAAGGCCCAGCCGGGCGGCGTATTGGTCGCCTCCGAGCGCGGCGTCGCCGTCACCTATGGGTTGCTGAACGCCCAGGGCCGGGGCGAAACGTTTATCGACCCGGGCACCGCCGTCTACGAAGGCATGATCGTTGGTTCTCACCGCCGCGACGGCGATATCGAGATCAACGTCTGTAAAGAGAAGAAGCTGACCAACATGCGCTCGTCCACGGCCGATGTGGCCAAACGCCTGAACGCCACGGTGAATATGAGCCTGGAAGAGGCCCTGGAGTTCATCTCGGACGATGAACTGCTGGAGGTCACACCCAAGAACTACCGCCTCCGGAAGATGGACCTCTCCGCCCTGGACCGCAAGCGCTCCCGCCGCGGGGTAGCGCGCGCCAGGGACTAGGGTCAGCGCCGCCGGATACGCGCGGCTCACGCATAAACCCACTCCATCCACTTCCCGTTTTCCGGGAAACCACTCTAGATTCCAGCGTCTGCTGGAATGACGATATAGGCACAGCTAGATTCTCCGCCCGGATTTGGTACACTGGCGGCTGGAAAGCTGGGTGGGATATGATAGCTACCCAACGGAAAGCCATAAATTATCACGGAGAGCGAGATGATCTACGAAGTACGCACCTATGATCTGAAGCCCGGAGCCGTCCCGCAGGCGGAGGAGGCCTTTGCCGAGGCGCTGCCTTACCGGGAGAAGTATTCGCCCATCGCCGCCTTCTGGCACACTGAGATCGGCCCTCTGAACCAGATCATCCACGTCTGGGGCTACGAAAACTTGGAAGAGCGAGACCGCATCCGCGCGGAAGCTGGTAAAGAGCCCAACTGGCCGCCCAAGATCACCCCAGGCAACATCCTAAACATGAACTCGGAGATCTGGAACCCCGCCCCCTTCATGAAGCCCCTGGGCGGTGACCAGGCGCTGGGCGGCATCTACGAGATGCGTACTTACACCTACGAGCCAGGCTCCATCCCCGAACTGCTCAAGCTCTGGGCGGCGGCCCTCCCCGAGCGGGAGAAGCATTCTCCATTGGCGGCCGGCATGTTCACTGAGTTCGGCGGCCTGAACCGGTGGATGCACATCTGGCCCTATAAAGACCTGAACCACCGGGCCGAGATACGGGCGAAAAAGATCGAAGGCTGGCCCTCGGGTGCTCCGGGCCGCGTCCGCCAAGAGAACAAGATCATGGTGCCGGCCAGCTTCTCTCCGATGCATTAGCCGGGCATTAGCCGGGCATCAACCGGCCCACGATTTGGTTCACGAACCGTAATATGATCTGGTGAGACGGGCCTATGGTGATAAGGCATCACATCTACAAAGTCGACCAACGGGTGCTGATCAAGAGCCAGGACGGCGGCCTCTTTAGACCCCCATCCGAAGGGGCCAAAGGGACTCTGGGGTTGATCGCGCCCCAATTATTTCAAGACTGGCCCGGCACCTTTCTGGAGCGGGAGCCCGATGTCCCGCCGGAATATTACGTCACGGTCGATAACGGGATCACTGAGACGATCTCCGAAGACTGGCTGGAGCCGGCTCCCCCCGGTTCGCCTCCGCCCCCGGAAGAATCGAAGCCGTGGCCCACATAGGCTGCCTAGATTCTCAATGGGAAACGCGAAAAGACCCCCGGCTCACGCCGGGGGTCTTTGATGTCCTTGCCCTTGGGAATTTACTCCCAGGTTTTTAAACTCGACGGTGATCCGCCGAAAGAACCCAGTTTGACCGGTCCAAAAAAACCAACCTGCTGGGCTTTCAGGCCAGCCGTTCTCGATGCTGCGTATTCCGAGTATGACCCGGACATCGTTTTGATTGAAATGCGGACCTGGGGTTCCTGGGCTGCTTGTCCCACTTGCGCATTCAATATGATGTAAGGAGGCATCGCGACATTTATCTGCGCCGGACCGGCAACCGCGCTGGTTTCAGCGCCAATTTCGGTCCAAGAGGCGCTAACAGTCGGGAGTTCAACATTGTTTTGGGCGTTCCAACCCCACCCGGAAAGGGACGCCACTGAGCCGAACAACAGTGCGCCGAACACAACCGAAGCGATCGTAATCATTTTCTTGCGCCACATGAGGACTCCCGCTTAACCCGAGATTTGGCGGTTAGGGCCAGTATTCACCAAGGCCGCCGTTGCGTAGTGTGAGCAGCGTGTGCGTTCAACCGGGGTCGTACGGCTGGTCCCCCAAAGAGGCACGCCGGCGAGGGAAAAGGTTTTGGCGAAATTCCCGCACGAGCAATGGCATTGGAAACAGGTATCATTGACCGGAACACACCGTCTTTAAGTTTGGGGTCAGCCGAGATGATAGAAGGCCATAACGAGATCGACGTTCCAGCAGGTGTCCCGGTATGGGACGTTGATCCCTATGATCCGGCGGTCCTCTCCGACCCCTTGGCGTACTATGCGGAGTTGCGCTCCAAGGGCCCCTTCGCTTACATACCCAGATATTCGGTCCTGGCTTGCGGCCGGTACGAAGAGACCAAGGAGGTCTTCTCCGATTGGGGGCGGTTCGTCTCCTCACGGGGGGTTGGGCTCCAAGACTTCAGCCTGGGGGAACCCTGGCGGCCGCCAAGCCTAGTACTGGAGGTAGACCCGCCCTATCACACCAAGACGCGGGCGGTGATCGAGCGGGCGCTTTCGCCCAGAGCCGTGGCAAAGCTAACAGAGACTTTCCGGGAGGCCGCCGGGAAGCTTATCGATGAGCTTTTGGAAAAAGGCACGTTCGAGGCGGTAGAGGAGCTGGCGGAGACCTATCCCACCACGGTGTTTCCGGACGCCGTGGGCCTGCGGGAAACTGACCGGCGGCGGCTGGTCGACTACGGCGAGATGGTCTTCAACGCGATCGGTCCCGACAACGAATTGCGCCGCAACGCCATGGCGAAGGGGCCAGATGTTGTCCCCTGGATCATGGAGCAATGCCGGCGCGAACGGTTGAAACCGGATGGGTTCGGCGCGGCGATCTATGCTGCATCCGATACCGGCGAGATCACCGAGGATGAAGCCGGGTTGCTGGTGCGGTCGCTCCTGTCGGCCGGGGTCGACACCACGGTTGCGGTCCTGGGCAGCGCCATCTGGTGCTTGGCCAACAACACAGACCAATTTGAACGGCTCAAGGCCGACCCCAGCCTCGCGCGCTGGGCCTTCGAGGAGACGCTGCGCTATACCTCTCCGATCCATACCTTTTGCCGCACGGCCAATGCCGACACCGAAGTGAGCGGGGTCAAGATCGCCGAAGGCACGAAGGTCCTCTGCGTACTGGGCGCGGCTAATCTCGACGAGAGGCATTGGCCGGAGGCGGACCGGTTCGACATCGGCCGGATGCCGTCGGACCACCTGGCCCTGGGCGTCGGCATCCACGGCTGCGTCGGCCAGAACGTGGCGCGGGCTGAGGTTGATGCGGTGTTGACCGCCATCGCCAACAAGGTGGAGTCCATCGAACTGGCCGGAGAGGCGGTGTGGCGTCCCAACAACTCGGTCCGCACTTTGGACCGGCTTCCCGTGATTTTTCGTGGCAAATGATGAGACGGCTAGCCCTAACTCCTGAATCGGGGCTAAACCCAACTGATGGAAGATTATATGACCGTGGATGATCAGACACGCCGGCGGACCACCAAGACCGGACTGACTGCTCTGGACCGGGACCGGGCCTGTCCGGGGTACACCCTCTACGCCCCCATGAATGGGCCAGGGGATGTCTACTTGCTCAATCTTGATGGAGAGGAGGTCCACCACTGGCGGATGGCCGACCCTCCCGGCCTTTACGGGTACCTGCTGCCCAACGGCAATCTATTCTACGGCGGGAAGCTGCGGGACGATATGTGGGACAGGTTCCCTTCGTGGAAGCGGTTCAAGGGCGGGGTCATGATGGAGGTGGACTGGAACGGGAACAAGATCTGGGAGCACCGCGACAAAGACCATCATCATGACGCCAGGCGGACATCGTCAGGCGGGGCGATCTACTTAACGGTTGAGCTGATGCCCGAGGACCTTGCCGCTCAGGTCAAAGGCGGCAACCCGGCAACGGGCGGGAACGGGATGTGGGCTGACGTCATCGTTGAAGTCGATGCGTCGGGAAAGCGCATCTGGGAATGGCATGCCATCGAGCACCTGGACCCGGAGCGTGACCTCATCACCTTCAACGACTCCCGTGACGAATGGAGCCATGGCAACACCGTGGCTCCGGTCTCAGATGACCGGGTCCTCTTCAGCTTCCGGAACATCTCGACCGTGGGGATGATTGACAAGGGCAGCGGCGAGATAGTCTGGAGACTCGGCGGAGAGGTCCTGGCCCAGCAACACGACCCCAGTTTGCTGCCCAACGGGAACATCCTGGTCTTCGACAACGGCTCCCATAGCGACCACCACCCTCTCCCCTTCTCCAGGGTGGTTGAGATCGACCCCAGTTCGAACCAGATCGTCTGGGAATACGCTGATAATCCGGCCTACAACTTCTTCAGTCCCTACATATCCGGGGCCCGCAGGTTGCCCAACGGCAATACCTTGATCACCGAGGGTATGTTCGGCAGGATGTTTCAGGTCACCCCCGAGGGGGACGTCGTCTGGGAGTACATCAACCCCCACTTTCATGAAGACGCCGAGAACGCGGTGGTGAACCGGGTGTTCCGGGCCACCCATTATCTGCCTGAGGAAATCAGCCAACTCCAATAATTAGACCCCGCATCTTGGCCCTCGGGCAGCGTCCGATCGCGCGCTATTTCCCCAAAAGCGCTGCGATGCGGTTTCCGACCACCTTGTCCTCACCGTCGTTGAGGCCGAATGCGTGGAGGATGATGCCGGTGTCCCCCTCTCTCACCCGGGTCCAGATGGGCGGATCGCCCGCTTTGAGCCGGTCCACGATATCGTGGCAAGAAATGCCGGTCACCGATGCGTCTACTTCCAGGGTCACCCCGTAGGGCTGATAACCGATGATGTTGTCCATGAGCTTGGCCGTGACGCCTGGGATGCCCAGCAGTGGCGCCAGCATGTTGCTGCACTTAGTCTCAATGCCGGCCAACCGCTCCTCATGGTCCATGGTCATCCAGCGGCGGACCGCCGCCACAACCCCCACCATCTCCTGCCGGTCCACCTTCTGCGGACGGCCAACGCCCCGGATGCGTCTGCCTTCATAACTGACGAAAGACTGGAGGGCCAGCTTGCGGATCATTTCCGGGCTGCCGAAGGCCAGTCCGGTGGACTGAGTAGAGCCTAGGTATTTGGCGGCGGTGCACTGGAAATCGGCCCCCATGCGCACGTAACTGCCGAATAGGTCCAGGGGATAGATCTCGCCTGCCGCGTCCACCAGCACCGGCACGCCTTTCGCGTGAGCGATCTCGATGGTGTCTTCCAGGGACAGGGCCTGAGGGTCGGGCGCCTGGGCCGAAGCGTTGTAATGGACGGCGGCGGTGTTGGGGCCGATGGCCCTTTCCAGGTCCTCCCGCGACGTGCCTTCAGGGGCGCCAAACTGGACGAGCTTGGCCCCGGCCAGCTCAAGGCACCGGTCATACCAATAGCGTTGGCGGGCCTGGATCAGGATCTCATTCTTCATCCCGGTGGTGTTGGGCAGTTGTTGAATCTTGGCGTCGTCGTCGCCGGCCATGCAGGCTGCGGTGGCCAGTGTCAGCGCTGAGCCCGCACCCGAGGTGATATAGGCCGCCGGCACATCCACCATCTTGGCGATGACCTCGCCCGCCCGCTCCTCCAGTTCCATCAGCGGAACGTAGGCGCCGTCGGCACGGTCCATGGCCTCTCTGACCTCGGCGACTGGGGTGGACCCGCCCAGCATGGTGACGCTGCCGGTGGCGTTGATCACCGGCCTGGCGCCCAATTCTTTGTAGATGCTGCCCCAATCGGTGGTGGTCATTTTCTTCTCCCTTAACTACGCACGCAATGAATACCCGAGATTGAAGCATTATAAACTTAACGCTGTATCCGTTTTGGGCCGCCGTTGAGCATTCCAGGGTTTTGGCCGCATAATATATCAGCAGCAACCAAGGCAACGATTCTTCCCGGCGATGGACCAACTAGATGGACGTGATCGAGTCGAATATCCGGACCCAGGACCCAGACTTCAAAAAGAACCTCAAGTATATGAGAACGCTGGCCGCCGAACTCACGGAGAACCTGAGGTCGGTGCGGGAACGGTCGGACACCGATGCCGCGGAGCTCCACCGCAGCCGGGGGAAGATGCTGGTCCGGGACCGGGTGCGGACGTTGTTGGACCCCGGGACTCCATTTTTGGAGTTCAGCCCTCTGGCCTCGTGGAAGATGTACGAGGACGAGAACCCCGGCGGCGGGATCGTCACCGGCATCGGCAGCATCCACGGCAAGCAGGTGGTGATCGTGGCCAACGACGCCACGGTCAAGGGCGGCACCTACTACCCCATCACGGTGAAAAAACACCTGCGGGCCCAGGAGATCGCCCTGGAAAACCGCCTGCCGTGCATCTATCTGGTGGACTCCGGCGGCGCGTTCCTTCCCCTGCAGGCCGAAGTCTTTCCTGACCGGGACCACTTTGGCCGCATCTTCTACAACCAGTCCCAGATGTCGGCGGAGAGCATCCCCCAGTTGGCGGTGGTCATGGGCTCCTGTACCGCCGGCGGCGCTTATATCCCGGCCATGAGCGACGAGGTGGTGATCGTGCGGCAGCAGGGGACCATTTTCCTGGCCGGCCCGCCCCTGGTTAAGGCGGCCACCGGAGAGGAGGTCGACGCCGAAACCCTGGGCGGCGCCGATGTCCACACCAGGCAGTCCGGGGTGGCCGACCACTACGCCATGGACGATGAGCACGCGCTGTCCATCGCCCGCAACATCGCCGAGAACTTCGTCTACGGCGGCAATCCCGGTCTTGAGATAGCCGACCCCGAGCCGCCGCTTTACGACCCCGAAGAGATCTATGGAATCATACCCTCCGACTCGCGGCGGCAATATGACGTTCGGGAGGTCATCGCCCGGGTGGTGGACGGGAGCCGGTTTCAGGAATTCAAAGAGAACTATGGCGAAACGCTGGTCTGCGGTTTCGCCCGGATCTGGGGCTACCGGGTGGGCATAGTAGCCAGCAACGGCGTTTTATTCTCGGAGAGCGCGCTCAAAGGGACCCACTTCATCGAGCTTTGCGCCCACCGCCGCATCCCCATGCTGTTCTTGCAGAATATCACCGGCTTCATGGTGGGGCGGGAATACGAGGCTGGGGGCATCGCCAAAGATGGGGCCAAGATGGTGATGGCCGTGGCCAACGCCGCAGTGCCCAAGTTCACGGTCATCATCGGCAGCTCCTTCGGGGCGGGCAACTATGGCATGTGCGGCCGGGCCTATCAGCCGCGGTTCCTGTGGTCCTGGCCCAACTCCCGCATCTCTGTGATGGGTGGCCCGCAGGCGGCTGGGGTGTTGTTGTCGGTGCGTGCCGGGCAGGCAGCCCGTCAAGGAAAGTCTCTGTCGGAACAAGAGATGGAGGACCTGCAGCGGCCCATCATTGAGAAATACGAGGAAGAAGGAAGCCCATACTACAGCACGGCCCGGCTCTGGGACGACGGCATCATCGACCCCAAGGATACTCGCGATGTGGTGGGACTGGGGATCGCCGCGTGTATGAATGTTCCCATCCCCGAGTCTCGCTGGGGCGTTTTCCGCATGTGAGTATGTTTTCCAAGGTTTTAGTCGCCAACCGGGGAGAGATCGCCGTCCGGGTGCTGCAGACCCTGCAGGCCATGGGTATCGCCACGGCCGCGGTCTACGCCGACCCCGACGAACACGCGCCCCACGTGGCGCTGGCGGACGAATCATTTGCCTTGGGCGGCGCGGCCGCTGAGGAAACGTACCTGGACCGGCGCAAAGTCATCGAACTGGCGCTCAAGTGCGGCGCACAGGCGGTGCACCCAGGCTACGGGTTCCTGGCGGAAAACCCGGCGTTCAGCAGGGAATGCGCCGAGGCCGGACTGGTTTTCATCGGCCCCAGCCCCGAGACCATCGAGCTCCTGGGAGACAAGATCCGTTCCAAGGAAGCCGCCGTTCAAGCCGGGGTCCCAGTCGTGCCAAGTTCGCCCATGTGGGCGCCTGGAGAATCCCAACCGGACGCCATGTCTTCCGAGATCGGGTTTCCTCTGCTGGTGAAGGCGGCCGCGGGCGGCGGCGGCCGGGGCATGCGCCTGGTGGAACGGGCGTCAGAATTGGAGCAGGCCGTGGAATCGGCCGGCCGCGAGGCCGCCTCGGCGTTCGGCGACGGACGGGTGTTCTTGGAGCGGTACATCCCGGCGGCGCGGCACGTGGAGTTTCAGGTGTTGGCCGACTCCGCCGGAAACACCATCCACTTGCTGGAGCGGGAATGCAGTGTCCAGCGCCGCTACCAGAAGGTCATCGAAGAGACGCCGTCGCCGGCCCTGAGCGAGGACTTGAGGCGCGCCATGGCAAACTCGGCGGTGGCGGTGGCCAAGTCGGCCGGATACACCAACGCGGGCACGGTGGAGTTCCTGGTTGACGCCCAGACCGGCGAGTACTACTTCCTGGAGATGAACGCCCGTATCCAGGTGGAACACCCAATCACCGAGGAGACCCTGAAGCTGGATATGGTCGAGTGGCAGACGCGTATCGCCGCCGGGGAGTTGATCACGCTCTCCCAAGACGAGATACGCCCCACAGGCCACGCCTTGGAATGCCGCATCTACGCCGAAGACCCCTACAGCAACTTCGCGCCCGCCACCGGACGCCTGCTGGCCTGGCGGCCCCCATCGGGCATGGGCATCCGGCTGGACTCGGGAGTCGCCGAGGGACTGGAGATCTCCGCGTACTACGACTCCATGCTGGCCAAGCTGGTGGCCTGGGGACCGGACCGGCAGGCAGCCATCGGACGGATGCTGCGGGCGCTGGCGTCGTTCCCGGTGCTGGGCGTCACCACCAACATACCCTTCTTGCTCCGCGCCATCTCCCATCCGGATTTCCGTTCGGGGGATTACGATACCGGGTTCATCGATAAGCATCCTGAGTTAACCGCCGCACCGGGACCGGGTCGATTAAACGGGGCCGCCGCGGAGATTGCCGAGCGCATCTGGCAGTCTGGTGGGAACAATACCCCACGCGGGGCGGGCGAAACTTTTCGGGACGTGCCGGGGCCCTGGCGCGGGCTCCCCAAGACTACGTTTCCATGACCACTGGCCGGCTGCGACAGGTCCACCCGCCTGAGCCAGGGGCCGATGATTCGTCAACAACGCCTGAATCGGCGCCTGCAGAAGTAATTGATGAGGCCGACATCAACATAGTCGCCGCGTCCACGTCTGGCCGCTGGGAGGGGAGCGTCCGGCTAGACGATGGCCGCACCGTGCCGTTCCTGGCCCACCGCGACGGACAGCAGGTCCACGTCTGGATCGCCGGCGAGTCCTACGTATTCAGTCCCCCACCCCCGGCCGTCCGCGCCAGGAGACCGGGCCAAGCCGCCAGCGACGACATCGTATGTCCGGTGCCGGGAGTCGTGATCGCGGTCCACGTCGCCGCGGACGACGTCGTGGAAGCCGGCCAAGACCTGGTGACCATCGAGTCCATGAAGACCGAGCAGATCGTAAAGTCTCCGAGAGATGGCACGGTACAGCGCGTATCGGTGCAGGAGGGAGACCGGGT
>JADFNR010000134.1 GCA_022563275.1 Chloroflexota bacterium | reverse complement strand
CGCCGCTCCGGACCACTTTGGCGTTGATGCCCCTCAGTTGGAGTTCCTTGCCGATGGGGGAACTGATGAGCTTCAGGGCGTCGATGCCGAACCGGGCGGAGAATTTCTTGCAGCCGGTGTGGGGCTGGTCCGTTGCCTCCAGGATGGCGGAACCCACTGAGATGCGGGTGCCGGGGGGCACGTTGGCTTTGCTTAAGTCCAGGTCCGTGAACAACTGGTCGCCGGATAACTGCCAACGGTCCTTGTCCTGGGCCACCAGGGCGGCGACCCGTGAGTTCATGATGGTGATCTGCATGTCGGGGTGGGCCTTGCCGTCGGCGCTCCGGGCGCTGGGCCGGTCCCGCCAGGTGTCTCCCACCAGTCCCAACTCAATATCCAGGTCGGCCAGCGTCATCACTTCACGGGCGTCTTCTTCGGGACGGCTGACGATCAATTCCAGGACGCCCTGTTCCTTGGGCGAATCGCGTACGTGATCAAGCCCGGCTTCCAGGTCGGCCAGGGTCAGGTGTTCTATCTCTGCTTGCATGCTGTTACTCCAGTGCAGTTTCAGGAGAAGGATTGGGGTAGTTTAGCATGGGTGGGACTAGGCAAGGGCCATTAAGCGGATCGGCGGCTTCAACTCGAGTTGCAGACTACGTGGTTGGGGGTCAGAATGGCGTCGGTACGATTTGAGTTCAGTCCTCTGGATCAAGGAGAAGGAAATGCAGGGTGCCATCCTTCTGACAGATTACGATTGGTATGATTTCTTGCGCGCCCAGGACGGGTTGTCAGAAGTTAATTTCTGGCGCCCTTCACCGCGTCGGGGTTTCAGGGCTCCGGAATACTCCCCGTTAATCTTCAAACTAAAGTCTCCGCATCAGGCGATTTGTGGGTTCGGCTATTTGGCCCGTTATTCGAGGCTTCCTATCTGGTTAGCATGGGAAGTTTTCGAGGAGGCAAATGGATGCGCGAATCTGCAAGAAATGGAAGCCAAGCTCCAGAATATTCGTCAAAGAATTGGATACCAATCAGAAAGAGGCGTCGACCGCATAGGGTGCATCCTCGCTATCGAAACGACGTTCTTCTCACCTGAAGATTGGGTCCGGCCACCGGCAGATTGGTCTCCGTCGATTCAGAGCGACAAACGATATGATCTAACTACAGGCGAAGGACTACGCGTCTGGTCCGAATGCTTGGAGCGTGCGAATCGAACCCAACAAATGGTTGCGGAACCGCGAGCCCGCTATGGCTCACCGGCCACGATCACACCGCGATTAGGACAAGGGACGTTTAGGGTCGCAGTGTCGGAAGCCTATGGCTGGGGATGCGCCGTGAGTGAAGAACATTCCCTCCCTGCTCTGGACGCTGCTCACATCAGAGCATTTGATTCAGGTGGCCCCAACGAAGTGCGCAACGGTTTGTTGTTGCGCGCGGATATACACCGACTATTCGATCGGGGATACGTTACGGTAAACGCAGAATTGGAGTTGGAGGTGAGTAGTCGCCTGCGGGACGATTTTGAGAACGGGCGATCATACTATCCATTCCATGGACAAAGGATCCATGTTCCCAGACAGCCGGACCTTAGGCCGTCAGCCGAATTCCTGGAATGGCACAATAGCAATCGATATCTGGGCTAAATCCAATAGCCACTGAATTTATCTCAATCTCGTGGCCTGATTCACCGACCCCTAAACCTCCAACCGCATCAACTCCTCAGAGAAGATGATCTCCCCGTCGTACATGGAGGTCATCTCTTGGATGTGGCGGTCGAAGGGGGTGTCTTTTGAGAGGCTGGGGCCCATGTGGACCAGGACCAGCTTCTTCACGCCCGCGTCCTGGGCCAGTTGGGCGGCGCCGGTGGTGCCGCACTGGCCGTTGGATTCGTTGACGGATTCCATCACTGACTGTTCGTCCCAGCACATGCACAGCATCATATCGGCGTCTCTTGCCAACTCGCGGACCGTGTCGCAGGGCTGGGTGTCGCCGGTGAAAACCACGCTGCCCTCGGGTGTGTCCACCCGGTAGGCCAGCGAGTCCAACCAGGGCTGGGCATGTTCCGCCAGGGCCGCCGTGACCTGCCAGTTCTTCCCCGAGGCCACCTCGCCCGGCCCGATATCCTTGGCCTGGGGGTTGGGCGGGATGCGGGGTAATGTGCCGCCCCGGTTAACGAACACCTGTTGGCTGGCCGGAAGGTTCACCCGCGCCTGCCAATCGGACTCGAAGGCCCCGCCGACGCCGATGACCTTCTGGGTGATCTCCTCGGTCAGCTTCGGCCCGTAGACGTTCAGTTCCGGCCCCTTGCCGGCGGCCTGGTCCCAGCGGCAGAGCAGGAAACAGGGGTAGTCGATGTTGTGGTCGAAGTGGTGGTGGGTGAAGAACAGGTTGTCCACCTGGGTGGGGAAGAGACCGGCCTTGACCAGCTTGTGGGTGGCGGCCGGGCCGCAGTCGAACATCAGCACATCATCGCCGATCCGCAGGGCGTGGGCGCTGCCGAACCGGAACTCGGTGGGCGTGGGAGTGCCTCCTCCCAATACAAATACCTCAACCATGGTTGGGCCTCCGGGCTGGATATGGGAGGCAACAGTATAGCCTAGCCGGGTTTACATGGCATGGCCTGGCGAACAATTACTACCGGTTCAGTCCGTTAGGTCTTCATCGAGGGGTATCTGATAGCCGTTGGCCAGGATGTTCGATTGGCTGGCCACTCCCACCACCGCCAGCAGCTCGCCCAGCATCTCGCCGGTCATGCCCTGCTTCCGGGCGGCGTCGGTGTGGCAGCGGAGGCAATACTCGCAGCCGTTGCTGGCGCTGACCGCCACGAAGACCATCTCCTTGACCAATGAACTCAACGCCCCTGGCGCCATCGCATCCTTGACGCTCTCCCAGGTGCGCTTGAGCGTCGGCGGATGGTTGGCGATGTGCTTCCAGAAGTTGTTGACATCGTCGACGCCGCGGGTGGCCTTGATGTCGTCGTACACGGCCCGGACATCAGGGCCGGCGTCGGCGTAGTGAACGGGGTTGGACTGTGGCATCTTGGCTCCTATTTAATCGGCGGCTGCCGGTCAAAGAACTGTTTTAAGGTCCGACCTGAGTTTGACGATGGACTCGAAGACCAGGGCGTTCATGCCCACGTTCCGGGCCGACCGGACGTTTTCCGGCCGGTCGTCGATGAAGACGCAGTCGCTTGGTGGGACTTGGAGGCCGTCCAGCACGTGCTGGAAGTAGGCCGGGTCCGGCTTCAGCAGGCCCATCTCGTAGGATAAGAAAAACCGGTCGAAGGCTTGCATGACGCTGAAATGCTCTTGGGCGAATGCGAGATGTATGGCGTCGGTGTTGGAGGCGAGGACCAGGCGGTGGACCGAGCCCAATTCCTCCACCAATGCCGCCATGTCCTCATCGGGGCTGAGTAGCCCGTTCCAGATGTCGATGAATGGGTCGAAGGGGATGTCGACGTGGATCTCGGCGCAGAGAGACCGGTGGAATTCCTGGGGGGTGAGATGACCCAACATGGACGACTCGACGATGGGCCCATTCTGGACTTCTTTCAAGACGGCGGCGTGGCTCAGGTCCGAGAGCCGGGCCAGCGGGGCGCAGACCTTGTCCCAGTCCAGATGCACCAGGACTCCGCCCAGGTCGAATATGATCGTCGCCGCCATCGCCATCTCCGCCAGGCCGGCCCGGTTTGACGGTTTATCTTATCAGCCCTTGGCCGCCGGAAAAGGGGCCTACCCCCGGTCTACCCGCCGGCCTATCCCAAAGGGCGCAGGACCCTGGCGGGCCGGGAAGGCCGTGAACTGAAGAGAAAGAAGACGGCGCTGGAGGCGTACATCCCCAGAAAAACCGTCAGCCCGATGCGGTAGGAGCCGGTGTGATCGAACAGCCAGCCCAGGAACAGGGGTGAGGCCAGCATTCCGACGCTGTAGACGGCGGTGATGATGCCGATGATGGTGGCGAAGTTGCGCCGGCCGTAATACTGGCCCATCAGCACCCAGTTGAGCGTGGTGGCGCCCTCCAACAGGGCCATTCCGGTGACGAAGGTGTAGACCGCCCATCCGGAATCGACGAATATCAACGTGAACAATCCCAGGGTCCCGAACGCCATCCCCATCGATAGGATGTAGCGGGTCTGGAACCCGGAGTTGTAGAGGCCGAAGAACAGCCGGGCCGGGATGGCGATGAAGAAGAGCAGGGCGATGAGATCGGCCCCCGATTGCTCGCTGAGACCCCGCCAGGCCATGATCGGTATGGCGTGGACCAGGATCCCGCTGGTCACCGAGATGCGCAGGGAGCTGGCGGACAGCATCAGCCAAAAAGTGGTGGTCTTGAGCGCCTCTTTGACCCCGAAGTCGCCATCGGAGACGCGGGCCATGCCGGCGGGCGTCATCCGCCGGTCCGGGGCCTCGGGAGACTGGTCGATGTTGATCCCCACGCTCTCGGGGGAACGCCGGATGAAGAACGACGTGGGGACGGACAGGACAACCACGAAGATGCCGGCGTAGAGCAGCACGGTCCGCCAGCCCAGGGCCTCCACTCCCCGGGACAGCAGGGGCACCATGATCGCGCCGCCGATGGTGTAGGAAGTGATGACCAGGGTCATGGCGACGGCCTTGCGTTTCACGAACCACCGGTTGATCACCGCCAAGAAGGTCTGGCCGAAGCTGGTGTTGTTGCCCACCGCCACCATGCCGATGAACACGGCCAGGAAGACCCAGTAGGTGTGGACCATCGACAGGATCACCAGTCCCGCCCCGACCATTATCCCGCCGAATATGATGATGGGCCTGGAATCGAACTTGTCCACGATCCAGCCGGTGATGGGTCCGGCGATCCCGGCCTCACCCCGGGACAGGGCGAATATCAATGACGTGGCGGCGCTGCTGAGTTCCAAGTCCCGCTGGATATGCAGGAAGAAGACCGGGAAGCCGTAGACGAAGATGCTTCCAACGAAGATGGCCAGGAAAGAACAGGCGCCGACCACCTTCCAGCCGGGGTAGGCGAGGGTTTCTTTCAGTCTGGAGATGGACGACGCGCTAGTTTTGGTGGTTTCAGCGGGGGGCACGCTCATTAATGTAACACTTAATCAGATATTAACCTAGATACAATATTACGATATTTGATATTAACGAGGCCCTCCGCCGGCCGGAACCGCGTGCGTGTGCTGGCGGATCATTCGGTATTTTGGGTATTCGGACCGCGCCAAAAAAACATGAGTCATCCCGGAGTTTCCTAGTGAGACCACACTCTGGGGCCAATGCCGTCTTTCCGGCGAAGGCCGGAATCCAGATTGCCTGCGTTGGCCAAGAATGATCCCCTGAGACGGCCATGGATTCCAGCTTTCGCTGGAATGACGAAGGTGGCGCTGCCCATGTTCAATGGCAGACCGCCGCCCACGTGCTTTCAGTGGCTTGCGCTGCAATCCTTCTTCGCTGGCATCTACCCGCCAAACTCCGGGATGACTCATGTTACCCACTCTGTTTGTGGGCTGGGTTGCCCAGATAACCGGTCACCCGCCTGAACCGGCGCCGCTCCCAATGACGCTGGCCGCCGCTGACGGTACGCCCCGCGCGTACATCACCGTGCCCAGGACTCCCGGCCCGCCTTTTCGGCTGACATCGGCGAAGGTGATATGGAGCACCCCCTGTGCATCCAGCGCCATGGAGACCTGTTGGCCCAGGGGTTCTTTATCCGCGCTCGCCACCGTCTCGATGTTCCAGCCGCCGTTCTCCCCATTCCACGAAGCGAGCCTGACCACCGACTCGTCGGAGTAGGCGACGATGGGGTTGCCATCGGCGTCCAGTATGACCGAACTGTTCTTTCTGGCGCCGAAGAATCCGGGAAATACGTCGTCCAGCTGATCGATGCGTTGAGTGTTCCATTGGCTGCCGTCCCACCGGGCCAGCTTGATGACGCCGCTGGACTCACTCAGGGTCTGGTAGTAGCTGACCACCGGGTTGCCGTCCCGGTCCAGGGTCAGCGAAGGGTAACGGCCAACGTCGCCCGCCGAGTCGACGGTGGATATGGTCCAACCGCCGGAATCCCTCAGGGCGTATTTCAGGTCTTGGGTCTGGCTATCGAACCACACGATGTGTGGGCGGTCCTGGGAATCGAGGGCTATGTCGTTGCCGAACTCATAGGGCAGACGTCCGGTGCCCACCTTTTCCACTGTCCAGGCGCCGCCATCCAAGGTAGCGTACTCGAGGCCGTTTTGACTTCCGAATTGGGACGGGTCCACCGCCAGCACGTGGGGCGACCCGGTGGAGTCGATGGCCACGTTTATGTCCCATCCATCGTGCCCGGAACTCTGGATATCGGTGGTGACCCAATCTCCATTGTCTAGCCTGCCATAGCTTCCGTCTTCATTGTCGTGGTTGTGCCAGACGATGTGGGGAGACCCGTCCGAATCCAGCGCGATGTCCAGCGGGCCGTAGAGGTATCCGGTGGTTACCGTAGTCGCCTCCCATGCGCCCCCGTCCAGGACCGCGCTTTTGAGGAAACCCGGGTTGGCCTCAGACATGAATGCGATGTGGGGTATGCCTGAAGCGTCCACGGCGATGGATGGCTTGGCCCCTTTGCTATCGACCTCACTCACCACCCATGAGTATCTCGACGAGGTAGTTGCGGGCGGTGAAGTGGTCTCGGGCAGCGGCGTCGCCGTATTGGACGCGGCGGTGGCGACGGGGGCGGTGGCCGGTTGGGAGGCGGTGACGCTGACATCGTCGTCCCCTCCGCCGCAGGCCACTGCGATCAGGGCGGCGGCCCCGACGATTAATCCCAACCCGCCAATTCGTTTATTGGACATGGATCACGCTCCGTCAGAAAGTCAAAAATTTATGAGAGCCAGGGTTAACGCCGATTAAACCGGAGTCAACGGCGCCGGCTATTTAATTCGATGCACATATGGGCCGCAGGGTGTGGGGCAGGCCAGATCAGGTGCCAGAAAGCGTGCGTGGGAACGTTTTCCCCGCCGCGCGCCGTTGCCGGCGGCGCGTTCGGATGGGTGGGTTGGGCCGTTTGACATGGCCGGGTTGCGGCTGTAGCATCGCGCCAACTTCGGGTCCAATTTTTTGGCCATCGCCCATGGCGTCCAATTAGGTATCTCGATGCCTCTGAGACCAATATTATTAACTGTTTTCATCGCCACCGGAGTCCTAGCGCTGGCATGTGGCAGCGGCGACCCTACGTTGCCCGCTCCCAATGGCAGCGCCGTTTGGGATTTTCTCCAAGAATCCGATTACCAGGAGAATTGGGAGTTGTGGCCCGGCAAAGGCGAACTGTACCAGGGCGGGGAACCCCACGGAGCGCTATTCACCTCATATCTGAACCCCATAGCGTTTGATGCTTTGAAGGATCTGGCTGGATCGATTCCCAATGGCGGTATCATCGTCAAGGAGAACTACACCCCGGACGCCGTTTTTGATCTCATAACGTTGATGTACAAGGTGGACGGGTTCGACCCCGAGAATAACGATTGGTTCTGGGCCAAGATCGGTGCGGCCGGTGATGTTCAAGCCGAGGGGAAAGTGGCGGGTTGCCAGGCGTGTCACGGTGTGGGCAGAGAAAATGACTTTGTTTTAACAAGCGCGTTGAAATAATCCCTGCGTCCCGGTCGACGCAGGCGTTAAAATGCGCTTCCATCGTGGTTAGGCCTAACGTCCGGTGTTTGCTAGCATCGGCCTATGAGATTCCGCAGTATCGTATTTGGGCTAGCCGTCGTGGGTGCTACGTTGTTCCTCGCCGCATGTAGAGAAGCGTCCTCCCCGACGCCGGCGCCTCCAACCGCCACATCCTCGCCGGCCCCTACCCCCACGACGGCAGTCACGGCCATTGCGACTTCCATCCCAAGTACTAAAACCCCGCCCACAACCCGGGCCGCCCAGCCCACGGCGACACCCCTTCCGGTCACGAGGGAGTATGCCGGCGAAACTCCGTCGCCAACAACCCAGCCAACCAACGAACAGCAATCCCCGGTTGTTGCGGCCACTCCGGAGCCGACTCCAGCGCCGCCGGCAACGCAGCAGAGCGCAGACCACGACCTTCCCTCCCACTCGGTAAGCGCCGGATCAAGCGTGATCTGGTGGTTCAACGGGACAGCCTGGGCGCCCAAAGGCACGCCGCCAACTTGCTCCGACCCCTTCGTGCTGCAGACGCCGGTGGACATGAACAAAGTGACTGCGGCGTTGTGGCCCGGCCAATCGCGTGGCGGCTACAAAGGGCATGGCGGGTTTAGCTTTGATGCCAGCAGCGCGGATAGCGTCATCGTCCGGGCCCCGGTTGGCTCCCATCTGGTGCAAGCTGCTAGATATCTGCAGGGCGGCGAAGAACAGATACTGCTGTTCTTCTCGGTGCCCTGCGGTTTTTTCTACCGCTTTGATCACGTGAGGGGGCTATCACCAAAGATCGAGGATGCCCTGAAGATCATCACGGGGCCGGCGTCCGCCGATAGCCGGACGACCTTGATAAACCCACCATTGTGGGTAGAGCAAGGAGAGGTCGTCGGAACATCGGTTGGTATCCCCCAGGTAAACATCTTTGTCGATTTTGGCCTGTACGACGTGCGGCAGCCCAATAACGTCACGCCAGACCCGGCCTGGGCTGACTCGTTTGCCAACGACAAAGAATTCGGTCACTACGGCGTGTGCTTCTTCGACTACCTGCCCGGAACCGACGGTCAGACGTTGCGCTCTCTACCCACCGGAGTAGAGGGGAAAACTTCAGATTATTGCTAGCAGGAATCCGGAGTTAGTCACAAGGTTCCCGCCAGGCGTCCAGGTCCAGGTTTTTCCTCATGGAGTTGAATCCCAATCTCTCGGCCTCGGCGCAGAACTCACTGGTCTCCAGACCGTACTCGACATTGAACACCGCCTTTCCGGCTTGGATGAAGGGCGACAATGTTTCGCACTCGTCGTACTGGAAGCATTCCTCATTCAGCGCCCAGTCGAAATAGGGGAGCAGGTCCGGTATCTGGTCCATGTCGTTCTTGAGGC
>JADFNR010000133.1 GCA_022563275.1 Chloroflexota bacterium | reverse complement strand
ATGACGGATGCCGGTTTATTCCGGATGATGGCCCCCCGGTCCCTTGGCGGACTAGAAGTGGCTCCGCTGACTTACGCCCAGGTGGTCGAGGCCGTCTCCCGGTATGACAGCACGGCTGGTTGGTCCCTATGCAACCCTGGAGCGTTCGCACACGGATGCTCCCGTCTGTCCGACAAGGGCGCGGAGGAGATACTGGGGCCCGGTGTCAGTGGGATAATCTCCGCCGCCATCAACCCGCCAATCAAAGCAGAGGTGGAGGAAGGCGGATATCGGTTGACTGGGCGGGCGCCCTTCGTCAGCAATTGCCACGAAGCTAGCTGGTTCTGCGTCACAGCCAATGTCTTCGATGGTGGCGGACCTCGGTTGCGTGATGACGGCAAACCAGCGCTGATCCGGGTCTATATCCCCATTGAATCATGCCGGATCATCGACACCTGGTCTGTGATGGGGATGCGCGGCACCGGCAGCGACGACGTGGAGGTCGCCGATGTATTCGTGCCCAGTCACATGGTTACCCAGATGGTTCCCGACTCCAAACTCGGGAGCCATTATCAGGGGGCGCTGTACCGTTTTCCTATAGTTGGGATAGTAGCGGCCAACGTTGGACCGGTGATGTTGGGCATAGCCCGAAACGCCATCAATGAAGTATCCGCCCTGGCTCAGGGGAAAACGCCGCTGACCAGTAAGACCCTTCTCCGGGACAAGTCGTCCACCCAAGCCAAACTGGCCCAGGCCGAGGCCGCAATTCGGTCCGCGCGTGCCCTGCTCTTCCAAACACTCACCGAGATGTGGGGCCTGACAACCTCTGGAGAAACCGTTTCTTTGGAACAGCGAGCCGACTTGCTGCTCGCCTCGGCGAATGCCGTAGCCAGGTCAGTGGATGCGGTCGAGTTGATGTACAACGTGGCAGGTTCGACCGGGTTTTACACCAAGAGCCCCTTGGAACGTTATTTCCGGGACATCCAAGTACTGAAACAGCACGGTTCGGTCTCAGAAGCCAGGTTCGAAAGCGTGGGCCAGGTCTTTTTGGGGCTCAAGCCCGACTTTCCAGCGCTAAATTGGTAGCGCGCCATCAATAATGATCAGGACCGAACCAAAATTATAAGGAGCGCCTATGAGAAACACCGGACCAAATCGCGGCAGGTCATGGTCCCACCTCCGGGACCATTGATCGATACAAGATCAAACTAAAAACAATTTTAAGGAGAACATGAACATGGCTACTCAAACTACACTCAACGGCGTCAATGTGGACAACCTTTTCGGAGTCATCGATGCGATCAAAGGCACGCCCGCGGTGGCGGATTTCAAGTTCCGCATCGAGAACAAATGGATGAACGGCGGGCATAACCGGACCACCGTGGGCAACTTCTTCGGCGCCTGTGAGATTCAGACGCGGGACGGGTTCACCCTGGACAACGCCGAGCACCAGATACTTCTGGGTGACGACGAATCGCCCAACCCGGTGGAGTACGTATTGCACGCCCTGGCGGGCTGCATCACCACTTCATTGGTCTACCACGCCGCCGCCCGGGGCCACAAGATTACCGAGGTGTCTTCGGTCATAGAAGGCGACTTGGACCTGCACGGCTTCCTGGGCATGGATGATAAGGTCAGGAGCGGCTACAAGAACATAACGGTGGCTTTGAAGGTCAAGGGTGACGTGCCCGAAGCGACCCTCAAGGAACTGGTCGAAGTCGCCAAGGCCCGCTCCCCGGTCTACGACATCGTGTCCCATCCGGTGCCGGTCACCATCGAAGTAGCTCTGTAGCCAACGGCCGGTCTTGGCTGCTCACCGGCTTCTCAAGTCATTGGAAAAACGCCCCGGCTCGTTTCAGCGGGCCGGGGCGTTTTTAGTTACGATTGACCGTCGCAGGCACGTGTGCTGTAATTCCTCCTGTTCTTCCTCTTTTTTGAGGCGGAACGTAGCCGGCCGGGAATGGGAGACCAGATGAAGCTGCTAACCTACGATACGGAGTCGGGACCCCGCTGCGGGGTCCTGCAAGACGGCCAGGTGGTGGATGTCAGCGCCTTGTTGGGTATGAGCGGCCACTCCCTGCGTGATGTGCGGGCGCTTCTGGAGCAAGATAACTCGCCTATAGATAGGGTCCGGGACGCCCTGGAGAAGAATATCGCATCGCCCAGTGTGCCCTTGGCGGATGTCCGGCTGCGTTCTCCCATAATCCAACCCCCCACGGTGCGCGATTTCATCGTTTACGAAGAACACGCCAGCAACCAGGGCACCCGTGAGCCCAATGAGGTCTGGTACCGGATGCCGGTCTTCTACTTCTCCAACCCCCTTTGCATCTACGGGACGGACGCCGAGATACCCTACCCCTCGGCATCCACCCAATTCGACTACGAACTTGAGATCGGCTGTGTGATCGGCCGGGAAGGAAGGGATGTCCCGGCGGCGGAGGCGCTGGACTACATCGCCGGATTCACGCTGTTCAATGACTGGAGCGCCCGGGACCTCCAGGTGGACGAGATGGCCTTCGGCCTGGGGCCGGCCAAGGGAAAGGACACCGCGTCATCCATCGGTCCATGGCTGGTGACCACCGATGAATTAGCTCCCTATATGAAAGACGGGCGGCTGCACCTGAAGTGCGAGGTCAGGGTCAATGGGGACTATTGGCTGAAGGACGGCGCGGCCCAAGACGCCTACTACACCTTTGGGGACATGGTTGAGCGGGCCTCCAAGGACAGCCGCATCGTGCCCGGCGACGTGATCGGCAGCGGGACCGTGGGCGGCGGCTCCATCCGGGAAGCAATCCGCAAAGGCTATGAGAAAGCCAGGTTCCTGGAGCCCGGAGACGTGGTCGAGCATGAAGTGGAAGCCATCGGCGTCCTGCGGGGCACCATCGGCCCCAAGCCCAAACTCGATCCCAGGTACCGCTATCAGGTCAAGAACCCGGCCCCAGTGCCGGAAGCGGGAATCTCCAAAGACTACAGATACCAGCGCTGACCGTCACGGCATCCCCAGATGAGGCTAAGATTCGAGATTCTCTAGCAACCCAATACCGGAGAAGCAAATGGCGAGCGATCCAACAGTGGCATACGACCCAGATCATGTGTGTGAAGTAAACGTCCGTGAGATGGAGTACCAGGACGGCTTGGCCGTCCGGATCTACCAGCCCGCGGGAGCAGGCCCTTTCCCGGCGTTGGTCGACGTTCACGGCGGGGTCTGGACCAATGGCGACCGGACCGCCAACGAAGTGATGGACCGGGCCCTGGCCGAAAGCGGCATCGTCGTCGCGGCCATCGACTTTCGCCAGGCGCCGGAGCATCCCTACCCGGCGCAGGTGGCCGACGTTAATCTAGCTATCCGTTGGCTGAAATCCCACGCGGAGGAATTCGATGCGGACCCCCAAACCGTGGGCGGCATAGGGGGGTCCAGCGGCGGCCACACGGTGCTGCTCAGCGCGATGAGGCCGCATCACCCCGCGTACAGCTACCTGGAGCTGCCGGGCCCGGATGCGGACGCAACCTTGAAATACCTCTTGTTGGGGTGGCCGATCGTCGACCCATACGCCCGGTACCGGTTCGTACAAGAAGCGGAGAACGCCAGGATAGTTGCGCTATCCGAGGGGTATTTCCTGACCACCGATGCCATGAAGGAAGGCTCTCCGTTCCAGATACTGCAACGGAAGGAAGAGGCGGTCTTGCCGCCCACGCTCATCGTCCAGGGTACCGCCGATAACAATCTGCCGGTGCCGGTGACGGAGCAATTCGTGTCCGCCTACCGGGAGGCAGGTGGAGACATCGAATTGGAGCTGTTCCCCGGTATGCCACATCTGTTTGGGAACACCCCCGGCCCCGAGTCAGACCGGGCAGTGGCGCTCATGAAGAATTTCGTGGCCCGCTGCCTCGCTGGGGGACTCTAACCCAACTTGAATGGCGCCGGCTCGCCCCTGCTGATTCTAAAGACGGGCCGTGCTGATGCTTGTCTGAGGCCAGCTCCATGGTGATGAAAAAGACCATGAATCGTACGTGGTAAACAGGCATCATATAATTGCCAATAGCGCGCGGTGGCGGTAAGTTATACGCAAAACCCCCAGTCCTCAAGGTAGGTGCTACGTGGCTCACAATGCGTCTTCCCCGGTGTCAACGGGGGCGCTGCAAAAGATCGGCTCCGGACTGCTCCTTTTTGGTGTGGTCGCCGCCGGTGTCTTTATCCTCCTGTATTTTTGGAACCAACTGTTGCGTCCGGGTGATCTGAACGCCATCAGCCTTCCGCTGGTGGCCCTCGTCGCCGGTATCGCCGCCACGTTCAACCCTTGTGGCCTGCCCGCTCTGCCTGGCTTCCTCGCGTTCGGGGGAGACAACATAGGGCTTGGCCGCAGGACTGGATTGAGCCTGGCGACAGCGGTCGGGGCGATGACCATAATAATCGTGTTGGGAATCATGGTGGCCATCGTCGGTACTGGAACCAAAGGGCTCATTGCCCCCTACTTCCGATGGGTTCAGCTTGCAGTGGGCTTGTTTCTGGTTAGCGTGGCTGTACTTCATCTGGGTGGACAGACCAACCGGTTGCCCTTCATTGGCCCAATCATGGGTGTGGGCAGCCGTATTTGGGAACAAGCGATGGGAAGCCCGACCCCCAAGAAAAGCTACCTGTTCGGCGCTGGATTTGTCGTGGTAGGCGTTGGTTGAACCGCTCCCTTCCTGGCTGCGGTCGCAGCCTTCGCCACCGGGGTCGGCGGGTTCGTCACGGGGCTTCAGGCATTCCTGATCTTCGCCGTCACCATGGGGTTGCTGATATTCATGCTGGCGTTTCTGGGGTCGTCCTTCGGTCCGGCGTTCACCGTGTCTCTTCGTGTCTGGGGCCGGCGCATCCAGGCGGTGTCCACACTGTTGATCATCCTGGTGGGCGGCGCCCTCATCTACTCCGGCTTCAATCCTGGGACCTTCGACCGCCTGATCCTTCCCATGAATTGATGTTGCTTTTACAACAAGAATATAAAACGAGGATTTGTGATGGAAAGCGTGAAGCTTAACGTTCCGGGAATCACTTGCGATGGTTGAGTGATCACTATTCGCATGGCCGTAGGCCGAGTGCAAGGAATCAGCAAGGTCGATGGAGAATCGAAGGCGAGAACCCTAACCGTGGAGTATGAACCTTCATCCGTGTCAGTTGAGGAGATTCAAAGCGCTCTGAATAAAGTGGGTTACGAAAGCACCTTGGCGGCTTGACCCGACCCGCCGGCGCTCTGTATTCACTAATATCGCGGCCGGGCCTACTTCAACCGGCGTACCCTGGGCAGTCCGATGGCCGCGGCTATGCTGATCCCGGCCAGCACCGCGCCGTTGACCAGCAGGGCTCCCTGCGGCCCGAGGGCCGTGGCCAGGCCGCCCACCCCCAGGTGACCGATCGGACCGACCCCGATGCTGAGGACCCAGGAGCCCATGGCCCTGCCACGCTGTTCGTCGGGCACGTTGGACTGCATCAACGTCTTGTAAAGGGTGTCCACTGACATGGCGCAGGCATTGACCGCCGCCAACACGGCGATGAAGTAAACCATAGCCGAAGAGATGGAGAACGCCATCAGGCCCACCCCAAAGGCGGTGGCGATGATGAACATCAGCAGACCCTTGCGGCGGTAGTCCCGGAGGTTGGCCAGCAGGGCCAGGCCCAGCAGTCCTCCGGCCTGCCTCACCGCGATCAGATACCCCAGTCCCACCGGGCCCACGTGCAGCACCTCCTTGGCGAACACCGGCAGCAGTGTCATGTGAGTGAACCCGAACACCTCCGTGATGGACGCCAGGCACATCAGCACGAAGAGCACCCGGTTCTCTCTGAGGAACCGGATGTATCCGGCCAGGTTCCGCAGAATCGGCTCCCGTAGGGGCCGCGCCGTCCTGGTGGACCGGCCGATGACCATAAGGACCGACGCGGAGCCCACATAGCTGGCTCCGACAGCCATGTATTGCCACCCCGGACCCACGGATTCGATCAACGCACCGGAGATTACCGCCCCGGCGATGCCGCCGGCTTGCATGGCCATCTGGTTCAGGGAGAGCCCGTTCAGCGCATGCTCCGGGCCGGCGATATCGAAGGTGTAGGCCTGCCTGGTGGTCAACGTGAAGGCGAAGACGCAACCGCCGCCGGCGACCAGGGCGATCACCGTCCAGACATCAGGGTCTCCGGTGAGGAGGACCGTGGCCATTGCCGCCGCCACGACGGCCCCGCCCAGGGCGCTGAGGAGCAAGAACAACCGTCTGTCCATCCAATCGGCTATCGCCCCGGAAAGTATGCCCAGGAAGAACAAAGGCGCCATGCGGGCCGCGGCAGCCACGCCAACGATGAAGGCCGAGCCGGTGATCTCGAAGACCAGCCAACCCATTGCCACGTGCTCCATCCCGGTGCCCAGGGAGTAACACAGGGTGGAGACCCAGAACAGTCTGAAGTCGCGGTAGCGCAGAGACGAAGCCCAGGGGCGTGAATATATAGCGCGGGGGATCAAATATCCATTCCCTGTTGTGCCTGCCTGCTATATACTCGCCATTGCCCACCGGCGGACGGTGTGACCGCCCAGGGCAATGCCGCCAGCCATGAGGAGCCGAAAACCGTCATGAAGTTCGCTCTATTCTTCCCGGCGTCTTGGACCGACAAGGACACGGTCCACCAGAGCCGGATCTACGGAGAGGTCTTGGAGCAGGTCCAATACGGCGAGGAATTGGGCTTCGACTCCCTCTGGATCGCCGAACACCACTCCAGCCGTTATGGGATATTCCCGTCATTGATGCCCATCCTTGCACATATCGCCGCCAAGACCAAGACCATCCGGCTGGGCGCTGGGGTCAGCGTTCTGCCGTTCCATAACCCGATCCGCTTGGCCGAAGAAGCGGCCATGGTGGACTTGCTCAGCAATGGACGGTTGAATCTCGGGGTCGGACGCGGTTCGGCTGACTACGAGTACGGGAACTTTAAGATTGATTTCGACTCGCGCGACGACCGCTTTCGCGAGGTGCTGGACATCATCCTGGGATTATGGACCACCGAGGACTTCACCTACCACGGCAAATATTATCAGGTGGACGGAATCACCATAGCCCCGCGTCCGCTGCAGAAACCCCATCCCCCGGTGCACGTGGCCGTTTCCCGCACCGCCGCCAGCATCGACATCGCGGTCGCACGAGACATGCCGGTCCTAACCACCTACTTCACGCCTGTGGACGACACCCTGGCGTTGATGAAACTATATTCCGACCGATGCGCCGCCGCCGGCAAGGTGTCCCAAATGGCTGAGATGCCTTTCTTCCGCTTCATATACCTGTCCGAAGATGAGAAGGAGGCCAATGAATACCCCGAAAAGGCAATAAATTGGGTGCGGGACCTTAGCGCCTACCGGCGCACGATAACAAAGGGCGATGAGATCCACGTGGACCTGGACCATTGGAGGAAGGACCGGGGGGAGGAACCGCGGAGTTACGAGTCGGAACTGGCCAACAACTACTTCTGCACGCCGGACCAGTGCGTTGACCGCATCGCCGAGTTGCAGAGCCAGCACGGCATCAGCTACTTCGGGGCCAACTTCGCCTTCGGCGGGTTGGAACACGCCAAGGTCATGGCGTCCATGAAGTTGTTTGCCGAAGAGGTCATGCCCAAGTTTAAGTAACGCCCCAACGCATGAGGATGTTGACGCGAAACTGTCATTCTGAGGCCGCAGGCGAAGAATCTCGTTTTGCGATGCAGCCCGGTTTAACCAAAGCAATGAGACCCCTCTCTCCGCTCGGGGTGACAGCATGCAGACTGATTTCAGAGATTTTGAGGCAAAGCCCCTCCAGGAGAAGAGTTAGATTAGGGTGAATTCTGTCCGCCAGTCTTACTTGGGTTGGCTGCCAGATCAGGTTCCGGCGACCCAGTCGGCCACCCTTTCGCCAATCATGATGGCCGTGGCGTTGGTGTTGGCCCTGGTCACCTGGGGGATGACCGATGAATCGGCCACCCACAGTCCGGTGATTCCCCTCACACGGCAATGCTGGTCCACCACCGCCATGGGGTCCGAGTCCGGCCCGATCTTACAGGTGCCCGAGACATGGCGGGACGTGCCGACCGTTTCCCGTAGCCACTGGTCCAGGGCTTCGTCGTTGGCCAGCACCTCGTCAGTGGGGGTGGTCCGCCCTTCCACCGTGTCTTTATAGGCGTTGGATTCCAATATCTTGGCCGCCAGGCGGACCGCTTCCCGCATGCGGCGGATGTCGTTGCCGTCATGGAAGTAGCGGTAGTCGAACGCCGGCTGCACCGTGGGGTCGGAGGAGGCCAACCGGAGCCAACCTGCGCCGTCCGGCAGTTCCAGGGCGCAGGAGATCCGGGCCGTTCCACTGGGCAGCATCTCGCCGGTCACGACGTTAAATATGCCCAACGTCTGAAGCATGATGTCGTTGGACTGGGAAGGCGGCTCCGCGGTCACCCGCAGTGCGAAGCGCAGGGAGCCCGCGTTGGAGGCCAGTTCGACACCGTCTTTGACCTTGAAGGTCACCGACGATTGGGGATGGTTCCAGAGTTGCGCGCCCACACCGGGCAGGTCGTGGAGCACCTTGACGCCAAACTCCTCCAACTGGTCTCTGGGCCCGATGCCGGAGAGCATCAGGATGTGGGGCGATTTCAGCGCCCCGGCGCTCAGCACCACCAGGTCTGATTCGATGCGGAATATCTCGCCGCCGCTCTCTACTTCGACGCCAACGGTTATCGAGCCTTCCAACAGCACCCGGCGGACGAAAACGTTGCCTCGGATGGTGAGGTTGAGCCGGTGGCGCATTGGAGTCAGGTGGGTGAGGTTGGTGCTCATCCTGACGCCGTCCCGGTTGTTCATGGGGATGGCGCCGATGCCTGAGGGATCGGGGCCGTTCATATCCGGGTTGTACTTGTACCCCATCTCCAAACAGGCATCGTGGAAGGACTTTTGAATCTCCGGCCAGGGTTCCTTCTCGCGGCGGACGATGGGCAGAGGGCCGTCGGTGCCGTGGAAATCGTCGCGGATGTCCAGGTCGGTCTCCGCCTTGCGGAAGTAGGACAAGACCTTGGGGTAGGTCCACTCGTCGTTGCCCCAGGACGCCCAGTTCTCGAAGTCTTCGGGCAGCCCCCGCAGGTA
>JADFNR010000132.1 GCA_022563275.1 Chloroflexota bacterium | reverse complement strand
TGGAGGACCGGCGGGGCCGCCCCATGGTGCTGGCGCCCACCCACGAAGAAGTGATCACCAACGTAGTCAAAGCCAACGTCCAGAGCTACCGAGACCTGCCCCTCATCCTGTACCAGATCCAGACCAAGTTCCGGGACGAGGCCCGCCCCAGGGCCGGCCTGGTCCGGGTGCGGGAATTCGACATGAAGGACGCCTACAGCTTCAACGCCGACGAGGCCAGCCTGGAGGAGAGTTATCAGGCCATGGCCCAGGCCTACCGCAACATCTTTCGACGCTGCGGCCTGCCGGTCCTGATGGCCGAGGCGGACAGCGGGGCCATCGGCGGCAAGGATTCCCACGAGTTCCTGCTGGCCACCGAGACCGGCGAGGACACGGTCATCACCTGCACTTCATGTTCCTATACGGCCAACGCCGAGAAGGCCGAATCGACCTACCCTGAGGTCCCCGCCGAACCGGAACAGGCGCTGGAAGAGGTCAGCACCCCCGGGATCAAGACCATCGCCGGACTCGCCAAGTTCCTCGACGTGCCCGAGTCGAAAACGCTGAAAGCCGTTTTCTACATGTCCGACGGCGAGCCCGTGTTTGTCACCATTCGGGGCGATCTGGACGTGAACGAAGTCAAGCTTAGGAACGCCCTCCAGTCCAACGACCTGCGGCTGGCGGAAGACCACGAGGTCGAGGCAGCGGGACTGGTCGCGGGCTCCGCTTCGGCCATCGGCCTAACCGGCATCAAGCGGGTGGCCGATGTGTCCATCACCAGCGGCGGCAATTTCGTGGTGGGCGCCAACAAACCGGACACCCACTTCAAAGGGGCGAATTACCCCCGGGACTTTCAGGCGGACATCGTGACCGATATCGCTTTGGCCCAGCCGGGCCAGCTCTGCCCCCGCTGCGGGCACATATTGGAGTCCATCAAGGGCATCGAAGTGGGGCATATCTTCAAGCTAGGGACTTTTTTCAGCGAGACTCTAGACGCGTATTTCCTGGACAGTGAAGGGCAGCGGCGCCCCATCATCATGGGTTGCTATGGCATCGGCGTGGGACGGTTGCTGGCGGCGGCGGTGGAGCAGAATAACGACGAGCAGGGTATCGTGTTTCCGGTCCCGGTCGCCCCCTATCAGGCCCACCTGGTTGGACTGAACATCGCCAATGAGGAAGTGGCTGAAGCTGCAGACAAGTTGTACAAAGAGCTCGTAGACGCGGGGGTGGAGGTGCTGTACGACGACCGGGAAGACGCGGCGGCGGGCGTCAAGTTTAACGACGCTGACCTGCTGGGCATGCCGGTGCGGCTGGTGGTCAGCCCCCGGAATATAAAAGCCGGTGTGGTTGAGATAAAGGGCCGAACGCAGTCCGAGGCCCACACGGCGCCACTGGACGGGGTGGTGGAAGCAGTGCGGGAAATTCTTAACGCTGTGGAAGGGCTCGAGAAAATCAGTCCGGCAGAGTAATCCCCGCTACTATGAGGGCCCTGGCCCCGCCTCCATACAAGAAGACAGGTACTTTAGGTTCTGCAACAGGGCCGGCGCGATCTTTCCTTTGTGAGAACTGGACAACAACAGCAGCAGACGGAGTTGGGCCGCCAGGTCCGCGGCCAAGGCCCGTTTGGCTTCCGCAACCGTATCCCCTTCCACCGGCACCCTGACCCCCGCAAGGGGCAGTTGGGTCCGTGATTCCGCAGCCCAGTACTTGTCCAGGCTGTCCAAGATCACGATGGGAATCTCCTTGCTCAGCACGTAATTGGCGTCGGCGGCGCAGTCTGCAGGGCCGATCACGTCAATCAACACCCGGGTGGACTCTGAATGGCTGAGGTGGAAAACGGCGGCGTTGGGCTGACTGGTGGATATATATCGCCAATTCCAGCCCTCTGGAGTGGCGTAGTCCAAGCCGGGCTCGATCTTGATCGGTGTGGTGAAATCCTCGGCTAGAGGACGGTCATCCTGCGTCATTCCCGTGTTCTCCCTCGTCTGCTCCGTCCAATTCCCAGGCCGCATAGACCTGGTCCGGCAGGGTGATGGGCCCAACCGCGTCTTCGTACTCCTTCACATGTTTGGTGGTGAGCAGCGCGATGGCCTTGAGCATCTGGGGGCTTACTTTGATACGGGCCCGCAGTATGGGCTCCCGTTCCTCCATCTGCTCTCCAAAGAACAGCACCGCGGAATATAGGCTGCTGAAGATGTGCATGGAGTCGCTGTAGAACGTGATCGGATCAAGGGAACCCTCTTGAGGAGCGTTGCCCTCACCGGTCCCCTCGCTCTGGCTTACGCCTGGATTAACGTAAGACTCATCACTGGGGACCTTATCGTCAGGGGGAACGTAGGGCCGTTGAATGATGGGCATGAGGCCTCCACTGGTCGCGGCACGGGTCCGCTTGATTTCACCGGTTAATTTTACGCTGGTTAGTTTCACGCCCGGGCCCGCGGGTCTGGGACGGGCCTTATTATACACGCCTGGCATGGCCAAAAATCTCCCCAGATTTTTGATATACGGTCCGGGCGCACCAAAAATTTGGCGGGTGCATCATATATATCAGAGAACGAAACGGCCGGGGGAGCCAGAAAAAGTAATGTCAGAGATCGGTGATTTTAGAAAAGCCAAAGACCAGTACTTCGGAGGCGGTGAAGGGTCGCCTCTGACTCCGGCGCAGCGGAAGCGGTTCAAGGGGCTGCGGTATTTTGAGGAGAACGCGGACTTGCAGTTTGTTCTCTCCGTGGAAGAGTTTCCCAAGGAATCCAAAGACCTGATCCAGATGGCGACCAGCTCCGGGGACACTGCGCCCCATACGCGTTGGGGCCAGCTAAAGTTCGAGGTTGACGGGGTGCCCGTGGCCTTGACGGTGTACCGCGGCGCCGGCGGGGATGATTATTTCCTTCCGTTCATGGACGCCACAACTGGGGAGGAGTCCTATTCAGACGGCCGCTACCTGGACCTGCCGGCCAACGGAGACGGCCGCCTGGTGGTGGACTTCAATTACGCCTACAACCCCTACTGCGCCTACAACTCCGATTGGAGTTGTCCCATTCCCCCATCGGAGAACCGGCTTCCGGTGTCCATCACCGCCGGCGAGAAGAGTTTTCCTGATGCCGAGGGCCACTAGTGGCTAGTTCATGGTGGGGGGCGGCGAAGGGATATGTCTCCCAATAATGTCGCCCCCACCTCCGACTACGTCGAGCGCCGATTCGATCGAGCGTCCTCGGCGTCGCCGGGAAGTCTCCCCGATCAATCGGGGGACCTAACCCTCCCCAACGCATGGGGGAGGGGATTTTTTTGATCTAGACTCGTGCTTTGCGGGTCTGATGGTAGTGGCCTACGGCGATGGCCTCCCATTCGTGGGTGGAGCGTCCCTGTCCGATCAGCCCCAATAGCAGCATGATGGCGTATCCAAGTTGGTCCCGGGACGCGTTGGGATGTCCGGCGATGGCCGTCCGGACCTCCTGGGCGGTATAGGAGAATTGGGGAAGGCCGCGTTCGGCCGCCCACCCAGCCAATGACGAGATCAGCAAGTCCAACGCAGGCACCGGCCAATTGATGCCGCTGGGTTGGCAGAGGGCCACGGCCTGGGGTTTCCATTGACTGGCTAGCTCATCCAGCGACTCGATCAGGTGGGAGACCCGGACCTCGGGGTCCAACTTGCGCCGGGTTGAGAGCCCTGTGACACCGCTTTCAATCACTTCTCCATCCTTGAACACCGCCCATCCGGTTTCTCTGACCCCCGCGTCCAGGGCCAGCAGCACTGGATGGTCGAAATCCACCGTCATAGGGACGCCACCGTTGCGTCCATCGCGGCCCCTGTGACCGTTTGGGGGGCCGCTGCATGAGGAGCCGGGGTCCGGGAAGCGGTAAGCGCGGTAAACAATGGTGATTTCCCCGCGCCCAACATCTTCTGGCCCGGCTGCTCCGGTCCACTGGAACGCGGCGCTTCCGGGTTTTTATCGATATGGGAGGGTATTTGGTACAACCCGGTATAGTAGTAGGTGCCGCATTGCAGGCAGATCCAATCACCCTCGTCGGATGCCAGGTCGCCTTGGCATTTGATGCAGGTCTTTAGCCGGAACCAATTCACGATTCATCCCGTTCAGGTCTGTCCTGGCAGATTTGCGGTTAGCGATCACGACAGCTACTAACCGTTGTCCAGTTATCTGGTAAGCAACAATTACATTATCAGAACAATTGTTCTAAAACAATGAATCTCTGTCACAACCAGGCCGCGATTCGATCACGTTTCGTTGAATAATGACGATCCTCGAGCCTGGCAACCTTGACCCTTGAATTGGCGGTTTCTATAATTGTTTGTTGCGTGCGTGATTCGTTGGTACTTAGCCAACCTTAGGCATCGACCCAAACCTCCGGAGGAACACCCAGATTGACCGAGCCCTCAACCCAGCCTCCCACGGCGCAGAGCATCGATGAGATTACCCGCTCCGCCTCGGCGGAGTTGGATTCCCTGGATGACCTGGAAGCCGTGGACCAGTGGCGCGTCTCATACCTGGGCCGTCGCGGCACGCTGACCACCGTCCTGCGTGGTCTATCGACGCTGGAGGTGGGGGAACGCCGCACCATAGGCGCGCTGGCAAACCAGGCCAAGACCACCCTAGAGGAACTGCTGGATGAACGGGTCCGCCAGATCAGCCAAGCGTCATTGGTCCGCTCCGCCAATGAGGACCGTCTGGATGTCACTCTTCCCGGCCGCCCCGCCTTGGGGGGCCGGCTCCACCCGACCACGCAGATCGTCCGGGAGATCTGCGACACTTTTGTGGCTATGGGATTCGGCGTTGTTGAAGGCCCGGAGGTTGAGTGGGACCATTACAATTTCGAGATGCTGAACATCCCCAAGGGCCACCCGGCGCGGGACATGTGGAATACCCTCTGGGTGGACTACGAGGACCCGGCAGGCGAGAACGCCATGCTGCTGCGGACGCACACCTCGCCGATGCAGGCCAGGGTCATGGAGAGCCGTGAACCGCCCATAAGAGTGGTGGTGCCGGGCAAGTGCTACCGGTATGAGGCCACCGACGCCACCCATGAATGGCATTTCTACCAGGTTGAGGGTCTGGCCGTTGGCGAAGGCATCACTTTCGCGAACCTCAAGGGCACCCTTTATGAATTCGCCCGCAAGATGTTCGGCGAGGAACGCCGGATACGCTTCCGCTGTGACTATTTCCCCTTCGTGGAGCCCGGCGTGGACATGTCCATCGATTGTTTTGCCTGTCAGGGCGAGGGCGGTGGTTGCCGCATCTGCCGCGACAGCGGATGGATCGAGATAATGGGCGGCGGGATGGTGCATCCCAAAGTACTAGAGGGCGTGGGTTACGACACCGGGAAGTACACCGGATTCGCCTTTGGCATGGGCCCGGAGCGGATCGCCATGCTGAAATACGGGATCGACGACATACGCCATTTTTACGCAAACGATCTCCGGTTCTTGCGCCAATTTTAACAAGACATCTGGCTGGTGGGCCGTGGCCCGCCGCTTATCAGGCCCCGTTATGCGCTGGAGCCTGCCGGAATATGAGATAAAAAGATGAGAGTGCCCCTTAGCTGGCTCAAACAATATGTGGACATCGACCTGCCCGCCGAGGAATTGGCCCACCGCCTGACCATGGCCGGCATCGAAGTCGGCGAGGTGGAGGTCATCGGCGGCTGGAGCGAGGTATTCGTCGGCCATGTGACCGATGTTCGTCCCCATCCCAATGCCGACCGGTTGCGCCTTTGCGTGGTGACCACCGGCGCCGAACAGTTGGAAGTGGTATGTGGCGCGCCGAACGTGGCCGCCGGGCAGAAGATCTGCTTCGCCAAGGTGGGGGCCAATATCTACAACACCCACACCCAACGGCATGAAACCTTGGAAGCCGCCAAGATCCGGGGCGTCGAGTCCCAGGGAATGATCTGTTCCGCCGTAGAGTTGGGTCTGGGGGACGACCATTCGGGCATCATCGTGCTTCCCGACGACGCTCCCACCGGAACCCCTCTGGACGAATACCTGGGCGACACCGTTTTGGACCTGGAACTCACCCCCAACCGTTTGGACTGTCTTTCGGTCCTGGGCGTGGCCCACGAGGTGGCAGCCTTAACTGGAAAGAAAGTCCGAGAACCGGATGCAAGCTACGAGGAAGCAGGCGCACCCATCACGGAACAGATCAACATCAGCGTTGCCGACCCGGACCTGTGCCGCCGCTACACCGCCAGCCTGCTTCAGGGCGTCAAGATAGGCCCCTCCCCTCAGTGGCTGCAGGACCGGCTGACCAGGGCTGGTCTGAGGCCCATCAACAACGTGGTGGACGTCACCAACTTCGTGATGCTGGAGTATAACCAGCCGCTGCACTCATTCGATTACGACCTGATCAAAGACGCCACGATCATCGTTAGGCGGGCACGGCCGGGAGAGTTGCTGACCACCCTGGACGGCGTGGAGCGGAGGTTGAGCGCCGAGAACCTGGTCATCGCCGACGCCAACGACGCCATTGGCCTGGGCGGGGTCATCGGCGGGGCCAACAGCGAGATCAGCGACCGCACGGTGAACGTGCTTTTGGAGTCGGCGACCTTCAACGGGACCAATAACCGGGAGACCGCCCAGTCCATGGGGCTGCGCACCGAGGCCACCCTGCGGTTCGAAAAGGGCCTCCGCCCGGAATTGGCGCCCATCGCCCTGCGCCGGGCGACCGGGTTGATCCACGAGATCGCCGGCGGGACCGTCGCGCCTGGAATCGTGGATGTTCTGTCCGGCGAGGGCGCCGATCCTCCGGTCGTGCCGCTGAGCAGCAAGAAGATCAAGGGGATCCTGGGCATGGACGTGGACCTGAAACGAGTCCAGGAGATCCTGGACGCTTTGGGTTTCACCTGGGAGTCCACCGGCGATGCTGAACTGAAGGTCACGGTGCCCTACTGGCGTAACGACGTAAACATCGAAGAGGACTTGGTCGAGGAAGTTGTTCGGAACATCGGTTACGATTCCGTCCCGACAACGATGCTCTCCAGCCCCATACCGTTCCAACAGCCGGTGCCCATCATGGGGCTCCGCGACCAGATCAAGGACCTGCTGGTGGCCGCGGGGATCCAAGAGATGATCAACTATCCGTTGGTAACCCTGCGGCAGTTGGAACAGGTTGAACAGTTAGACCCTGCTCGCCCGCCGCTGCGGATCGCCAACCCGTTGAGCTCCGACCGCGAATATCTGCGCACCACGCTGCGGGCCAGCCTGCTGGGAAACCTGGCCGCAAACCAAGGCCACAGCGCCGGGCCTTTCCGGATGTTTGAGGCCGGAAGGGTGTTTTTGCCCCGCGACGGAGACCTCCCCGAAGAACGGGAGACCGTCGCCGGCGTGTTGGCCGGGCTCCGCCATGAACCATCATGGCTGGAAGACCAGGGCCTGCTGGACTTCTACGACGCCAAGGGCGTTGTGGAGTTGGTGCTGGACCGCTTGGGCGTGGCCGCCACCTACGAGCCCGTCGATGACCCAGCCTTCCATCCGGGACGCTGTGCCGTCATCAAGGCTTCAGAATCGGTGCTGGGCATGGTTGGCGAGGTCCACCCGGCCGTGATGGACCGGTTGGGTCTGGAGCAGCCAAAGGTTGCCGCATTTGAGCTTTACCTTGAGCCCATCATGGCCGCCCTGCCCGCATCGCAGCGGCAGTTTGAGCCATTGCCCAGATATCCCTCCGCCACCCGTGACCTGGCGCTGGTGATGCCCTCCGATGTGAATGCCGTGCGGGTGACCCAGTTGATACTGCGCCACCGGGGCGTGGACCGCGCCGAGTTGTTCGACATCTACGCCGGTGAAAATATCGCCGAAGGCACCAAGTCGTTGGCATTTCACGTATACTTTCAAGCGGGGGACCGGACCCTGACCAACGAAGAGGTCAACCGGTCTCTGGAAGGGCTTTTGCGGACCCTGGAACGGGAATTGAACGCAACTTTGAGGGCCTGACAGGCCCATCCAGATAGGCATATGACTAGTCACAATCACGGTCACCATCATGACGGGGGGCACGACCCGGCCCACTCCCACGGCCATGGCCACGCCGCTGAGGACATGCTCAGCGTTGAAGAGGCCTACCAGCGCATAATGGCCAGCTTCCAGGCTTTGGAGGCCGAAGAAAAACCGCTGCTGGAATCTATGGGGCAGGTGCTGGCCGAGGACATAAAATCGCCGCTGGCGCTGCCTCCGTTGGCCAACTCGGCGATGGACGGATACGCCCTTCGCCATAGCGACATCGCCGGGGCCTCCCAGGAGAACCCCAGCAACCTGGATGTCATCGGTATCGTGGCGGCCGGACAGATGCCCGATAAGACGGTCGCTCCCGGCACGGCCATCCGGATCATGACCGGTGCGCCGATGCCCGACGGCGCCGACACGGTGGTGCCCTTCGAGGAGACCGACGAGGTGCAGCGCAAGCGGGAGGGAAAGCCTCTGGACCAGGTTGCCATATTTGCCGACATGCCCGTGGGTTGCAACGTGCGCCCCGCCGGCGAGGACATAAGTCAGGGCGCTTTGGTATTGGAGAAAGGCACTGTGGTGCGGGCTGCCGAAGTTGGGGTTATCGCGTCACTGGGAATGAACAAGGTTAAGGTCATACGCCGCCCGGTGGTGGCGGTGTTGGCCACTGGCGACGAACTTGAGGACACCGGCGCCCCCCTTTCCGCCGGCAAGATCTATGATTCCAACAGCTTCAGCGTGGCCGCGTCGGTGGTGGCCAGCGGCGGCGTTCCCAGGATATTGGGCATCGCCAGGGATAATCTGGAGGACCTGAACGCCAAGCTGGAAGCCACCGCGGGAGCCGATCTGGTGGTCACTTCGGCGGGGGTATCCAAGGGCGATTATGATATCGTGAAAGACGTCCTCAACGAGAGAGGCGAGATGAATTTCTGGTCGGTGCGCATGCGCCCGGCCAAACCGTTGGCCTTTGGGCACCTGAACGGTCCCGGCGGCGGCAAGAACATCCCCCTCTTGGGCCTGCCGGGCAATCCAGTGAGCGCCATGGTGGCCTTTGAGATGTTCGCCAGGCCGGCGATTCGCACGATGCTGGGCAGGGCGAAGATTCCCCGGCCGATGGTTGAGGGTGTGCTGACCGGCCCGATCCGGAACGAAGATGGACGCCGGGTATATGCTAGGGTGGAGGTGGAGCTGAAAGATGGAATTTACCAAGCCACGCCCACCGG
>JADFNR010000131.1 GCA_022563275.1 Chloroflexota bacterium | reverse complement strand
CTGTCCCTCGTCACCCGGCAGCCGGTGTCCATCAATCTCTCCATCGCGGCGATGGTCTTCATCGCCGGGTCGGCCAGCGGATTCAGCCTAGCTCAGATACTGGGTGCTAACTTGGCGGTCGGAGTGGTTGCGGTGGCGCTTTCCCTGTTGCGGCTCAATGATGTCTTCGGCCGCATCATCCCTCCTCAGATCGCCATCGGGGTTTTCGCAGGGACCGTCATGGCCTTCATGTGGAAGACCTCCCTCAGGGCCTTTGATGACCCCATCTACGCCGCTCCGGTCATCGGGGGGTTCTTGGTTGCCCTGGTCATCACCCGCAGCCACCTGGTGTCCGTGATCGCCGCGGCGGTGGTTGGGTTCGTGGGCGTGGTGATCACCGCTGGCATGCCCGACGCCGGCGGTTCGATGGCTCTGCCGGCGATGGCCCTGCCGGCCTTCGATTTCAGCCCCTCTTCCCTGATGGCTTTGGGACTGCCGCTCCTGATACTTACCGTCGGGGTCGGCAACATCCAAGCTTTGGCGATCCTTCGATCAGAGGGATATCGAGCGCCAGGTAATCTATTCGGGTTGGCGGCAGGCGCGGCCAGCTTGGTCAACGCTCTTGGAGGCGGCCACCCGGCCGCGATCGGAGGAAGCTCCATCGCGATCTCGTCCGGGCCAGCCGCCGGGCCCAAGGAGTCCCGTTTCTGGGCCATCGTGCTATCGTCCATCCCCACCATTGCCGTCGCATTCGCGGCGGTCCCGGTGATCGCGGTGGTGCAGGACCTTCCATTGTCTTACACCCTCACGGTCGGGGCATTGGCGCTTACTTTGTCATTCAAAGTATTGGTTAAGAAAACCGTCACCGGCCCCATGCGCTACGGAGCGATGACTGCCTTCGTCGCGGCAGCGCTGCCCCTGCATTTCGCCGGTCTGCCGATGGCTTTCTGGGCATTGATCGCCGGGGTCGCGGCGGCTGGGTTACTGGAATCCGGACAACTGATGCGGTGCTGGCGGCCAAACCGGGACGCGATACAGGCGGCCTGATAAACGATTGCGCTGGATACAAAGAAGTGGCAGGCTGTGAGCCTGCCACTTCTTCTCCTTCTTCTGAATCTTCTGATGTTTTTCCGTTATTTTCCGGTCTGATAGTCCTTGTACCGCTCCCGCAGCACCTTCTTGTCCATCTTGCCCACGCTGGTCTTGGGTATCTCGTCGATGAACACGACGTCGTCAGGCATCCACCAAGACGCGAATTTGTCCCTGATGAAATCCAAAACCTCGGCCTTTTCCAATTTGCCCTTGGAATCGGCGTTGGGCACCACGCAGGCCAGTGGGCGCTCTCCCCACCGCTCGTGGGGGATGGCCACCACCGCCGCCTCCAGCACACCGGGATGGGCGATGATGGCGGTCTCCAGGTCCACCGATGAGATCCACTCGCCGCCGCTCTTGACCATGTCCTTGACCCGGTCGCCGATCTGGATGTAGCCGTTGGGGTCTACCGAGGCAATGTCGCCGCTGTGGTACCAACCGTCGATGAAGGTCTCCTCGCTGCGGGGGTCGTTGTAGTAGCTGTCGGCGATCCAGGGCCCTTTGAACAACAACTCTCCCCGTTGCTCTCCGTCCCAGGGCAGGTCTTTTCCTTCGTCGTCGATCAGACGCATCTCCAGTCCAGGCACTGTCGCCCCTTGAGTACCGGCCATCTGTAGCTTCTCCCCTTCCGAGAGGCCGTCGAACCGGCCGGTGATTCGATTGTAGGAGACCACCGGGGTGGCTTCTGTCATTCCATAGGCTTGGATCAACTCAACGCCCAACCGCTCACGGTAGGCTTGGATCATGCTGATGGGAACGGCGGCGCCGCCGCTGACTATCTCACGCAAGCTGGAAAAATCGTAGGTCTTGCCGGAGCGGTCGAGATGGTCCAGCACCCCGATCCAGATCGTGGGGACGCCCATGCTGAGGGTCACCTTTTCGGATTCGATGAGACGGCAAATGACCTCAGGATCAGGCCTGATACCATTCAGGACCTGCGTGGCTCCGACCATGGTGCAGGTGTAGGGCACGCCCCAGCAGTTGGCGTGGAACATCGGCACGATGGGCAGCACCACGTCCCGTTCCCGGAACCCAATGGTATCGACCTGAGCCTCCATCATCGTGTGCAAGACGATGGCCCGGTGGGAATAGACAACCCCCTTGGGGCGGCCGGTGGTCGCCGATGTATAGCACAGGCCCGCGGGAGATGTTTCGTCCGCCTTTACTGGAGAATACAGGTCCGAAGCCCCCGAGAGCAGGTCTTCGTAGATATGGGACGAGGGGAGGGTGGTGGTGAAGTTTCGGTCACCGGTCATGATGATGAAGTGCTCCACCGACTCCAGTTGGGAAACCAGAGGCTCCAATATGGGGACCAGGTCCGGGTCGACCAGGATGACCTTGTCTCCGGCGTGGTTGATTATGTGAACCAGGTCCTCGGTGAACAGCCTGATGTTTATCGTGTGGAGCACCGCCCCCATGGCCGGCGCCGCGAAATAGACCTCCAGGTGCCGGTAGGTGTTCCAGGCGAATGTCCCCACCCGGTCTCCGGTTCCCACTCCCAGCCCTGCGAGGGCATGGGACAGGCGGGACGACCGTTTCATCAGGTCTGCATAGGTATAACGGTGGGTCCCGTCTCCCTCACGGGTCACGATCTCCTTGTTGGGGAAGAAAGTGCTGGCACGTTCCAGGAACTGGTTTACCAGAAGGGGGTAGTCCATCATGGCTTAAAGCGCCTCCGGTAGTATTTCCGGTCAGTTTCGTCGCAACAGGTCTACTGACGCTTACGGATGTTTGATGCTGATCCCGCCGTCCACCGCCCAGGTCTGTCCCGTGATGTAGGAGGCGGCGGGCGAGGCCAGGAACACACACAAGTACCCTGGCTCTTTTAATCTCCCAACCCGGCCCAGCGGGACCCGCCCTTTGGCATCGTCCTGCCGTGCCTGGTAGGCCTCGGCCGACATCTGGTCCGGGTCTGGGAAAGAACCCGGCGCCACCGCGTTCACTCTGACCCCGTAGGGCGCCCATTCCTGGGACACCGTCTCGGTGAAGCGCATGACTCCAGCCTTGGCGGCATCATAAGCCGAGTAACCGGGCCGGCCCCGGAACGATGCCCAGCCGGAGATGTTGATGACCGAGCCCTGGCCGCGCTCCAACAGGTGGGGGCCGATCGCCCGGCAACCCTGAAAGGCCTCGGTCAGGTTGATGTTCACCACATGGTTCCAGTCGTCCTCAGTCATGCCCTCGTCCGACGTTCCAGGTAACTTGACCACCGGCTTGCGTATCGAATCGCCGACACAGGTGACCAGGGTGTCGATATGGCCGAATTCGGACAGTACCTGGGAGGCGATGCGGTCCATGTCGGCGGCTTTGGTGGCGTCGCCGGTGACCGGCAGGGCGGCGCGGCCCATGGCCCTGATCTCTTCAGCAACCTTGCCCACGGTAGCCTCGGTCAGACTGGCGATGGCGACATCCGCGCCCGCCTCGGCGAAAGCCAAAGCGATGCCCTTGCCGATGCCCCGGCCGGCGCCCACGACCAGGACTTTTTGGCCCGTAATATCGAATTCAGCCAGACTCATTGAACACTCCACGGGAAGCGGTCTTTAGGATTGATTATTGGATAGTAGATGGACATTGCCAAGGGGGTCAATAGACAGCGCTGGTTCCTGCCCGCTACAGCTTTGACTGTGCCTATATGCCAGGTTATGATTTCATCTGATTCAGGCACACTAAGACGGGAGGCTGCCCCATGAAGGCCGTTTATATCAATGAGCACGGCGGCGCCGACAAATTGGTCTACGGCGACCGCCCCGATCCCGAAATAGCCCCAGGCGAAATCATGCTCCGGGTCCGGGCCAGCGCTCTGAACCACCTGGACCTGAACCTGCGGGCCGGCAAGAGTTACAACGGCCCGCTGCCCCGGATCCTGGGCTGCGACATCGCTGGGGAGATCACCGCCATCAGCCCAGAGGCGAACACCTCGCTCAAGGTCGGCGACCGGGTGATCCTCAACAACCGGGTAACCTGCGGAGTCTGCGACAACTGCAACATGGGCCTGGACCAGTCATGCTCCAACGGCCAACGCATCGGAGTTGACGTGGATGGAGGCCATGCGGAGTATGTGACCGCACCCGCGGCCAACGCCCACGTGATCCCCGACTCCATGGACTTCAACGAGGCCGCCACCCTGCCCATCGCGGCCCACACGGTCTGGCACTGTTTGATGACCCAGGCCCAGATGAAACCCTGGGATACGGTGCTGGTCCAGGCCGCCGGCAGCGGTGTGGGCAGCATGGCGATCCAGATGGCCAAGATGGTCGGCGCCCGGGTCATCACCACCGCAGGCAGCCAGTGGAAGCTGGACAAGGCCCGGGAATGGGGCGCGGACGAGGTGATCAACTACCGGGAGACTCCCAAATTCAGTGAGCGGGTTAAGGAACTGACCGGCGGACAGGGCGTGGACCTGGTCTTTGACTGCGTCGGCGCGGATATCTGGAACGAGAACCTGCTGTCGATGGCCCCACGCGGCCGCCTGGTGATCACTGGAGTAACCTCCGGGACTCAGGTGGAGATGGACCTCTCGCTGCTCCACGGCCGGCCATTGCAGCTAATGGGCAGCGGCGGCCGCAGCAACCGGACCTTCGCCGACTTCATGAAGGTGGTGCACCACGGTTCTCTTCACGGGATCGTGGCCGAGGTGTTCCCGTTGGACGACGTGGCCGGCGCGCACAAGGTCATGGAATCCAGGGATTTCTACGGAAAACTGGTCATCGAGAGCTAGTGGCCGGCCGGGTGGCTGGGCCGGTAGCCAACCTGGTCTCAACGGGTTAAGATTACGCGGTTATTCGAAGAACGGCATCCGGTCCCGTGGCGGAAACAAGAAAACTAAAAGACCCGGACCGCGATAGTTATTGCTAGGAGGGAACAACCCCATGAAGATCGCCAGATATCTCGCCCACGGCCAGATCAGCTACGGAGCCGTGGAGGGGGACTCGGTTAAAGAGTTGAGCGCCAGCCCCTTTGAAGATTTCACCATCACCGACCACACCCACAAGCTGTCAGAGGTCCAACTGCTGGCCCCCTGTGTGCCCACCAAGGTCCTGGCCATCGGCCTGAATTACTCCAGCCACCTGCACGACCGCCCGGCCCCCGAGATTCCCATGGTCTTCTTCAAGACCCCCAACTCGGTCATCGGCCCCGGCGAGACCATCATCCGGCCCAAGGGCACCGAGAAACTGGACGCCGAAGCCGAGTTGGTCGTCGTGATCAAAGACCGCTGCCACAAACTCACCAAGGCCAACGCCATGGAGCATGTGCTTGGCTACACCTGCGGCAACGACGTCTCCGCGCGCGACTGGCAGCGCGACGACCGCAACTGGTGGCGGGCCAAGTCCTCGGACACCTTCACCCCCGCCGGCCCCTACATCGAGACTGAGCTCGACCCCCACAACATCCGGGTCACCGGCCGCATCAACGGGAAAGAAGTACAGAGCGAAAGCACCACCTACCTGATATTCGACGTGCCGACCATCCTCGAGTTCATTACCGAGTACGTGACCCTGGAACCCGGCGACATGATCTACACCGGCACCCCCGGCGAGCCCCAGGAGATGCACGACGGCGACGTCTGCGAGATCGAGATCGAGGGTATCGGAGTCCTGAGCAACCCCATCAAACTGGAGAAGTAGGCTCCCCTGAGCCGTAACCGCGGACCCATCAGGTGGCTTTGCCATTGAACACTGGCAGAGCCACCTTCTGCATTTTGCCAAGGACACACATGGGGAAAAGAACGTGACGTTAGTCGAGTTTATCCAAAAGTGCCTGGACCAGAACAATCGCTCTCTCGTTCGCTGTCTCGAAGGACTCACGCCTGAAGAACTCTCCTGGCGGCCAAACCCTAACTGCATGTCCATCGGCTTCATAGCTTGGCACTACGACCGGATACTGGACATGTGGATGGCTCGATGCAGGAATGCTCCGCAATCGTGGGAAGAGAGTTGGGCGGACAAGATGGGCCGTCGCCTGCTCAGGCCCTAGACAACGGCACAGGGTTCACGGTAGAGCAACTGGAGGAGTTTCAAGTGCCACCGTTTTCACTACTCTTGGACTACGCCAGGTAGGCCCAGGATACGGCGATTCAGTTCTTTAAGGGCCTCGAAGACGACGCCTTGGACAAGACGGTGATCAAGGCCAGATATGGCGATATTACGATGACCACCATGTTTCAACAGATCATCTGGGAGTTCAACCAGCACGGCGGGCAGATGGCCTACGTCAGAGGCATCATGCGTGGGATCGAAGACAGCGCTTACAACGGCGGCGTGATACCCAGCAGGCCAATCGACGAGTAGAAATCCCACTGCCGGCGCCGGCCCTTTGGCATAGATCGGGTATTGACTGCCGTTGAACTCAATTTAAACGGGTTGGGTGGAGTCGTTGCCCGCCAAGGCACGCTTGATGGCAAGGCAACTACGGGATTGCTTCATTTTCCCTTAGCGGGAAGGAAAACGCGCCGCCAATATGTCCACGATCAGCCTGGAAGCCACCTGGACAGTCAGTTCCGAGGTGTCGTAAGGCGGGGCCACCTCCACCATATCGAATCCGACCAGGTTAGACTTGCGCAGCAATTCTGAGATACATTCCCTGATCTCGTCGTAAAACAGGCCTCCGGTCTCGGGTGTGCCGGTGCCTGGGGCTTGGCTGGGGTCGATTACATCGATGTCGAAGGTGATGTACAGGTTCTCCGCTTCCGGCACCAATTCCGCCACACCCCGCGGGCCTAATTGCCTGAACCGCTGCTTGCTGATGATCAAGCTGCCATCTCGCAGCGCTTCCTCGTAGGGCTTCCTCCGGGCGGACCTGATACCCACGGAAGTGATGTGCCCGACATGGTCCAACTCCCGGCAGCGCCGGATGGGGCTGGCGTGGGTGTAAAGGTTGTCTTGGATGTCGTGGGTATAGTCCAGGTGGGCGTCGAAATGCACAATGTTCAGAGGGGCGAACTTGTGCAGTCCCCGGACCACCGGGAAAGTGATAGCGTGGTCTCCTCCCACTACCACTGGAAAAGAGCCTCTCTCCACCGCTTTTTCCACCGCTTTCGTGATCTTAGCGAAATTTTCGACAACCTCCGAGGGGACGATCGTGATGTTGCCGCAGTCGGCCATGGTGATACCCCGCAGCAACTCATCTTGGGCGTCGACGTCGAAGAAACCCTCAGCGGAGGTCTGTTTGCCGTAGGGATCGGAGTAGGAATAGGCCCGGGGAGCGTCACGAATTGCGTCCGGACCGAACCGCGCTCCGGGCCGGCCCAGGGTTCCTTGGTCGAAGGGGACACCGATCAGGGCAACGTCGGCGTCCAGTTCTTCCAGATCGGTGCATAAAGGGGCTTTGAAGAAACTTCTGGACTGGGCCCGGATAATGGGCCAAGGTTCTTCCGGCGAACCGGCATGCGGGTTTTCATCGCGGAGCTCGGGCATGGTTCTCTCCTTTTATGGCATTAGTGTTAGACCGGGTCAACCCGCCTGATGGTGTAGAGGTCTGATGCCATTATCTCAGGAATAGCCGGACTCAGGGACTCGAAGTCGTCATTGAAAGCAGAGATCATTCTCCCGCTCAGTCCGTCGGCCCCGCTCCCGGCCAGCCACACGGCCAGGTCCGCACAACGCTCGATCGACGCGCCACCGCCGGACGTGACGCGCAGACCGATCTCGTGAATCTGATCGGCCCCGGCCTTCGCCGCTGCTTCGGTCATCTCATCCCACATCCCGGTGTGGACCGAGCCCGGCCCCAGGGCATTTACCGTGATGCCGGTGCCGGCCAATTCCAGGGCAAGGACCTCGGTCAGCCGCACCACCGCGGCTTTGCTGGAGCAATAGGCAGACATGTTGGCCCAGGCGTTGGCCGCCCCCGCCCCGGACAGGTTAACGATCCTGCCCGAGTTGTTCCGCCGCATCACCGGCAGGACCGCCCGGCAGCATAGATACACCCCGATCAAGTTGACTTGTATCGTGCTGATCCAGGCGTCCAGGTCATTGTCCTGTAGCACACCGACCGGACCGGGAATGCCGGCGTTATTGACCAGGATATCGATGGCTGAATAACGCTCGACCGTGGCATCGACCAACCGCTCCACCTGGCCGGCGTCGGTCACATCGGTGGGCGTTATCAGGACTTCGGCCCCCAACTTCCGGCATTGGTTGGCCGTCTCTTCCAGCTCTGACCCACTACGAGCGGCCAGAGACAGATGGGCGCCCTCTCTAGCGTAGGCCAAGGCGATGGCCTGTCCGATGCCCCGTCCCGCTCCGGTGATCAGCGCGATCTTATTATCAAGCTCGGCCATATTCCTCCCTTTTTGCGCGCCGGACCCGTTCTAACGCCAGGGATGGACCAATTCTCCCTGGGCGGATTGTGGCGGCCAGACGACCACTTTCCGGCCCTCCTGCCATTGAACTAACAGCGTTTCCCGTCCGATCTGCCGGCCGGTCTCGCCGTCGATCTGGAAGTTCCCGAAGAACGTGGAAAACTTTAACCCCGCGGCCGCGTTTCTGAGGGCTTGGCTGTCGGCGCTGCCCGCTACTTCCAAACACCGCTGGACGACGACCCCGGCAGCGTAGGCCTGGGCCATGGGGTAGTCAACGTTTTGATGTCCGTCCCGTGCCAGAGAAGCCACAACCTGCTCATTTACCGGCCCAAAATCCGGTTCGTAGTTGGCATCTGGCTCCCATTGGCTGGGACCAACGAAACGGTCTGCCTGGCTCCCCAGATAATTTTGAAACTCTTGAATCCCAGCGGCCACCGCCACGACGGTTCCGGCATTGATGCCACTATCGGCCAGTTGGCGGGCCAGCCTAAGGTCGTTCCGCACCCGGCCCACAAGCACCACCACATCGGGCCGGGAATTCTTCAGTTCATCCAGCGCCGCCGCGAAATCGTCTGCGGACGCCTCGAATTCGATGTCGAGAACGGTCCTGAATCCCAGGTCCTCTGCCGCTTCAGCCAATCCGGAGCACACCGCCTTGGGGAATTCGCCGGTGGAAGCCCTGACCAAAGCGACGGTGGCGGCTGAAGGGTCGGCCTGCCGCACCATCGGGAGAAGGCCGGTGAGGTAGCGGCTGGCGGGTGTCAGTATCCCCACGAGCCAGCGGTGTCCCTG
>JADFNR010000130.1 GCA_022563275.1 Chloroflexota bacterium | reverse complement strand
CGGGCCAGGCCCTTCAGGTAGGCGATGTGGCCCTGGTGCTGGTATATCTCGCCGATAACCTGCCTGAATATCCTGCCAACCGACATCTCCGGCCGGGCCTCCCTGGGGACCTCGTCCATCTGCTCCGGAGTGAGAGTTTTGAGGTAGCTCAACGTGGCAGCCCGTACCGCTTCTCCGTACTTCAGCATCTCAGACAGGTCATAAGCCGGGAAGTTGGTCACCTGCTCCTGCGTATGGTCAAAGCCGTTGTCCCTGGTGGGCAGGCCGAACTTCTCGTTCCAGCCGTCCTTTTCCCATATCTCGGTCTGACGTTGTACGAAGAACTGGAACCACATATCCTCCACCCTTATCATATGCCACAGGATCCAGCCGATGGGGTTGGCCTCAGGTCCGGCGCGCCACATCAACTCTTCAGGTGTTACGTCCCCCAGGGCGTCCATCAGATATTCGTGCTCGGTTTTAAACGCGTCTTCGATAAACTCGTTAAGAGTCATTCCATCTTCTCCATAAATAACCGGCCGGAAACCCTTCATTCCTTTGACCGCAGTGCTCCCGCCGGGCGATGTGTTGGCCGGCCCACATGATACACCCGGCTGCCCTTTTTCAGGTATGCTAAACTGCACGCGGCGCACGCCTGCGCCTATCTGGCAACCCTACCGGGAGCGCTCGCATGGCAGATAACTTAATCACACCGGAGGTCCGCGCCCTGATCGGCAGCGAGACCTCGCCCGAAAGGAACCGCTTCCCCATCAGCGACGAGATGGCCTACGACTTGGCGGATGCGACTGAAGACCCCAACCCCCTTTACATCGACAGGGCCGTGGCCGAATCCAGCCGGTTCAAGGGACTGCTCTGCCCTCCGCTGGCGACCTGGAAGGACATCGCTCCGGCCATCGGCTATTTCGGCGCCGGGCAGGAATCCCACTTCGATGTGCCGCTGCCCTTCAACAGCTACGGGTTGAACGGCGGCAGCGACTGGCAATTTCTGCGCCCGGCCTACGTCGGAGATTGGGTAACCCGCCGGTTCCGCATCTTGGACATCTTCGAGAAGCAAGGCCGGTCAGGCCCTTTGGTTTTCGTAGTCCGGCGTGAGACTCAGACCAATCAGCACGGGGACGCCATCAGCGTTGCCGACCGTGTGAGCATCCATCGAAGCCGGCCACCGGGCGACGAAGTAAAGGAGGCTGCCGATTCCGGGAAAGGACTTGAGGCCGTGGTGATCTCTCCTCCGGCGCCCGACGATACCGTTCCCCGGGCCGTTCATGCAGCCGGAACGCAAAGACACTTCGAGGACATATCGGTAGGCATGGCGTTGGAGCAGGTAGTTAAGGGGCCGTTGACCACCACCCATCTGGTGCGGTGGGCGGCCGCCAATGGGAATTACGCCCGCATCCACTGGGACCTTCCCTTCGCTCAGATTCATCAGGGCCTGGGCAACGTCGTTGTGAACGGTTCGCTGAAGAACCAATACCTTGGGCAGTTGATGATCAAGCTGGCCGGTCCGGAAGGCTGGTTCAAACGTTTCTTTGTGGAACACCGGGGAATGGACTACCCCGGAGACGTGATCACCGCATCCGGGACCGTGACCGCCGTCCGAGAGGCCGGCGGCTATGGCTACGTTGACTGCGACGTCAACCTGACCAACAACCGGGGAGAGCAGACCGCAACGGGCCGGGGCACGGTGGTGTTGCCCAAGAAGGGCCAGAGCCTGCCTTTGGTCTGGGAGTTGGAGGACTGATGCCCGCCGGGCTGCTGAATGGGATCCGCGTATTGGACCTCGGCTCCGGGATCTCCGGGCCTTGGTGCGCCAAGATTCTGGCGGACTACGGGGCGGAAGTTATCAAGGTTGAATCCCCCGGTTCCGGTGACGCCGCCCGCCGAATGGGTCCGTTTGCCGGCGACGACCCCGACCCGGAAAAGAGTCTGACGTTCTTATACCTGAACACCAACAAGAAGGGCGTCACCCTGGACCCTTCCAGTGCCAGCGGCCGCAGACTGCTTGACCGGCTTTTGGCCGAAGCCGATGTGCTGGTCGAGAACTACCCGCCGGCCCGGTCCAAGGAACTTGGTCTGGACTACGCGTCCCTGGCGGAAGTGAACCCCCAAGTCGTGGTCACGTCCATCACTCCCTTCGGCCAGACTGGCCCCTACCGGGATTATCAGGCGACCGATATTGTGACCTATGCCCTGAGCGGTCTCATGTACCACTCGGGCGATTCCGACCAAGAGCCCCTGCGCAACGTTTTAGACCAGTCATTCTACGTCGCCGGGATAACCGCCGCTGCCGCCACCCAGGTGGCCCTCTTTGCCCGTCTAACCTCCGGCGAAGGCCAGCATGTGGACGTCTCAGCCGCAGAATGTCTCGGCGCCCATCTGGTCCAACCCCTCCCTTATTACAACTACATGGGGGCGGTGAAGGGGCGGCGTCCGGTCCGGGGAGCCGGATTCGAAGAACTGATGCCCGCCCGCGACGGGTACGTGGCTCCTTCAGTGCAGGGCTCCCAACCGTGGTCGACCATCGCCAGCCTGATCGGACCGGAGGAACTGCAAGACGAGAAGTTCGCCACCGCCGCGGGCCGGGTCGCCCACGGCGAAGAGCTTAAAGAGTTGTTGATCAAGGGGCTGGCCCAATGGGACCGGATGCCGCTGTTCCTGGCGTCCGGCGAGCAGCGGTTGGTGTTCGGCATGGCCCAGGACGCCGGAGACCTGGCCCATTGCCCCCATCTCGAAGCGCGGGATTTCTTCGTGGAGGTGGATCATCCCGTGGTTGGCCGGGCCCGGTATCCGGGGATGGCCGTGCGGCTTCCTGGAGAAACGATCACTGGCTCCCAGCCGGCCCCGCTCTTGGGTCAGCACAATTCGGAGATATTCGGAAGGGAGTTAGGCTACTCTACCCAGGACCTGGTGTCCCTCCGGCAGCAAGGCGTCATCTAGTAAATCGTCCGCTCCTATCCAACTTTAGGAGAGCAGTCAGACAAATGCTCCCTGCGCCCAAATACCAATCGCCATTGAAGAACATCCGGGTACTGGACCTAAGCCGGGTCTTCGCCATGCCCTTCGCCGGGGCGAACCTAGCGGACCTAGGCGCGGAGGTCATCAAAATAGACACCTGCCAGGCCCAGTTCATGGACACAACCCGGACGCTAACGGGACCGTTCCCCGACAACCAGCCCGGCGAGCTTTGGTGGGAGCAGGGCGGCACCTTTCAAAACCTGAACCGAGGCAAGCGTAGTTTGACCCTGGACCTCCGTTCCGAGGAGTCCCAGAAGATCATCAAAGAGCTGGTCAGGGTCTGCGATGTGGTCCTGGAGAACTTCACTCCCCGGGTGCTGGCCCGGTTCGGACTGGATTTCAAAAGTCTCCAAGCCGAGAAACCGGACCTGGTCATGGTTTCCAACACCGGCTACGGCCACAGCGGCCCCTGGAGCAGCTTTGGGGCCATGGCGTCGGCCCTGGAACCGACCCACGGCACCGGGGCGTTCATGGGATATATGGAGGAAGGCGCGGATGGCCGCCTTGCCGAGGGACAGGTGCCCAATAAGATGGGAAACTCCTACTCCGATTTTCTCGCCACTTGGACCGCCCTGGGCGCCCTGATGGCGGCTTTGCTGCGGAGGGCCCGCACCGGTGAAGGCCAATGGATCGACCTGGCGATGTATCAGACAGGGACCACCGTTATCGGAACAGGCCTGCTGGACTTCGTATTCAACCAGCGGCGGACCCAGCGCATCGGGAACCGTCATCCCTTCTGGTCGCCCCACGGCGTCTACCCCTGTCAGGGCCACGACCAATGGGTGTCCATCGCGGCGCGCCACGAAGGCGACTGGCAAGCTGTCTGCCAGGCGATGGACATGCCGGAACTCGCCTCCGACCCCCGGTTCGCCGACCCCATCGACCGCCGTCAACATCAAGAAGAACTGGACGAGATCATCGCAGCTTGGACCTCAGAACGAACTTCATACCAGGCCATGGATTCACTGCAAGAGGCTGGAGCGCCTGCTGGAGCGGTGCTAACGGCCAAGCAAACGTTGACCGACCCCCAGTACCTGGACCGGGGTTTCTTTGAGACCGTCCACAACCCTCCTGAAGTGGGTCTGCGGCCGAAGGGATACGTGGGAAGGGGCTGGAAATTCTCCAAGAGCAAAGCCGAGATCAGAGGACCGGCTCCCCGTTTGGGTGAAGCCAACGACTACGTCTTGGGAGAGTTGCTGGGGATCGATCCGGCCCGCCTGGAAACGTTTGCGGAAGATTGGACCATCGGCAATCTGCCGGAGGGCGGCCGGGCGCCGGGCGCCGTTCCCCTGGATGAACAGGTGGAGCTGGGGTGGATCGCCGAATACCATGCCGACTATCTGGACCGGCTGCCGCCCGTATGACGCAGACCGCTTCGCATTTAAGGCCGCTTATTCACGACCGTCTGATGAATTTCAGTTATTTCCGATTCACATGCCTTGACGCTTGACACTTTGGAAAAACGGCTCCTATAATTGGTGTTGGAATCTCCGCAAACCTCGCAAACCTCCGCGTTTTTCATTTAGCGTCCCCTGCACGACCCTATTTCCGCTGTATCGATTGGTGTGTCCATTGGGGCGGCGGTTTGGCTAATTGAACACCAGGCAGGTTCCCTTCCCTAACATCCATTTATTGCGTAGGCAGATGCCGACAAAGTTTATCTTCGTTACCGGGGGAGTTGTCAGTTCACTGGGCAAAGGGATCAGCGTCGCATCCATCGGGCGCATCCTGAAAAGCCGGGGCCTCACCGTCTCCGTCATCAAGCTGGACCCTTACCTTAACGTCGATCCCGGAACAATGTCACCCTATCAGCACGGCGAAGTCTTTGTGACCCGAGACGGCGGCGAGACCGACCTTGACCTGGGCCACTACGAACGATTCATAGATGTAGAGTTGACCCGGGCCTCCAACCTCACCGCCGGAGAGGTCTATCTCAACCTGATAGCCAAAGAACGGCGCGGCGACTTTCTGGGCGGCACGATTCAAACGGTGCCCCATGTCACCAACGCCATCAAAGACAGAGTGCTCGCCCTAGCCGCCGAATCGGGCGCGGATGTGATCATCACCGAGGTTGGAGGGACGGTAGGCGACATAGAGGGGCTGCCATTCTTGGAGGCCATCCGGCAGATGAGGAACGATGTAGGCCGGGACAATGTGTTCTATGTCCACCTCACCTTGCTTCCTTATATAGCAGCGGCACAAGAATTGAAGACCAAACCGACCCAACATAGCGTGAAAGAGCTTCGTTCAATAGGTATTCAACCCGACGCCATTCTTTGCAGAAGCGACCATCCGGTATCGGTGGCCATCTGCGAAAAGATATCAGCGTTCTGCGATGTTCCCCTTAAAGCCGTGATTCCCGTGGAGACCGTTAACAACGTTTATGAAGTGCCGTTGATGCTTGAGGACGCCGGCCTGGGCGACATCATCGTTGAAGCCCTGAGCCTTGCCGGCCAACCTAAGGACCTGTCCGAATGGTCGGCGATGGTCGACCGCATGAACGAGCCCAAAGAAAGTGTAATCATAGCCCTGGTGGGCAAGTATGTTGAATACCCTGATTCATATATCTCAGTCCGGGAGGCCCTCCGGCACGCCGGGCTGGACCACACCAGGGACATCGATCTCAGGTGGGTCCATTCCGAAGATATCGAGCGAGACGGGCCGGACGCCCTTCTGTCCGACGCTTGCGGAATCGTGGTGCCGGGCGGCTTTGGTCCCCGGGGCGTTGAGGGAATGATCGATACGGTGCGGTACGCCAGGGAGCATAAGGTGCCCTACCTGGGCCTTTGCCTTGGTTTGCAGGTGATGGTCATAGAGTGGGCCAGAAACGTCCTGGGAATAAAGGATGCCAACTCCTCCGAACTGGCCCCGGATACCGAAAACCCGGTGGTCCACATAATGCCCGATCAGGAGGGCGTCTCAAGTAAGGGGGGCACCATGCGGTTGGGAGATTATCCCTGCCAGCCACAGAGCCATACCCGGACCAAAGCAGCCTACGGCGCCGGTACGATAATGGAGCGGCACCGCCACCGGTTCGAACTTAACAACGCCTACCGGGAATCACTGGAAAAATCCGGCCTGGTCGTCGGCGGGCTGTCACCGGACGGGAACTTGGTTGAGACGGGTGAAGTGTTGGACCATCCGTTCATGGTTGGTACCCAATACCACCCCGAGTTCAAATCCCGGCCCAACCGGTCCCACCCATTATTCAGCCAATTCATCAGGGCCGCTAAGGAGACCATCCGGGAGGGGGCTCAAAGGCCCCTGCCTCTGGACCTGAACACCGATTAAACTGGCCATCCCGATGCAACAACCCTCTTTAAATCCAACAAGAATGCCCCGATCAACCGATTTAAGTGTCCTCAATGCAAATCGATAACAAAACCCCGATCGACCAGTCTGTCCGTCCCTATTTCACAGGTCTGTACGTACCCGTTTCCGTACCCGTGCCGATGAGAGCGGGCTCTGGGAACAAAAATTTACACGGGTGGTAAAACCTTGAAGCTTTTTTTGGACACGGCCAACATCCAAGAGATTCGAGACGGGGCCCGGTTGGGGGTGATCAGCGGTGTCACCACCAATCCCTCGCTGGCGTCCGCTGAAGGTATAGGAAACGCGGAAAGTTATAAGGCGGCGGTGCGCGAGATATCGGACATCGTCGATGGGCCCATATCCGTGGAAGTTATATCGCTGGATGCCCCAGGAATGATTGCCGAAGGACGAGACATCGCCGGCTGGATACCCAATCCCTGGGTCAAGATTCCCAGTACGATCGATGGGTTTGAAGCGATATCGGTCCTGTCCGGTGAAGGTATCAAGATAAATCAGACGCTATGCTTCTCGGTGAATCAGGCCATCCTGGGCGCCCAGGCCGGTTCCACGGTGGTCAGCCCATTTATTGGCCGCCTGGACGACATCGGTCTCCAGGGCATAGACCTGATCAAAGACATCGTAGCCGTGTACGAGCAACATAATATTGAAACCAAGGTGCTGGCGGCCAGTATCCGCCACACGCTGCATTGCACCCTGGCGGCCCAGGCCGGCGCGCACATTGCCACCCTTCCTTACAAGATATTAACCCAGATGATCGAGCATCCCCTAACCGCCACCGGCGTGGCACGGTTCAAGGCGGATTGGGACAAAATTGCAAACTTATAGCCGCCGGGCCGGCGAAATGCGGCGCAGCAGCAACAAATAGGCCACCGGCCCACGATTTTACGATCCACTGAACTACGGTCAAATGAATAATCCCGGCCCACCCGCAAGGCCCCTTTCCAGCATTTGCCGGAACGCTGCCTCCGTAGGGCCCACAGTCCCGGGCATGAACAATGACCCCCGGAAGAGGTGAACATGGCGACCACTCAAAAAATGCTTGACGTGACGGAGATGGGGGCCAAGTCCAAGGAAGAACTCTTGGGCCTGGCCAGTGACGTCGGATTGAACGACACCACTGCTCTGGCGAACCTGCATAAAGAAGACCTGCTCAGCCGGTTGTTCCAAGTGGTCTCCGCCCAACAGGCCCTGGTCTCCACCGGCATCCTGGAAATAATGGACGAGGGCTACGGCTTCCTCCGCCAGATCGCCACCTACCGGGCTTCTGGAGACGTCTACATCTCCCAGTCCCAGATCCGGCGGTTCAACCTCCGGAACGGCGACACCGTCACCGGGCAGGTCCGGCCGCCCAAAGAGGGAGAACGTTACTTTGGTTTGGTGCGGGTTGAACTGATCAACGGGATGGAGACCGACCAGGTCCAGAGCCGCTACCGTCCCACCTTCGAGCATATGATCCCCATCTTTCCTGAGAAACAGGTCATTCTGGAAACGTCCGGTTCCGAACTGTCCACCAGGATGGTCGATCTGTTCGCACCCATCGGCCTGGGCCAGCGTGGTCTGATCGTCTCGCCCCCCAAAGCGGGCAAGACCACCATGCTGAAGATGATCGCCCACGGCGTCCAGGAGAACTGCCCCGAGGCCATATTGATGGTGGCGCTCATCGGTGAGCGGCCGGAGGAAGTGACCGACATGCGCCGGGCGGTGAAGGGCGATGTCTTCGCATCCACATTTGATGAATCGGTTGAAGAACAATGCCGGGTCGCGGAACTCTGCCTGGAGCGGGCCAAGCGGCTGGTGGAGATGGGGAAAGACGTCATCATCCTGCTGGACAGCATCACCCGCCTCACCCGGGCCTACAACCTGGCTGTTCCCACCAGCGGCCGGACCCTCTCCGGAGGCATAGACCCGGCGGCGCTTTATCCCCCCAAGAAATTCTTCGGCGGCGCCCGGAACATAGAAGAAGGCGGCAGCCTGACCATCATCGCCACCTGTTTGGTGGACACCGGCAGCCGGATGGACGAGGTGATCTACGAGGAGTTCAAAGGCACCGGCAACATGGAGCTGCATCTTGACCGGAAATTAGCGGAGCGCCGTTACTTCCCGGCCATCGACATAATCCGCAGCGGCACCCGCCGTGAGGAACTACTGTTCAGCGAAGACACGTTGAAGCAGATCGTGCTGCTCCGGCGCATGATCAGCCTCATATCCAACGACGGCTCGGTAAACGCCACCGAACGGGTGCTGGAGCGGCTGGCTAAGTCGGAAAACAATGAAGAATTCCTGGCTAACCTGAACAAAGACGCATAACATACCGTCACCCCGGTGTCGAAACCGGGAGGTTATTCGGTTGCGGCTGGTATCGGCCGGAAATTGCCCCGTTAGACGGGTTGCGCTTTTTAAAAAATACTCCCACAATGTAGCCTGCGCGATCGGCTAACGCGCAAACTGATTACGTCAACTCCCAGCTTTAAAACTCTATCGGTGACCGCCCCAAGGGTAACCCCGCGGGGCGATTTTTACTGATTAGAGCCGAGTTGGGCACCTTGACAAGCGAAAGTCGATAGTGCTAAATATGAGGGAATTTAGCTCAGTCTATCTATTTTATTAGGAGGCGAGGGGTAACTATGTCCTTTTGTGGCCTTATTTTTATTTCTCCAGATGTCGATCCCTCTAATATTCCAAAGCCTCCGCGGGGGTTGGATATGTGACTAGAGGATCGGTTCACCTGGCGGACTCGCAGACCGGTAATACATCGGTAACACACTTCTCAGTAACGTTATATGGAATGCAAGCGAAGTCCAAAAGGTTAAAGGATCACAGAAGTAATCTTCGCTTCAGGTA
>JADFNR010000129.1 GCA_022563275.1 Chloroflexota bacterium | reverse complement strand
AGCGGGACGGCTATGCCCGACAGCGTCATGACGATCAACAGCCATGCCGCCAAGCCGGTGCAGGTCTTAGCATACCCAGAGAGGTAGGCAACGGACCCGGTATGATCGACGGCCGTTTGTTCCGCGTGTGGAGCCGAGAGTCCGCCGGTTAATTCCATGCGTAAAGTGTCGACGATATCCGTGGTGATAAACAGTACCGGCAGTGCCATGCTGGTGGCCTCATAGTGCCGGTTCTTCGAGCGGCCAGGCCGGGCCGGCCACTCGTGTATCATTGCCCGGAACCAGACATAAAGGGAATACCGAAACAACATGGACACACCACGATCCAGAGCGAAGATACTCGAGGCCGAGGTTAGCGCCGTGAAGGAGTACCTCGCCTCGTTATCCCCGGAGGACTTGCAGCGGCCCAGCGCCTGCGTCGATTGGTCCGTGGCCGACGTTGTGGGGCACCTGGCCGGCCAGGAACATGCGTCCAGGGTGTTGCGTGGGTTGCAGGGCGATTTCTCCCCGCCAGAGGGCTCTCCGGCGGTTGCCGACCACGACGAAGACCAATTTGCCAAGGGCATCTTCGACCGGGCCTTGGCGACCCGGGAGCAACACGGCGGCCTGTTGGTGGACTATCTGAGCCAACGCCTGGACGAGACGGTCGAGGTTTTTAATGGCGTGGGTCCCGGTGACTGGGACAAACTTTGCTATTGGCCCCCTGGACCGGAGGCGGTGCGCACTTTGCTGGACCAGCGCATCGCCGAACTGACCATGCACACCTGGGACATCCGTTCGGTCCTCGACGATGAATACCATCTTTCAGCCGACGCCGTCCGGGCGCTGATCGACGGTGTCGACCGGGCCGTGCGCCGGGCGTTCCGGCCCGACCCGTCCCTGGTGAGACCGCTCTGTCACCGCTTTGTCGTGAGCGGTCCGGCCGCCACCAGTCGAGACATAGTCATCGCGGCGGACGGGGCCACGGTGGGACCGGCGGGCGGTCAAGAACCGGACGTGACCTTCCAATGCGACGGGGAGACCTACGTGTTGGTCATGTACGGGAGGGTCAAGGTCGTGGACGCCTTGGCGGACGGCCGTTTGACCTTCGACGGCGACCCCGCGGTGGCGGTGGGGTTCGGCCGGCGGTTCGTGGGCGGGTGACCCGGCCGGATTCTCCGATGGCCTTCGTGTATCATGGCCCCAAAACTAGGCTTTGGAGGGGGAAATGCCCGCACTTGAAGACCAGGTGGCGCTGGTAACCGGCGGCGGCTCCGGGATCGGACTGGGCATCGTCCGGAGGTTCGTGGCGGAAGGGGCCAGGGTCATGGTGTTGGAGCGCGTCACCGAGAGGGTGGAGGAATTGGAGGCGGAATTCGGCGGTTCCAATCATGGGGGCTCGGTGAAGGCGGTCCAAGGCGACGTCACCCGGCTGGAGGACAACAAACGGGCCGTCTCCGCGGCAGTCAGCGCCTTCGGCAAACTGGACATCTTCATCGCCAACGCCGGGGTCTTCGACCGCTACCGGAGACTGGACGAGATGGACGATAAAGACCTGGAGCCGGCCTTCGACGAGCTATTCGCGGTCAACGTGAAAGGTTGTTTCATGGGGGCTAAGGCAGCCCTGCCCGAACTGATGAAATCTCAGGGATCGATGACCTTCACGGCGTCGGTGGCCGGCCTCACCTCCATGGGCGGCGGCACCATCTACACCGCCTCCAAGCACGCGGTCGTGGGGCTGGTGCGGCAGCTGGCGGTGGAGTCGGCGCCCCAGGTGAGGGTCAACGCGGTCGCCCCCGGCGGGGTGATGACCGATCTGCGGGGCTTGGAGGCCATGGACCAGGCCGGCGAGTCTCAATTCAGCGAACCGGGGTTCGACCAGCGGCTGAGTATGAACAACCCCTTGGGACTGGCCATGCAGCCTGAGGACCTGGCGGGCGCCTACGTGTACCTCTCTTCCCGGACCGACGCCAGGGGAATCACCGGCACCATCCTCAAGGTCGATGCCGGCTCCAACCTAAAGTGGATGCGGCGCTGACATCACGATAACGGGACGCGGGACCCAACTTGACCCCCCGTGGGCCGTGTGATATACACCCGGCAACCTCGGTCTGGCGGACGGCCTGAAAGCCGCCGATCGGCCTGTTAGGAGGTACGACGTGGTATTGGACGTGAAAGAACTGGTGGACACCCAACGGGGTCTGATCAGTCCACGAATATTTATCGAACCGGACATCTACGAGCAGGAACTAGAGCAGATCTTCGCCCGCTGCTGGCTATTCCTCTGCCACGAGACCCAGATCCCCGAGCCTGGAGACTTCTTCACCACCTATATGGGAGAAGACCCGGTCTTGGTGGTGCGCGACCGGAAGGGCAAGATCAACGCCTTCTTGAACATCTGCGCCCACCGGGGCAACCGCCTTTGCCGGGCCGATTCTGGAAACGCGGCCACCTTCATCTGCTCCTACCACGGTTGGGCCTACAGCAACGACGGCGCCCTCCAGGCGGTGCCCAATCTAAATGACGCCTACTATGGCGAACTGGACCAGAGCAAATGGGGACTCACACCCGTGGCGCAACTGGACAGCTACAAGGGTCTGTTCTTTGCCACCTTCGATAAAAACGCCCCTTCTCTGAAGGAATACCTGGGCGAGATGGCCTGGTATCTGGACACCTTTGTCGACCGCTGCGAAGGCGGCGTGGAGGTGATAGGCGGAGTCCACAAATGGGTGGCGCCCTGCAACTGGAAGCTCCCCGCGGAGAACTTCGGCGGCGACGCCTACCACGTCCCCTGGTCCCACATCTCGGCGGTGCAGACCAAATTCAGCGTGGGCGTCACCGCGATGCCCACATCCGGGGGCCGGATGGTCTCGCCAGGGAACGGTCACTGCGCAATCACTGTCCGGCCGGAAGACTCTCCCGATCCCCCGATGCCCGCGATACAAGCCTATGAGGCCAAGATCCGGCCGGAGGTGGCCAAGCGGCTGGGTCCGAGATACGGCGTGATAAACCCGATCGTCGGCACCGTGTTCCCTAACTTTTCGTTCCTGCGGGGCAGCTCGCGTGCTTTCCGGGTCTGGCAGCCCAAGGGGCCGGACAAGATCGAGATTTGGTCCTGGGTATACGTGGACAAAGCGGCGCCACCGGAAGTCAAGGAGGAACATCGGCTGGCCGGCGTCCGGGGCTTCGGCCCGTCGGGCACATTCGAGCAGGACGACATGGACAACTGGCAGCAATGTACTCTGAGCGGCCGGGGAATCATGGCCCGCCGGCGTCAGTTGAACTACACCATGGGCCTGGGACACGAAGGCTTCGATGAAGAGATAAAGGCCTGGGCCAGCGATTACCGCTACAGTGACAGCAACCACCGTCAGTTCTACGGAAGGTGGGCCGACCTGATGGAGGCCGATAGCTGGGCGAATCTTTAAGTGTTCACTCTGCAACCGGGGAGCAAGACCGCATGCGAGACGAGACTATCAGGGAAGTAGAGCAGTTCCTTTACCGCGAAGCCAGGCTGCTGGACAACCGGCGGTTCCGCGAGTGGCTGGAAATGCTGACCGACGACGTGCGTTACTGGATGCCCATCCGGTCCAACCGGTATCCCGTTAACAGCAAGGCCATATCGATCCTGGACGGCTCCCGGTACGAAGAATCCGAGGTCTCATCGGAAAGGGACCTGGCCTTGATGGACGAAGACAAAGACTCGTTGACGCGCCGGATCGACCGCCTGGATACCGGGATGGCCTGGGCCGAGGACCCGCCGTCACGGACCCGGCACATCATCACCAACATAGAAGTGGAGGCCGGTGAATCCCAGGATGAGTTGCGGGTGTACTCCAACTTTTTCATGTACCGCACCCGCGCCGAGACCGAGCAGGACTTCTACATCGGCAGCCGCGAGGATGTACTCAGGCGCGTCGGCGGCCAGTTGCGTGTCGCTTCAAGAAAGATCGTCCTGGACCAGACGGTATTGCTGGCCAAGAACCTGAGCAACTTCTTCTAGGGTGCCTCAGCGCGTTTCCTCAGGACCGTTCGGAACAGCCGTTGATCAGGATTCGGCAACGGTTTCCTTCTGTCACCCCGAGAGTAGCGAGGGGTCTCATTGCTTTGGTTAAACTGGCCTGCACCGCGGAACGAGATTCCTCGTCGGCTGCGCTCCTCGGAATGACAGGCTCGAAGTTTGCCGCTGAGATTCCCACGAATGCCCTCATTTCAGGATTCGGCAGCGGTTCCCTCTTGTCACCCCGAGTGCAGCGAGGGGTCTCATTGCTTCTGGTGAAGCCGGCCTGCACCGCAAGATGGGATTCCTTCCTCCCGATACCGATCGGGACGTTGGGAGCGCTACCCGGAATGACAGTATTGAGGCAAGGCTCCAGGGCTGGAGCGTCTGGACCCGTCATTTTGCCACCTGGACCGCCGCCCGGAGTTCCTCTGCGTCCATGGGTCCGGAGTGCAGCTTCCCGCCTATCCGGAACGACGGCGCCCGCGCCACGCCATCCTCTTTAGCCGCTTCGTGTTGGGCCAACACCAGTTTGTGGTAATCGCCGGAATCCAGGTTGGGCCACATCTTTCCCCAATCCAGTCCCACGGACACGGCGAGCCGGCGCAGGGTGTAAAGGCTGCCCAGGTCCGTGCCCTGCTCCCAATACTCCCTTGAAGCCGCCCAATAGAACCGGCCATCCAGGCCTCGCTCCTTGGCATAGGCCGTCGCCGCCTGGACGGCCAGGGTGCTGACGGACCGGTTGGAGGCTGGTTCAATCACCAGACCCTCGCCGGGCTTGTAGAGGGGCCGCCGCTTGGAACCGTCACGCTCCCGGTTCTCAAGGTCTCTTGGGGAATGGCCTTTCTCGAGGGAATCGGACCGCACCAAAAAGGGCCTGCGGTCGATATCAAATCCTAGAGTGGAAGCCAGTTCCTCCAGTTGCCCCAGCCCTAGGTATGAGTGGGGGCAGGCGTAATCAAACCAAACGGTGACCACGGCGGGAGGCACGTCGGGAATCTCAGCTCAGGCTCAGTTCTTTGGCTTGGTTGAGAACCTTCACCAAGGCCTCCATGGACAGCACACCCGTGTTGGTGTTGCGCGGGCTGGGATGGTACGAGGCGACCATCATGGGCAGCGACGGCCCGAACCGGTAGACCTCGCCGTGCAGGAATTTACCCCGCACCCTCTCTGACGCCATCTCACTCAAGGTTTGCAGGGCGGCCCGGAACGCGATGTGGCCCAGGGCCAGGATAACCTTCAGGTTCGGCAGCATTCTGAGCTCCCGGACCAGATAGGGCAGGCAGGCCCGCTGTTCCTCCGGGGTGGGTCTGTCGCCGGGCGGCACGCACCGCACCGCCGCGCAAACGTAGGCCCCGGTGAGCGTCAGCCCGTCCTCCCGGTGGTCTGAGTTGGGCTGGTTGGCGAGCCCGGCTTTATGCATGGCGGCGGTCAAGAATGAAGCCGAAGGGTCGCCGGTGAACACCCGTCCGGTCCGGTTGCCGCCGTGGGCCGCCGGCGCCAGGCCCAGCAACACCAGGGAGGCATCCGGGTCTCCAAAACTGGGGACCGGTTTGGCCCAGTAGTCCCAGTCCTTGTATGACGCCCGCTTCTCGCTGCCGATCTTCTCCCGCCAGTCCACCAGGCGGCTGCACATGCGGCAGGCGACGATCTCATCCGTGAGGGCCGCCAACTGCTTTCTATGACTCTCTACCACACATAGCTCCGTCTAGCATTATTCGTGTCCCCGGGGCGTGGGGGCATCCACGACCGAGTCGGGATGCCCCTACGCCAAATATCCGGTGCTATACTCCGGCCCATGACCGCCCTCTCCCTGGTCCTGGTCTTGCTTTCCGCGGTGGCCCACGCCTCTTGGAACCTGATGTTGAAGCGGGCCGCCGACCCCGAGGTCTTCGCCTGGTGCTTGTTGGTTGTCGCCACCGTCTTGCTGGCCCCGCTGGGGGTGGCGCTCCTTTTGTTCAACTCGGTGGGTCTTCCCGGTCTCTGGTTCGTTCTGGTCACCGTCGTTCTCCACGTCCTTTACTTCAACCTGCTGGCCAGGGGCTACGCCCAGGGAGACCTTTCCCTGGTCTATCCGGTGGCCCGGGGCATGGGGCCCATGCTGGTGCCGGTGCTGGCCGTGGTGTTATTGAATGAGACCATCGAGCCTCTGGCCATCGCCGGGATCGCCGCCATCATCGGCGGGATATACACAATCTCATGGTGGGGTAATTTTCATCAAGTGCTGCGAAGCCCCCTGCTCTTCCTCAGATCAACCGGAATGCGTTACGCGGTACTCACCGGACTTACGATCGCCGCCTATTCCATCGTCGATAAAGAGGGGGTCGGACATATCCAGCCGCTACTCTACATGTATTTTTTAAGTTTTGGAACCGCCGTGATGTTGGCGCCGTACATACTGTTCCACAAAGGCGCCGCCGCCGTCAGGACCGAATGGCGCGCCAACGCCGTCCCCATCACGGTGGCCGGGCTGCTGACCTTCACCGCCTACGGCCTGGTGCTGACCGCCTTCTCACTTTCACGCGTCAGCTACGTGGCGCCGGCCCGGGAGGTCGGCATCGTCATCGGAGTGTTGATGGGCGTCTACCTGTTGAAAGAACCCTTCGGCGGAGGGCGGCTGCTGGGTTCCGGCTTCATCGTGGGCGGGCTGGCCCTGGTCGCCCTGTCGCCGTGAGCAAGTAGTTGTCTGGTCTGCCGCGCCCGAACATAATGTATAATACCCGGAGCTTAAAAACAGCCTGCCGCCCAAAGCCGGCGACTACTCAAATCCGGCAAACATTCAAAGCGGATACAGAGGGATCTGATGATTAACCAGGAACGCTTGGTCAACGCATTCTGTGAGCTGGTGAAGATCGACAGCCCGTCCGATGAAGAAGAGGACGTGGCCCGGCATCTGACGGACCGCCTGACCGCGTTGGGCTTCAGCGTCGCCAGGGACGCCCATGGCAACGTCATCGCCTCCGAGGACGGAGACAACCCGTTGATGCTCTCGGCCCACATGGACACCGTGGAGCCGGGGCGCAGCATCAAGCCCCAGGTGGACGGCGACATCATCCGTTCCGACGGCACCACCATCCTGGGCGGCGACTGCAAAGCCGGGGTGGCCGCCATCCTGGAGGCGTTGGAGTCGGCCAAGGAAGACAACTCTCCCCGCCGGCCCGTGCAGGTGGTCTTCACCCGCCAAGAGGAGATCGGCCTGGTGGGGGCGGCCAATCTGGACTACTCCATGATCCACTGCAAAGAGGCGGTGGTCTTCGACGGCAACGGCCCGGTCAACACCATCACGGGCGCCAGCCCCACCTACATGAAGTTCGATGTCACGGTGACGGGCCGCGGCGCCCACGCCGGCGTGGAACCGGAGAAGGGTATCTCCGCCATCCGCATCGCCACCGAGATCATCAACGAGCTGCCCAATGGGCGGCTGGACGAGGAGTCCACCTTCAACGTGGGCCTGATCTCCGGCGGCACCGTGCGCAACGCCGTGCCGGTGGAGGTGACCTTCGGCGGGGAGTTCCGCAGCCGGAACACCGAGACCGTGGACCTGCTGCAATTGCAGGTCATGGAAGTGCTGAACAAGGCCAGGGAGAAGTACAAAGAGGCCGTCATCAAAGAAGAGATAGAGATGATGTTCAAGATGTACACCCTTGACCCCAACGAGCCCATCGTCCGGCTGGTCACCGAGATGCTGAGGGACATGAAGCTGGCGCCGGACATCAAGCCCTCGGGCGGCGGCACCGACGCCAACGCCATGCGTCTTAACGGCATCGACTGCATCGTGGTCGGGATGTCGACCAACGAGATGCACACCGTGAACGAGTACGTGGTGGTGCCGGACCTGATGGCCACCGCCCGTCTCTGCCAGAACTTGATGAACCCCAACCAGTAGGCGGGTTGGGATACGAAATACCGTAGGGGCATCCTCGATGTAATCGGGATGCCCCTACGCATCTAGAAGGAGAATCAACATGAACGGAGCAGAACTGAAAGCGACCTTAAAATCCGGCGGCCGGGTGTTCGGCACCATGATCTCCATCGCCCGGAACCCCAAGTGGATACCCATCCTGGACAGTGTGGGCCTGGACTACGTGGTCATCGACACCGAGCACAACTACCGGAGCCGCGGTGAGTTGGGCGATTTCCTGATGATGATGAACACCACCGGAGTGGTCCCCATCGTCCGCATACCGGTCCCCGACGCCCACTACGTGACCATGGCCATGGACGCCGGGGCCCAGGGCGTGCTGGCGCCGTATTGCGAGACCGTGGACCAGGTGAAAGAAGTGGTGGCCGCGGCCAAATGGCGTCCCCTCAAGGGCGAGGCGGTCGACCGGGTGGTGGCGACGGGAGAACACGTCAGCGACGCCACCAGGGCCTACCTGGAAAACCGCAACAAGAATAGCATCGCCATCATCGGCATCGAGAGCGTGGCCGCCGTCGAAAACCTGGAGAAGATGCTTCAAGTGCCCGGCATCGACGGCATATTCGTCGGCCCCAACGACATGAGCATCTCCCTGGGCATCCCCGACCAGTACGACCAGAAGATATACCAAGATATGGTCAAGAAGGTCATCGACATGTCCGAGGCCCACGGCGTCGCCACCTTGGTCCACCAGCAGACCCCGGACCTATCCACCTACTGGATCTCCCAGGGCGCCCGGTTCATCCTCCACGGCACCGACCGCCGCGCGCTGACCGAGGGGTTCAAGTCGGACTTCGGAGCCCTGCGCGACTTCGCCAAGAATAACTAGCCGGCCGGGCTTTGGCCTACACTGGTCAGCGACTTGGCCTGATCATGCTGGGGATCGGCGTTGCCGCAACCTGCGGTACACCCAGATGACAGGGAAGAGCGCCAGGGCGCCCGCCATATAGCCGCCAACGATGTCGCTGGGCCAGTGTTCGCCGGCCAGCATCCTGAATAGGCCTAGCAGCGCTATTGCGACTCCAAGCGCCACCTGGATCGCGATACGTATTCTTCGGGCCGCTACGAATTCACCCGCAAGGAATATCAGAAATCCCAACAACAGAATCGAGACCGTGGCGGTGCCGCTTGGGAAGCTGTCGGTCATTCCCTGAAGCGTGCCTTCCGGCCGGAGCCGCTTTACGAATATTTTGGGGAGAGAAATCGTGAGCACTAAGATGGGGAGGAGAGATAGATAGGTCACAGCCTCCAACTTCTTCCTCAGAAACCACAGGACGGCGGCGCCCACCAGAACGAAACTCAAGCTGA
>JADFNR010000128.1 GCA_022563275.1 Chloroflexota bacterium | reverse complement strand
AAAGAATACAGCACCATGTACCCCAAGATGATCCAGGACGCGTTGGACGAAGGCCGGCAGGACGCCGCCGATTCCTTCGCCTTGGCCATGGACCGGGAACGCCACCACCTGGAGGTGTTCACAAACGCTCTTGATCTGTTGGATGCCAAAACGGCCGCCATCGCGGCCGCGGGTGGGACGGTGACGGAGGCCCCAGACCGCACTCCCGTCTCGGCTCCGGGCGGCCCGCTTGAGGTCGAAGTCGATGGCATGACATTGGCGGATTACGTCAGCGCCGCCACCGAGATCGACCGGGAGCGGTGGCGCGTCGCCCGGTTGGGCCGCCTGCGCGAGGTGGTCTTTGGGGCCCAGGACGGTCTACTGAGCACCGTGGCGCTGGTCACCGGGGTGGCCGTGGCGGTGGAGAGTCAGACCACGGTCCTGGTCGCCGGCCTGGCCGCGGCCCTGCCTGGGATGCTGTCCATGGCCACCGGGGCGTTCTTGGGCTCCCGCGCCGAGCAGGACGTGCAGCGGGCCGAGATCGCCAGGGAAGCCCAGGAGTTGGAGGATAACCCCGCCGAGGAGTTGGCCGAGTTGGTGGTGCTTTACCAGCGGGAGGGCAAGACCTATGCCGAGGCCCGGCACCTGGCCGACGAGATCGCCGAGGACAAGGACCTGTGGCTGCGCACCCTGGTGGAGAAGGAACTGGGCATCAGTCCCGACGACACCTCCAACCCCACGAAAGACGCCCTCACCATGGGCGTGGCTTTCATCTTGGGGGCTACCATCCCCATCATGCCCCACTTCTTCTTGGAGGGAGGGCAGGCCATCGGCATCTCCATCGCGGCGGCGCTGACCGGCCTGTTCATCCTGGGCGTGGGCAAGGGCCGGCTGGTGCAGCGTTCGCCATTGATGCAAGGATTGGAGATCCTGGCCATCGGGGCCGTTTCCGCGGGGATCGGATTCGGTCTTGGCAACCTGATTCCCCGGTTGATCCCCTAGGAAACCTGCTAAAAGCCCATTTCAAAACCCGGCAGGCCCAATGTTGGGCCCTTCGACAGGCTTAGGACACGTGTTTCCCGTTCGTCCTGAGCCCGTCGAAGGATGCGCATAAGTCATTTCCGTTGTGAAAACCACTCTTACCCCAGGCGGTGGTTCGACAAGTCCCCCGATGCATCGGGGAGACTCTCGACTCCGGTCGGAGCTCACCACGAACGGAAGGACGCGCCTTTATCACTAATAATGAATTCCAACCATATGTTGAGAGAACCCAGCAATAGGTGGTCAAGTCTTTTGACCCCCGCTAGCCATTGGTCCGGGAGAGCAGTCCCTGGGCGGCGGCGATGAAGTCGACCGGGTTGTCGCCCTGCACCAGGTGCCCGGCGTCCTTGATGGTCTCGGTCGTGCAATCGGACATCACCTCGCCCATCTTCGCCAAGGTCTCCTCGGAGAAGATATCGCTGCGGCTGCCCCGGACCACCAAAGACGGGCAATCGACCGACTCAACGCATTCCCACAACCGTTCCGTGGTCCATTTCGGGTCGGTCCCGCTGCGAGTGCGGTTCCTAGTTGCCGGGTCCCATTTCCAGGCCCATTTGCCGTCGGCCATCTGGCGGATGCTGTACTTCAGCGCCCCCAAGACCTGCTCTTCGGTCCGCCCGGTGTATTCTTTAACCCGGTCGGCGAACTCTTGAAAGCTGTCCAGGTTGTTGGGCAATTCGCGAAATTCGCGGATCCGGTCCTGCCCGCGGCGCTGGGTCTCGGGTCCGGTGTCCACGATGGTCAACGACCGCAGTGTCCCCGGATGGCGCGACGCCCAGATGAAGCCGTTGCGTCCACCCATGGAGTGCCCCATGAGGTTGAAGTCATCCAGACCCAGGGCGTCTATCACACCGTCGATGTCCGCCTGCATGGAGTCCAGGGAATAGACCCCATCGGCTGCCCAGTCGGTATCGCCATGACCGCGCTGGTCCAGGGCGATGACATGGTAAGCCGGAGATAGGGCCAAACTGACGAAGTCCCAACTGTGGGCTTGCTGCGAGACCCCGTGGAGCATGACCAGGGTGGGGTTGGCGGAATCTCCCCACTCCAGGTAGTGGAAATTCATGCCGTTGGCCCTGACCGTCCGGTCCTCGGGCTCATTCTCCTCGGTGAAGGGCACCCCCATGCTTCGCGCGGCTTCGTGCAAGGACAGCCCCAGTGAATGAGACGCCATCTTTTCTCCTCAGGTCAGAGTCCAGAACCATGATAAACCGAGTGTCAAATTTCCGGGCCTGGCGCCGGCCACTCGGGCGCGGCATTCGCTTTCGGCATTCACTTTCGGCATTCACTTTCCATGTAGCTGATGCTATTATTAGACGGTTGCGATCAACCGTTGCTTGCGGCGCTCCCATCAGCGTTTTTCCCCCGGAGATTACCTCGACATCACCTCTGGGGGTGCGCCGGGCAACAAGCAGTATAAATATCACCGGAGACCATCGTTCCATGACCACTAAAGCAGTCGAGCTCGAGCTAGACCCCAGAGAATTGATGGGAAAAAAGGTTGGGCGCTTGCGCCGGGCCGGCATCGTGCCGGTACACCTGTACGGCCCCGGTATGGAGCCACGGGCCCTGCAATGCAAGACCTCGAAGTTGATTAAAGTGCTGGCGGTGGCCGGCGGCGCCACACCCATCCATATCACCATCCAAGGCGAGTCCGGCAATCACCTGGCCTTCGCCCGGGAGATCCAGTGGGACCCCAGGCGCGACGATCTGTTGCACGTAGACCTCTTGGCCGCCGACGTAAGCCGGCCGGTCACGGCCCAGGTCCCCATCATCCTGACCGGCGAGTCCGCTGGGGCCCGTAACGTCAACGGGACCGTGATGCACCAACTGCGCACAGTGGACATTCAGGCCCTGCCGCTGGAGATGCCCGGTCAGATCGAATTAGATCTCTCGGTCATGGAAGAACCTGACTCGGTGGTCCGCGTTTCCGACCTGCCCATCCCCGAAAACGCCACCCTTCTCACCGATCTCGAGGAACTGGTCGTTCGGATTGAGCTTCCCAGGGTCGCGGAAGAAGTGACGGTCGCGGACGAGGTAGGCTTGGAAGCGGGCGCCGAGGGAGAAGAGGCCGCCACGGAAGAGGGCGCCGAGGAGTAGTCTCCGGGGCCAGGTCAATCTGCGGTCCCGCCCAATCTTGGTGGCGGAATTCGGTAAAGTCTAAAGAACGCCGGAGGAGCGAACCCCAGAGGTCGCGCAGCCTCCGGCGGTTGTTTTGGAGACAGCAAAATGTTCCTAACCTACGTCGGGGAATCGGGGATCACCGGCGCCACCGCCACCGACCCCTCCCAGCCGCACCAGGTCTACACCGGACTGTTCGTCCACGAGAGCCAGTCGATCTCAATGAACGGCGAGTTCAACGCGCTTTGCCGCCGCCATTTCGGCGCTCCCCTGGGCGAGGAGGGCGCGCCAAGTGAGATCCGGCCGGTGGATGTCTACCAGGGCCTGGGTTACTTCGCTTCCTGGCCTCGCTTGAAGAGGAACGAACTTATTCAAGACTGCCTGGGAATCATGGTACGGCGCGAGACCCCGGTGATCACCTCATACATCAACAAACAGGAATTCGCCGCCGCCAAAGCGGCCGGGGATTCCCCCTTCGTCATGATGTGGGATTCTCCAACCGGGCCGGTCATAAACAAGTTTTTCTTCGCCCTCAGCATGTTCCTGGACGAACTCAACATGTCCACGCTATCCGGGGACCAGATCATGGACGGCGGACTGCCCATCGCCAATCATGCCCTGGTGGTAGCCCAGACCGGGGCATCTATGAAATCCGAGTTCATGCCCGAGTTCCTGCGTTCCGACGAAGGGATCGACGCCACCGGCTTGATCGACGATATCTGTTTCGTGGATCCGGAACACTCGGTGGGAAACCAGCTGTCCAACCTGTGCGCCTATTTCGTCCGCCGCTGGCTGCAGAACCCGGAGCGGGATCATCCCTACTTCGACGGCCTCCGCGACAACAAGGTCATTCAGGTGATCTACCCGGTCACGATCTAGGCGGAAGCCCGCGAGTTGCGCCGGCGTCATCGGGGTCAGATTCACGCCTAATAACGCTGGCGGTTCCTTTACAAGGCATAAGCCCAGCATTACAATCGCTAGTCAGCAGATGCTACGCATTTCGCAGTTTTCTCTAGCTTTTTCACCCGATTATCCCGGCCAAACAACCGGCCTCCTTTGGAGCGAGCCTGTTCAGGGCTATTAGGACTAAATGGCAGACCGCGAAGACACACTTCTGACCAACCGGGCCGCCAAGCTCGAACGCATTCGCGCCAAAGGCATCGACCCCTACCCGGCCCGTTTCCGCCGTACCTGCGACACCGCCACCGCCACCGCGTTGTTTGAGGAATTGGAGCATGACGATCCGCCCGCGGACAAACTTCAAAATGTCTCCCTCGCCGGAAGGATCACCTCCATGCGGACCATGGGCAAGGCCGCCTTTCTCGACCTCCAAGACGCCTCCGGCGCCATCCAAGCCCTCCTCCGCCAGAACAACCTGGAAGACGGCTTCGACCTGATCAAAGACCTGGACATCGGCGACCATCTGGGCGTACGGGGCAACCTGATCCGCACCCGCACCGGGCAAGTGACCATTGACGCCATGGAATTGACCGTCACCGCCAAGGGCATGCGCCCCCTGCCAGAGAAATGGCACGGCCTCAAAGACGTCGAGACCCGTTACCGGCAACGCTACCTGGACCTGATCGCCAACCACGAACAGATCATGCCGGTCTTTGTCCTGCGCACCAAGGTTATCCGCGGCATCCGCCGGTTCCTGGACGACCGGGGCTTCCTGGAAGTGGACACCCCCATACTGGTGCCGGTGGCCGCCGGGGCCCACGCCAAACCCTTCATCACCCACCACAACGCCTTGGACCAGCAACTCTACCTGCGCATCGCCACCGAGCTATACCTCAAGCGGCTGATCATCGGCGGGTTCGACAAGGTCTACGAGATCGGCCGGGTCTTCCGGAACGAGGGCATCGACCAGGACCACAACCCCGAGTTCACCCTGCTGGAGAGCTACGAGGCCTACGCTGATTACAACGACGTGATGGTCATGGTCGAGGATATGATCTCCACCATCGCCATCGAGGTCAACGGCTCCACCAAGGTGACCGTGGGAGACAACGTCATCGATTTCGCGCCGCCATGGCAGCGGGTTAGCCTGCGTGAGGAACTGGAAAAACGCAGCGGCATCGACCTGGAATCGTTTGATGACGAGGCCCTGCGCCAAAAGGCCGGCGAGTTGGGCATCGACACCAAGGTGCTGGAGAGCCGTGGCCGTCTTATCGACAAGTTGCTGTCCACCTTCGTGGAGCCCCACCTGATACAGCCGACCTTCGTCCTGGACTACCCGGAGGAGATGTCCCCCCTGGCCAAGGCCAAGCCCGACGTTCCCGGATACGTCGAACGTTTTGAGGCCTTTGCCTCCGGCATGGAGATCGCCAACTCCTACAGCGAGCTCAACGACCCCCAGGTGCAGCGGGAGCGGTTCGAGGCCCAAGAGCAGATACGTTCGCTGTACGAGGACGAAGAGGTTGACCGCCGGGACGAAGACTTCCTCATCGCCATGGAGTACGGCATGCCCCCCACCGGCGGGCTGGGCATCGGCATCGACCGGCTGGTCATGCTGCTGGCCGGGCAACCGTCCATCCGGGACGTATTGTTATTCCCCCAGATGCGCGCCCAGAAGGGCGAATCAAGTGATGATGCGACCGAAGAATAATCCCCGTTCCAAGTGATCCATGCTTTCCATCGAACACATACGAGAACACCCGGATGAGGTGCGCCGCGCCCTGCAGACCAGGGGCGAAGATGACCACATCACGGAGGTCCTCGAACTGGACTCTCAGATCCGTGCCGCCATCACCCGACGAGACGAACTGAACGCACAGCGGAACCGTGTCAGCAAGGAGATCGGGCAGGCCCGCTCCCAGGGCCAGGAAGCGTCCAGCGAAGTGCGGGCCCAGATGCGCCAGATCGGCGACCAGGCCGACGCCCTTAACCAAACGACCAAAGACCTGAGCGACAAGCTCAACGGGCTGATGCTGGAACTGCCCAACCTGCCCCAAGCCGACGTACCGGTGGGCGAAGACGAATCGGGCAGCGTCATCGTCCGCCAGAACGGCGAGCCCCCAGTCCTGGATTTCTCGCCGAAACCCCATTGGGACCTGGGCGAGGAACTGGGCATCATCGATTTCGAGCGGGGAACCAAGCTGGCCGGAAGCCGGTTCTACACCATGATGGGCTACGGCCCCAAGCTGGAACGGGCGCTGATCGCCTGGATGCTGGACCTCCACTCGAACGAGCACGGCTACACCGAGGTCTCGCTGCCGGCAGTGGTGAAACGGGAGGTTATGGAGGGCTCCGGCAACCTGCCCAAGTTCGCCGACAACCTCTACCACGATGAAGAGGACGACCTCTGGCTGGTTCCCACGGCAGAGGTGCCACTGACTGGCCTATACCGGGATGAGATTATCCCCGCCAACACCCTGCCCCTGAAATACGTGGCCCAGACTCCCTGCTTCCGCCGCGAGAAGGCGTCGGCGGGCCGGGACACCAGGGGCATCAAGCGGGTCCACCAATTCAACAAGGTAGAGATGTACCAGTTCGTGGAGCCCGAGACCTCAAACCGGGAACTTGAGCAACTGGTCGATGACGCCGAAGACGTCTGCCGGAAGCTGGGATTCACCTACCGGGTGCTGCAACTCTGCACCGGCGACATGGGTTTTGCGTCGTCCAAGACCTACGACATCGAGGTCTGGGCCGCCGGCTGCCAGGAGTGGCTGGAGGTCAGTTCCTGCTCCAACTGCACCGACTTCCAGGCCCGCCGCTCCAACACCAGGTACCGGGCCGAAGAAGGTGGCCGCCCGCTCCTGCCTCACACGCTGAACGGCTCCGGCCTGGCTCTGCCCAGAGTCATCATCGCCATCCTGGAGAACTACCAACAGCCCGACGGCTCGGTGGTGATTCCGGAGGTGCTGCGTCCCTATACCGGGTTCGACGTGATTCCCGCGGCGAAAGCCGCTAGCTGACGGCCCCGATCGATCGGGGCCGTCAGCTCATCTTGGAGGCATGAAATGGCTGGAAAAGTCAGTTGGGGCATCTCCATCCCCCAGGTGTTCTTCGATGGGCCCATCGACATGCCGTTGATCCAGCGGTGGTCGAAACGGGCCGAGGCCCTGGGTTTTGAGAGCCTTTGGACGCAAGAACAGATCACCGGCAGCGTTCCCATACTGGAGCCGGTAAGCCTGCTGTCATACCTGGCCGCCATCACGGAACGGGTGCGGCTGGGCACATCGGTGATCGTCGCTCCCCTCCGCAACCCGGTCCAGTTGGCGAAGAGTCTGAGCAGCCTGGACCACATGAGCGCCGGCCGGCTGATCGTTGGACTGGGCCTGGGCGGCAACCCCGGCGACATCCCGCCCTTCGGCATCTCCCCGGAGAAACGGGTGCGCCGGTTCACCGAGATCATCGACGTGATGAAAGCTCTGTGGACTCAACCCGAAGCCCATTTCCAAGGGGAATTCTGGCAGCTTGACGGCCTGAAGATGGAGCCCAAGCCGATTCAGAAGCCCCACCCTCCGATCTGGTTGGGGGCCAGACATACCAATGCCCTAAGACGGGCTGTCAGGCACGCCGACGGTTGGATGGGCGCCGGCTCGTCGGATACCTCGAGTTTCGTCACCGCGGTCGGCCAGACGCGGATGTTCCTTGAGGAGTCGGGGCGGGACCCCGCGTCCTTCACCATCTCCAAGCGGGTCTACGTGGCGGTGGACAATGACGAGAAACGGGCCGAAGGCCGCCTGAGGGAATGGTTCGGCAAGCGGTACGGCAACGCCGATATGGCTTCCCAGGTCTCCGTCTGGGGTCCCACGGCGAAGGTCACGGACAAATTGGCCGAGATCACCGAAGCGGGGGCGGAGATGGTGCTGCTCAACCCCGCCTTCGACGATATGGAGCACCTGGACGCGCTGGCGGAAGAGGTCATTCCGAACCTCTAGACCGGACTTTGTCATTGTGCAACGCCACCCTATATCGTAGGGGCCAACCCTCTATCCGCGAATCCTGGACTGCGTAAGAACGCCTGTTGTTAGCTCCAGCCATGGTCGAGAGTCTCGAAGGAATCAGACTTGTCGAACCGCCGCCGGAGTCAAGTCTTTCCCCACCGGGAACATGACGTATGCGCATCCTTCGACGGGCTCAGGACGAACGGAGAAACCGCCTCTGCCGTTCGTGGTGAGCTCCGTCGAACCACCGCTTGGGTTGAGACTGTTTTCCGCTATAAGCATGACTTATGCGCATCCTTCGACAGGTCCGATGCATCGAGACCCGCGACTCCGGTCGGGGCTCAGGACGAGCGGAGAAAACGCCTCTGCCGTTCGTGGTGAGCCCTCCATCCCGTTCGTGGTGAGCCCGTCGAACCACCTTTTCTTAGACAGCCGACCCTCCGTGGGCTAGAATAGCCTGCATTCAGACTCAGGCTGGAGAGGTGCAACCATGTCGGGAATATGGCCCGGTGAGACGCAGTGCGTGGTGCTTCTGGGATTCGACGTGGACGGTGTGTCGTCCTGGTTGAACCGCGACCCGTCGTATAAAGACCACCCCAGCCTCATGTCCATGGCCGAGTATGGTCCATCAGTCGCCGCGCCCCGCATATTGGACCTGCTGGACAAACACTCAATCCCGGCCAGTTTCTACGTGCCGGGCTACGTGGCGGAGACCCACGAAGACTTGGTCCGTGACATCGCCCGCCGGGGCCATGAGATTGCCCACCACGGCTACATGCACGAACCGCCGTCCAGCCTCACCCGGGAGCAGGAGAACGACGTTCTCGAGTCGGGCATCCGCATCCTGAGCGGCATCACCGGCGAGAAACCCCTGGGCTACCGCTCCCCCAGTTGGGAACTGAGCGAGCATTCCCTGGAACTGCTGACCGACCACGGGTTCATCTACGACAGCAGCCTGATGGGGGACGACGCGCCCTACATCGTCAAATCCGAAGCCAACGGCAAGACCATCGTGGAGCTGCCCATCCATTGGCTGCTGGACGACGCGCCCAATTTTGTTTACGCTCCCGTCGCCAACCGGTTAGGACCCATGCGAAACCCCGACGAGGTCTACGGGACCTGGGCCGCCGAGTTCGAGGGGCTCTACCGCTACGGCCGGGCCTTCACCCTGACCATGCACCCCCAGTACATCGGACGTCCGGGCCGGCTGCTGATG
>JADFNR010000127.1 GCA_022563275.1 Chloroflexota bacterium | reverse complement strand
CCGCCGACGACGTCGTGGAAGCCGGCCAAGACCTGGTGACCATCGAGTCCATGAAGACCGAGCAGATCGTAAAGTCTCCGAGAGATGGCACGGTACAGCGCGTATCGGTGCAGGAGGGAGACCGGGTCGACCGGGGCATGCGGCTGGTGGTGTTGGTCCCGGAGGGGGAGGGGTAGCCCTCCACAACCAAAGGCCTCCAACTTCCGTCAGGGGCATTTATCGCGCCAAAAAATGGTAGGAGTGAGCGGATTCGAACCCCTGGCCGCTGGTTTTGGAGCCTGACGCTACTCGACCTATCCCGTCCTGTCAGATACGATTTCGTATTATCGTAAATGGTCGCTGAAGATTGGTCTACACATCGGATTCCGTTTTGTTCCGTCCGGTGCCATCAAAACCGTTAGCAAATCTGTTAGCAGGAATCCGAGAAACCATTGTTCAGACACCTGCGGATTTCGTTGGGAATTAGCCAAAATCTAAGATTGACAGGTATATTGGGCCCAGGTGTATATTGCTCCCATTCAAGTAGGATTCAAACTCTGCGAAGTCCGACCTTGAAATTCAGAAAATAACGAGACAAGGAGGCGTTGCGATGTCCGGTAACTACAGCATTCTGGTGGGAACTACGGGCGCAGGGCTATTTCAAAGTGCCGACAGCGGTGAGAGTTGGAGCCGTATTCGAGATCCTATTCCAGGGGAATCCCAGATCAGGGCTTTGGCGGTAGATCCGCAGAGTCCCAACGTTGTGTACGCAGGCTCCAATAACGGGATCTACCGTAGCGAAGATAGCGGCAGAAATTGGGTGAAGCTGGATTCCCCTATGGCCGGACTGAATATCTGGTCAATCGCGATCGATCCATCGGATTCCGACACCATTTTTGTTGGTACCAGTCCTCCCTTCGTGTTCCGCTCCAAAGACGGTGGTCAGAGCTGGCAAAAGCTGTCGGCGTCCATCGCCCAGGAATGCGCCATTGGCTCACCCAGGGTCACCGCGATGCTGGTTGACCCGGTGGACCAAGACACGGTGTACGCTGGAGTGGAGATTGACGGAGTATACCGAAGCCGGGACGGCGGGGACACCTGGGCCCAGGTAGATAACGGCATCACCAACCCTGACATCCACGGTATGGCCATTAGTCTTGGAGAGCAGAAAACCCTGTTGGTTAGCACTCCCAATGAAATTTACGCTAGCCAGGACGAAGGAGAGACCTTCCAATCACTGGCGGTCACATCGTCTTTCCCCATGCCCTATTGCCGGTGGGTGGCGGTCAAGGCCGATGATGCACAAGTGTTGTTCGCCGCCAACGGTGATGCGGCCATCGGAAACACCGGTACTATTCAGCGGTCCACGGACGGTGGGAAAACATGGGAGACGCCACCATTACCCGTGGAACCCAATTCACCGATATGGAATTTCGCAACTCACTCTTCCGACCCCGATCTGATACTGGCCAACAGCATCTATGGTGAGCTTTATCGTAGCGCCGACGGCGGAGAGAGTTGGGAGAAGCTGAAGAAAGAGTTCACTGAAGTGAGGGCATTGGCCTGGACGCCTAACTGATCTACTAGCCGTATCATTTACAGTTCCAACATGCTCACGTTAAGGACACCCCTAGGCAGAAAACCGGATTGATAGGGATGCCGTTAATTCACGCCAGTTACTCCCAAATTAAATGGGCGGGTCTTAGACCCGCCCCACAACATCCTGAGGTGGTAAGCAGCTATCCCACTAGATAGAAAGGGTTTAAGGCCATTCCTTAATTCCTAGTGGAACACCACCATTTTAAGTTCGGTCATCTCGTGGACGGCGTAGGCCGGCCCCTCTTTGCCCATGCCGCTGTCCTTTAGCCCGCCATAGGGCATAAGATCGGCTCGCCATTGAGGCGACGAGTTGATGTGCAAATTGCCCGACTCCACCTCTTTGGCGAACCGCATGGCCCAGTCTATGTTTTGAGTAAAGATTCCGGCCGATAAGCCGAACCGGCTATCGTTGGCCATATTGATCGCTTCGTCGATGTCGCTGAAGGCGCTGACCGCTACCGCTGGGCCGAATAACTCCTCTCGGGATATCCGCATGTTGGCCGTGGCATCGGCCACGATCGTCGGGGAGTGAAAGTTACCCTCCCAGTCTCCACCAGCCACGATCCGCGCCCCTTGGTCCACCGCTTCGCTGATCCATTGGCCGACTCTGGCCGCATCCGCCTCCCGGATCATCGGCCCCATGCGCATGGTTTCATCCATTGGGTTGCCGGTGGTGAACGCCTCGGTGGGAGCCACCAGAGCGTCCAGCAAGTCGGCATATACTCGGCGGTCGGCGAACACCCGCTGGGTGGATATGCAAGTCTGGCCGGCGTTACCAAAACCACCACTTACCGTCGCCGCTGCCACCTTCTCTATGTCGGCGTCGGACATGACGATCAGGGGGCTGTTGGACCCCAGCTCCATCGTTATCTTTTTGATCCCGGCGTTACGGCAGATGCGGTCGCCCACCTCCACACTCCCGGTAAAAGTGATCTTGCGCACCCGGGGGTCGCCGGTCAGTACATCCCCGATTTCGCTGCCCGGTCCGGTGATGCATTGAATCCCTTCCTCGGGAACGCCAGCCTCCAACAAAATCTCGACGAGCTTCAGGGCAGATAATGGGGTGTCGCCGGCGGGCTTGAGCACTACCGAATTGCCAGCGGCCAACGCCGGACCAACCTTGTGACACACGAGGTTAAGAGGGAAATTAAAGGGGCTGATTGCCGCTACGACTCCCACTGGTACCCTGATCGTAAAGCCGAATTGGTTGACATTTCCCGGAGCTGCGTCCAATGGCACGGTCTCGCCGTGGAGCCGCTTGGCTTCTTCCGATGAGATGGTGATAGTTTGGATGGCACGCTGCACCTCGCCCCGGCCTTCGGAGAGTACCTTGCCCTCTTCTAGAGTGATCATCTGCCCCAATTCCTCAGCCCGTTGGCTCATGAGCTCCGCGGTCCGGTTCAATATTGCGTAACGTTCGTAGGAAGTGAGCTTGGCCATCGCCTTAGCTCCGCGCACCGCGCTGCTGATAGCCAGATCCATATCAGGCGCGGTCCCTCTGGGAACCGTGTCAATCACCGAATTATCGAAGGGATTTAACACAGGGATAGTTTCTGCCCGGTCTACCCATTCACCGTTGATGTACATTTTCATGGCGTTCCATCCGCGAGAAGATTTTGCCGCTACTACACAGAACCAAAGGAGGTTGGTAGGTTGATGAGGACAGGATACTGACCGCAGGCTAGAGGCGCAACTGTGCAGGGCCGTCCAAATCTTTGGCCCGTCTGACCCAGGTTTTTTCGGTTGGTTAGCAATCCCGAAAAATCATAGGCCCTCGGCTCTCACCGAGGGCTTTTTTCGCGCCTAAGATTAGCAGGAGCGGGGGGATTCGTACCCCCGGCCACTGGTCTTGTAGTCCGACGCTACCCGCGCCTGCCCATCTTCTCAGATACGGTTTCGTACTATCCTGTAAGAGTGCTCAAATTCGACTCGCGCACTGAATTCAACTTTGGCCCATCTCTTACCATACCAACGGGTTGGCAAATTCGTTGCCCGAATTTCGGGCATTCTATCTTAAGCAACCACTGAAGATCGGCTAGATCTGGGCGAGAGGAACTCGACCAAACCGGCAATGGGCAGAACGAGCCCATTTACATGAACAAGCCGCCGTTAACTTCCAACTCTGCTCTTGTGACGTAATCCCCGTCTGAGGAGCAGAGGAACACCAAAATCAAGTGAGGCTTTGGCTTCGGCCAACAACCAGGGGCAAGTGAAATCGCTCTCGCCAAACTGACTTGAGCTTGGCGAGAGCGATTGTAGTTTCTCTCGCAAACACCGTCAATGACTAAAAGGCCCCTAGTTTTCACCTTTAGCGCCTAAAATTTGCAGGTGCCAGAGGATTAGAAACCCCGGCCGTAGTTAACGGCCACATGTGGGGACAGTCCTCTTCCCGCTAGCTTTGGAGCGCCGTCTCCCCGGCGGTTATGGTCGCCGTTTCCTGAGTCCAGGGCCGCATGACCGCCGCGGCCCGGGCGTCCCGGTAATAACGCTCCAGCGGATACCGCTTCAGCATGGCCCTCCCGCCGCAGACCCGAATCGCTTCACCGGTCAATTCCACCACCGCCCGTTGTACCTGAACATGCGCGGCCCTGGCGCGCTGAACGCAGTCGACAGGTGGGTCCAGACGCTGCTCGGAGATAGCACGGTAAAACAATGCTCTGGTGGCTTCGAGGGTAAACAGCATCTCAGCAACGGCGCTGCTGCCCGCCGATGAATCGGCGCGAGGGCCGGCGACTCCTGACGCCCGGCCGGTTAGGTAGGAGACAGTGAAGTCATAGGCCGCCTGCATCAGTCCTAAAAAGGTGGCGGAAAAAGAAATGAAAAGATGGGGCTGACGCTGGTATAACTGTCCGAAGACCCCCGGCGGCAGGATATCTGCGTCCTCCGGCGCCCAGACATCTTTCAGGGACATGTCCTGGCTCACCGTGGAGCGCATCCCGATCGGGTCCCAATCTCCGGAGAACTCCACACCGGACGCTTCTCTGGGTATTGAAAGGTACAGGGTCCGCTCTTCCCAGGTGCCCTCCGCCATCAAAAGGGCCGGCGTGGCGAAATAGTCCGCGGCGCCGGAGGAGGACACGAAAAACTTGCGTCCATTGACCCGATATCCTCCGTCTACCCGCTTCGCCTGGGTCCCGAAGCGCCGCCCACCGACATCAAGCTGGTCTTCACCCCCGGATTCAACCGGCTCGCTGTGGGGCTGGCCGTAAAACACGCCATCCTCCACCACCTCGCGGTAACGCCTTGCGCTCAAGTCCCGGTGGCGTTCCCATACTTCAGGCGGCAGTTCCAGCCCCTGCATCAGCGGGCCCATCATCAGCATGACCAGGCAATGCATGTTGAAGGTGAGCGCCGTGGCGGCGTTGCCCTGGGCCAACTGCTCGGCAACCAAGCAGTAGGTCTCGAAATCCGCGCCGTGTCCGCCGTACTCCTCTGGAACGCACAACGCTAAAAGGCCCGAACTCCGCAGGTCCTGATAATCCTCGGCCGGGAAAGCGGCGTCGCGGTCCAGAGCGGCGGCCCTGGGGGCGAAACGCTCCACGGCCAGTTGATAGGCCTGGTCCATTAATTCTTGTTGGCGGGGAGATGGACGCAAGTCCATTGGGTGGTCCTCCGGACAGCGTGATTGGAATAGGAGCTTAGAAGAAAACGCTGAGGTTTTTGGCCAGGATGACGTTGGAGTCCAAGACGATCACGCGCTTGTAGATCCGCCACTGGCCGTCTTCTTTGCGCAGGTGGTCCTCCCGGCTCCCGGCGAAGATATTTTCGTCGGTCTCATGATGGGACCGGTACAGGATGAATGCGGTCCTGGCCTTGATCTTGCCGTCGGGCAGCGGTTCGACCACCAGATTGCCCACGATGTGCCGCGTCCGCGACGGCGGGTCTTCAGCCCATGCCATCCCGGTGTCCAGGCGGTCGACCCGCATGGTCATGTAGGTCTTATCGTCCTCGAAGATCGCCAGGTCGCCCACCTCGGAAAGCTCCCGAGACAGGTCGTGACGGCCCACATTCAGGCGGCGCGGCATGAAATAAAAGATGTCTTCGGTGAATAGGTCTAGCCACTCGCGGAATTTCCGGTCGTCGAGCAGCCAGGCCTCATTGATGTAGAACTGCATCAGCTCATGCCAGAGTTCGCTTTGGGAGACCGCCTGTCCGAACTTTTGCGCTGTCATCGTTACCTCTTCGGGACTCCGATTTTCGCGGGTCTCTCCAAACTTAACCTTTCATCGTGGCAGTGCCCTCATACTCGGCGGTGCTGGGTTCGATGGGGATGTCGCTCCAGTCGCGGGCGTTCATGAACTCCTCCCAGCGGCGGTAGAAGTTACGTTGATTGCTCTCAGAGGTGTAACGTTCCGCCACCATTCCTGGGAAATTCGGGTCAGGACCAGCCCGGCCCACGCCCATGGACAGGTCCTGGGTATACTTCCGGGCCAGCGGGGTCAAGCTCGATCGGGTCACGCCCCGCCAGTTGTCCATATCGTCCTGTTCGAACAGCCCGGCAACCCCATTGAAATTGCCGTTCCCGATGCGCAGGGCACGCTTGATCTCGTCCGGCATATCCTTCTCCAGGACCACGAAGTGCCAGAACTCAGTTTCCAGCGGCCCGCGGGGATGCGCCAGGCGAAACCCCAAGACGCCGTTGGGGAAGATACTGTGATTGCCCAGTTGGAGTTTGCCCGCTCTGGTGCTGCCCAGCCGGCGCTCGGCCTCGGGCAGGGTGGCCCGGTAGTATTCTTCGAACAACGCCCGGTTTTCCTGGGTGACACCATGGGTCTGGCGGGCCTGGTCCGGCCGCTCCAAAAACCGCAATGTCAGGGAATGGCCGTTGACAAACAGGTGCCTGTTGGGTGATTCGAACTGCTGCTCGTGGGTCAGGCGAGGGATGCCAAGGTGACGCTCCTGGACCAAGATGGCGGACAGGTGGGTAGTGGGCACATGGTAATTATCGGAACAGTTGTCCACCGCCGTCTTCCAATTGATCGGCTCGAGCCACTTCACCGGCCCGATGACCTCGGTGCCGCAGTCCAACCTGTTGAACGCCATGTCCAAGCACCATCTGGCGTCGCCCAGATACTCCTCCAAGGAAGGGGCGCCCGCGTCCCAGGTGGCGAACACTATGCCGGCGTAGGTGTCCACCCGGGCCTCCACCAGGCTAAAGCAATCCCGGTCCAGGGCCCCGTAGTATGCTTCCTCATCCCCCGGCACGTACTCCAGGCCGCCCTCGTTGGAATAGGTCCAACCGTGGTAAGAGCACATGAAATTCTTGGCGTTGCCTATATCGGTCCGGACTATCCGGTTACCCCGGTGGCGGCACATGTTCAAGAAGGCGTGGAGCTTGCCCTTGCCGTCCCGGGTCAAGATCACCGGGTCCTCGCCCATGTACGTTTGGAAGTAATCGTTTACCTTGGGAATCAGGCTTTCATGGCCAATCATCATCCAGGCCCGCCCAAAGATCTTCTCCAACTCCTCTTGATAGATGTCATTGTCCGAGAAGATACGCCGGTCGAGCTGTCCAGTATCTAGGTCAATCACATTGTATTTTTCGCTGGAAACGGCCATGATTGCTCCTGATTACCATCCCTGTTCGCCTTTTAAATACCGGAATGTGCTAACGATATGGTTAATGGGGTTTCGGGTCAAGGGGCGGCATTCTGGCATCATTCCCGGATGGCGGAGCGCCGGTCCGGTCACGTGAGAATGGAGGGCTGTCATGGCGTCCCAGAGCGATATCACCGAACAAGGATCGAGCAGGACGGTCCGCGCGGGAGACATCGATGTCCACTACCACGACGTTGGCTCCGGCGATCCCATCGTGCTGCTCCACTCTTACGGCCCCGGAACGACGGGGTGGATCACCTTTCACAAGATTCTGCCCGCGCTGGCCCAACGGTACCGGTGCATAGTCATGGACCTGCCCAACTTTGGGAGGACCGGGCCGGTCACCTACAACGAGCCGTTACACAACCTGCAGGCCCGGACCGCCTTGGCCCTGATGGACACCCTGGGGATCGAAAAGGCCCATCTCGTCGGGAACTCCCAGGGCGGGCAGTCGGCGATGGTGTTGGCGATGAAAAACCCCGAGCGCGTGAACAAGCTGGTGAACGTGGCCGGCGGTGGAACGGCGACGCGTCCCCTCCAGAACATGGTCGATTTCAAGGTGCCCACGGCCGAGCAGATCACGGAGCAGATCGCGAACCGTTTTCCGGAGGGGTCGGTCAACGTCGGCGAGCTGGCGGCTACCTTCATCAAGAAGGCCGAGGACCCGGGGCAGGGCGAGGCGTTCGCAGGCGTGATGAGGCACATGACGAACCCGATGACCCGCCCACGCTACAACACACTCCGCCGCATGCCGCTAATCAAGGCGCCGACGTTGGTGCTGTGGGGCCGCGACGACGCCACCAACAACGTTCCGATCAACGCGAAGGCTACGCCGACCGAACAAATCAGCAAGTATTTCCACATCGCTTCCAGCGTTGCCGGCTTCACATGTAGACAAATAAGAAATGCGGAAATCAGCGTAGTCGCTTCCATCCCCACCCACATCAAGGCCAGATGATTGGAAATGAGCACCAGCGACAACACTGCCATAAATCCCAGCGACAAAATCGCGTAGCGTCGGACTTCGCGCAGGGTAATCAATCCGTGCGCGATCTCGTGCTGGAAGTATTTCCAGGCGTACAGAGAACTCAGGGAAAACACAATCATCATCACGATCACGTGAAACGCGGAGAGCGCATCCATCAAAAACCAGCCACCAGCCGAGACGATCGGACCGTCGGTGACCACTTGCCACACAGCCTCGAATCCCGCCACAGTCGCTGCCAGGACTACGATGCAATAGGCAGATAATATCGATTGCGAATCCCTCGGCAGCAGGCACAGACCGGCACCGACTATCGGAAGCAGAAGCCACAGCCAAATGAGTAATTCTCCGTTCACGCCTAACCTTTCAGTTCGTTCATTTTGTGGACGTCAATATGGTCGAACTCCTGGCTGATGTGGAACATTGCGATTCCCATGACGAAGACCGCCACGAACACATCTAAGAGCACCCCGAGTTCCACAACCAGCGGTTGTTCCCCGACCACCATCAGACCGAGACCATAAATCCCGTTTTCCATAGTGAGATAGCCCACCACCTGCATCAGTGCTTGCCTGCGGCTAACAATCAGCAACAGCCCGATGAGAATCGTCGAGAGGCACACCGGCAGGCCCAGTGAGGTCGACGGACCCTTGTGAAACGAAAGTCCGGATGTCAGCCACATCGAACCGATCAACGCCAGAACTCCCAGGATCACTGATGCGGAAAATCCCACAAATGGCTCAACCTCGTGACGAACATTCGCTGACCGTAATGACCGAAGCAGCAGTTTGGGAATGACGAAACCTTTCAGACTGACGTTGACCGCCGCGATCAAAATCAGCAATAGAGTCAGTCCATCCTCGGCCACAACGAGTGACAAGAATCCCACGGCGACGCCTTGGGAGGCGAGCACCCAAATAGTTGCTCGCAAGCGGCTGGAACCAAGCAAAATCAGGTTCGTCAATACGACAAAGACCAAAAACAAGTCCGCGAACGCATTCATGATCAACGGTACTCCAATACCAACGCCAACACTGCCAAAGTAATCGCGCCGACCAGCAATTGCGGAACCCGGACAAGCCGTAACCGAG
>JADFNR010000126.1 GCA_022563275.1 Chloroflexota bacterium | reverse complement strand
CCAGGGCCTGGTTGATGGCGTCGGTGGAGCCGATGACCTCGAAGGCGTAATCGGCCATCTCGCCCCGGGTGATGTCGCGGACCCTTTCCATCAGGTCATCGGTTGCGGCGTTGACCAGGTGGGTTGCGCCGAATTGCAGGGCATGCTCCAATTTGCTCCCGTGGATATCGACAGCGATGATCGCCTCGGCCCCCGCCAATACCGCCCCTTGAATCACGTTCAAGCCCACGCCGCCGGCGCCGATGACCACCACGCTGCTGCCGGGCCTCACCTTAGCTGTGTTGATGACCGCGCCGACACCGGTGGGCACGCCGCACCCGATCAGCGCGACCCGGTCCAGGGGGGCGTCCTCGCGTATCTTCACCAGGCTGTCCTCGGGCACCACGGCGTATTCGGCGAAGGTGGACAGGCCGTTGAAATGGTGGATATCCTGGGAGCCTTTGCGGAGGCGGGTCGTGCCGTCCAGCATATTTCCTTTGAGCTGATAACGGGCCTCGCACAGGTTCTGCCGTCCCCTGACGCAGTAGGAGCAATGGCCGCAGGTTGGCACGAACGAAAGGACCACGTGGTCGCCGGGCTGGGCGTAGGTGACGCCGGGGCCTACCTCCTCGACGACCCCCGCTCCCTCGTGGCCCAGCACCACCGGCATGGGGTGCTCGCGGTCTCCCTTCATGTAGTGCAGGTCGCTGTGGCAGACACCGCTGGCGGTCAGCTTCACCAACACCTCATGCTGGTGGGGGGCTTCCAACTCCAGTTCCTCCACGGCCAACGGCTGGAACTTCTCATATAAAACTGCTGCCTTCAACTTCACCCCTCCGGAGGCCGGCTTTAGACCGGATTTTCGCCAGCCTAGCGGGTCTTTTCTGCAGCGTCAACCCGGCCCAAGCGGCGTGCGCCTGATATGGAGGTGTAGAGCCATGGGGAACGCCCTTTCCCCCTAGCGTTGAATGTCGCCTCCGGACCATCTGATTTGGCGGAAATCGAAGCGCATCGCCGTCTTGACGGTGCGCGGAGGCGACACTACAATCTGCGGTAATAATCATTATCAGTCTCTTTGATACGGAGGTTGTCATGGCGACAGCAGGAAAAGTCAGCCCCGAAGAGATGCAACAATTCTACGAGAGCAGCCGCCAGGCGGGCTTGACCCCGGCTTGGATGGGCCGGGGACACGAGCGCAAGCCGTCGGTTGAGCCGTTTCTCTGGCGCTGGTCGCAGGCCGAGCCGCTGATTCTGCGGAGTGGCGACATCGTAACGCCGGACCGGGACGTGGAGCGGCGGGTGCTCCGGTTGACCAACCCAGGCCGGGAGCACGGGACGACCCACACCATATCAGCCGCCCTGCAACTGCTCCTGCCGGGAGAAAACGCGCCGGCGCACCGCCATACCCCCACCGCCATCCGCTGGGTGCTCCACGGAGAGGGCGCCTACACCACGGTGGAAGGCGACAAGTGTTACATGGAACGGGGGGACCTGGTGCTCACGCCCTCTTGGACGTGGCATGACCACAACAACGAAGGCGACGGGCCGATGATCTGGCTCGACGGATTGGACACTCCCCTGGTCCACAATCTGGAGGCCACCTTTTACGAGGCGTACCCCGAAGACCAACAACCGGTCACGGGCACCGGCCAATCGGTGCAGAAATATTCTTCCGGCACGCTGCGGCCGGCCTGGGAAGACTACAAAGCCCCCTACTCCCCGCTTTGGCACTACAAATGGGATCGTACCTACGATGCGCTGTGGAAACTGGCGCGGACCGATTGCAGTCCCTTCGACGACGTAGCCATGGAATTCTCAGACCCGTCCACCGGCGGTCCCGTACTGCGGACCATGGCCTGCTGGATCCAACTGATCCGGCCAGGAGTCCGTACCCGCGCACACCGGCATACCAGCAGCGCCGTGTTTCAGGTGTTCCAGGGCGAGGGCTATACGGTGATCGACGGTCAGAAGTTCGAATGGCGCACGGGAGATTTCTTCGTGGTGCCAACCTGGGCATGGCACGAGTTTGCCAACGAAGGGTCCGAAGAAGCGATCTTATTCTCGATCCAGGACATCCCGGTGATGAAATCATTGTCACTGTACCGTGATGAACCATACGAGGAGAATTCCGGCCACCAACCGGTCACGTCGCACTTCAACGGTTAGCCCCGTATACGGACGGTCCAAGACAAAATAGGGGGTGGTTGTCTACCGGCAACCACCCCCTATCTTCTGATTCCGGGCGCTTTTAGCGCGGGTACATCTGGGTTTCCAATGCGTCTTTCCAATCGGCGTCATTGGGAACGATGCTGTCGATTGCACGCACGTTGTAGTACGAGTCTCCGGCGCCGGGCGGGTCACCGCCATCGGCCACCGTACTGGCCGCGCCCAACAGCATGCGCCGGGCGATTACGATGGCCATGTCGCTGGCGGCCAGGTTCTCCTTGGTGCGGTCCAAGATGGGGCCCATGCTTTCCTGGATCGCCTGGTCCTGGGTGTTGATACCCTCGATGCCGGTGAAAGTCTCGTTTCTCTGGACCTCGCGGTCAATCATCCAGTCGTTGGTCTTGTTGCGCTTGGTCCTAAAGTCCGGGAGCACCTCACCGGGACCGCGGCCCAGCCGCACCTCCTCATCACGGTCGGCGTCGGTGAGAGGCTGACCGCCAAAGTTGTATACCCAGTTGTAGACCATGCAATTCTCGTCATCCATGGGCACCCAGATGTGTCCGGCGATCAGTTGGCGCGGTTCTTGGCCATATGCCCCGAACTGAAGGGGGCGCAACTGGTGAAAAGGCATCACATAATGATAGCTGCGGATCAGATTACCCCGGTCGCCCAGAGAACGTATGCCGGCATAGCGGTACCCGTAGTCGGTACGGTCTACGTCCAGTTGGGGGGCCTCGCTCTTGATCAGGTCGGTGTTGATGGAGATGCCCGGCCGGTTAGTGGCCTCGCTGATCCGCCGGTGGAGGATCGGGGCGTGGGCGGTGTCGATACCCCCTTCCAGCCCCTGGAGCCAGTTGCATTCCTGCCAGTTCTTGGTCACCAGCCGGTGGCTCTCCGGCACCTGGGTCCATTCAAACTTGGGATGGGGCGGTTGCTTCTCCGCCGGGCCCAGGTATGCCCAGATCAGGTCTCCCATCTCGACGACCGGGTATGACGTGGTTTTTATCTTGCTGGGATATTCGCTGTCAGATGGTTCGTTCATCATGTCCAGGCAATTGCCGGCCACATCGAATTTCCAGCCGTGGTATACGCAGCGAAGACCGCCCTCCTCGTTGCGTCCAAAGAACAGGGAGGTCCTCCGGTGGGGGCAAAACTCGCTCAAGAGCCCGAGGCGCCCCTGGGTGTCCCGGAAGGCCACCAATTGCTCGCCCAGAAGCCGCACCCGCACCGGCGGGCAGTCGGGCTCCGGAAGCTCGTTGGACAGCAACGCGGGCAGCCAGTAACGCCGTATGACATCGCCCATGGGCGTCCCCTGGTCCGTTCGAGTCAGTGTTTCATTGTCGTCTCGAGTCAACATTTACATCCGCTCCCATTCGTCACAGCCTGCTTGGACGCCGAGACGGCCGCATTGGTAGCAGCCGTTGTTGGGGCCGTATTATCCTCTAGCCAAGCAACCTGAGCAAGCCGAGTCCAGATAGCCAAGCAACCTGCGCAGGCCTGAAATTACTCAAAACCCGAGTACCCTCGGGGCCGAACAGGGCAGGGGCTGTATCCGAAATCAGTTGACACCAATTAGGCGTGGCCGTACAATCGGTCAGACTTCGCGACCGGTCGGATTAGGACCGGTAAAACTGGCTACGGGTCCGCGCTCAGGCACAGGTTTTCCAGACCGGCGCCACGCAAAAGAGCGCCAGAACGTCTACGGAAATTGGTAAGGTAATTATCAGATGAAACGCACCCCGGTTAGCACCGCATTAGGGATCTCCTATCCGGTCCTCCAGGCGGGACTACCCTGGGTGTCCAACCCAGAATTGGTCGCGGCCGTTTCCAACGCCGGTGGGTTGGGGGTATTGCACCCCACGTCCGGGGTTGAGCCGGGCGGCGACCCGGTGGCCGATCTCCACGCTGTGATTCGACGGGTCCAGCGTCTGACTCAAAAGCCCTTCGGCGTTTCGTTCTACCTGCCGCACCCTCAGATAGAGCAATTGATCGAGGCCGCGGCCCAAGAGGGCATCAACATCGCCATCACCTACGGCGGTAGCCCGGCGCTGTTCACCGGCGCGCTGAAAGAGCACAACATGACGGTCATCCACCAGGTCACGACGGTGCGGCACGCCCGCGGAGCGGAGGCCCAGGGAGTGGACATGGTCATCGCCGAAGGCTTTGAAGGCGGCGGCCTGCGCGGCGCCGACAAGGTTTCCACCATGGTATTGGTTCCCCAGGTGGTCGGGTCCATCGCCATCCCGGTGATCGCCTCCGGCGGTATCGTTGACGCTCGCGGCTACGTGGCCGCGACGGCCCTGGGCGCCATGGGCGTACAGATGGGCTCCCGGTTCGTTGCAACCAAAGAATGCATCTCCCATCAGATTTACAAGACGGCGGTGGTGGCGGCCATCGACAGCGGGACCATTGTGGTGGGAGGAGACAAATGGCCGACCAGGATCCTCAAGCAGGGCATCGCCATGCAGATGAAGGAATCCGGCTTGGACAGCGGCGACGACCCAGCCGCCTGGGAACAGGAACTGGGCATCGACCGGACCAGAGCGGCTTTCCTCGATGGCGACTTCGAATCCAGTATCGCCTATACCGGCGCGGGAGCCGGACTGATCTCAGAGATCTTGACGGTCCAAGAAGTATTCAAGGACCTGGTTGACGGCAGCCATGCATTGGCCCGCAAACTAGTCTAAGGCGGCACAGCGGCGCTTGGCCGTTTCGCCCTAGGCGGCTTCTTCCGGTTCGGCTGAGTCCAGTTCGATCAGTTCCTCGGCCTTCCTCATGATCTTATCCCGGCGTTCGCCCTCTATCTTCCTGCTGTCCAGGTAGAGCCCCAGGGCCTGCATCGGCTGTAGGTCCTCGCCCTCGGATGGAGATATGCGGGTCCGCCGGGCCCCGGTCACCTCCCGGGAGATGGAAGCTATGAAGTGGGCCGGTTCCAACGCCGCGCGGATCTCCGTCTCACTCAGATGTGCGTCGGTCTCCGCCGCCAGGGAGATGCGCACCCGGACCACCGAATCAGCTATGTCCTTGCGGGCGATGGCCCGGACCACCGTAGCCGTGGGGTCGACGTCTTGGGGTTCCACCGATACGTCCACCGTGACGAAATTCCGGGCTTTCAATTTATGGAACTCGAAATTGGTCATCCGCCGGCCCTGGGGCGCGGCCGGGTCAAGGTCCACGACGCAAAATCCTTTTTCGTCGCCTTCCTCGCTAAAGTCCACCCTTTGCAGGCTTCCAGAGTAGACCACCATGGGCGGGTCGGGACGCAAGATCTGATGTTTGTGGATGTGACCCAATGCGACGTATTCGACCTCCGGCCGGTCCAACGCGCTGACCAAAAGCACGTGGTCTTGTCCCAACATCATGGAGCGTTCCGTGCCGACGGTGGCGCCGTTCACCGTTACATGCCCGGTGAGGATCGCCGGCACATTCGGGTCCAATTCCTTGGCCGTTCTCTCGATCCCTTCGGTCAACCGCTCTTCCAGGGCTTGCCGCACCTGTTCGATCGACAGACCACGGGATTCCTCACGGCTGAGGATGGCGCTGCGCCTTGGCCACGGAACGGCCAGGACCTGCAAAGGCCCCGACGGCGTGGCCACATTGTACGTCTCCAGATTGGCGCCCACGTAGATATTGGCGACTTCCAGAGTGGGAAAGATGTCCACCGCCGTGGCCCGGCTGGAAGCGGCGGGCAGGTCGTGGTTACCCACCAACAAAAAAATTGGGATCCCGGCGCGGGACAGACGGTTCAGCCGTTTGGCGAATTCCCGCTGGTGGGTCTGGGTCGGGTCCCGGCCCTTGTAGGCGTCGCCGGCCAGCAACACCAGATCAACGCCTTCGTTCAGGGCAAACTCCACAACCTGGTCCAGGGAGTCGAGAAAATCTCCCAGCCGGGTGGATAGCCCCGTTTCGGGGTCTGTCCGGCCGTAGTTCTCCACGCCGATATGCAGGTCGGAAAAATGAAGTATCCTCATCTCACTTTCTCATTTGGAGTTCGCCGGACATCCGCAGACAAATGGCGGTTTCCATCCAAAATCTGACACCAGAGATTATGTTGGCTAAAAGGGCCAAGAAACAAGGGGCGCCGCAACGAGATTGACGGCCTCTCCAGCAGGTTTCCAAAGATGGCCGCGCCGCAGGCCAGGTCCGCCGCATTTGACAATATGGCGTTCCGTTCCTAGAATCGGATGGGGTGTGACGATGGGACTGTTGGTATTCTTGCGAGGACGGCATCAATGACTACCGTTAGGCAGATGTTTGCGCTACAGGAATTGGACATAATTCTGGACCGTGTCCAAAACGAGCATGACAAAGCAGAACACGAACTGAGTAACGGGAACACAATAGGGAATCTTGAATCGGAACTGGAACGGGACGCCGAATGGCTGGTGGAAACCGAACTCCAGCAAAAGGCCACTAAACTAGAAGCGGCATCCCAGAAAGAAAGATCTGAAAACCTCAACTCTCAGCTATACGGCGGAGAGATCACCAATCCTCGAGACCTGGAAAGCCTGGAACGCGAAGCCTCCAACGTCCTGCACTTGATCGAACAGAAAGAGACAGCCCTTTCAGAGATCACCGTTAAGATCGAAGAAGCGCAAAGCAAGAAGAACGAACTGGAAAGCAAACTCGGCGAAGCCAAGGCGGCTTGGAAGAAACGCCAAGCCGAATTGCAGAGAGTCATCAAAGAACTGAAGGCAGAACGGACGGGGTTTGAAGGCCAGCGTTCGAAGTTGACCGACGTTCTGGACCCGACATCGCTCCAGCATTACGAGGCGCTTAGAAAGTCCAAAGGCGGGCTGGCGGTCGCCAGGGTGCAACGTGGACTCTGCCAGGGTTGCCGGATGTCCCTGCCCACCCATCAACAGCAGCGGGTCCGCAACGGCCAACAGGTAGTCCTTTGCAGCAGTTGCGGCCGGATGCTCTTTCTAAGTTAACTTCCCAAAGCCGAATCCGAATCATGTAATGTAAATGGCCGGTTAACCGGCCATTTTTCATGTCCGCCAATAGCCGGATTTTCGTCGCGGAACTCTCTTCGTTTGACCCTCAATAGGGCCTATGCTAGAGTGCGAATCGGAGGGTCATGCAGACCGGGTGACCGCCGTCCCGATCAATCGGGAGGGAGGAAAGTCCGGGCTCCTCTGGGCAGGGTGCTGGGTAACTCCCAGGTCCCGACTTCGTCGGGAACGGAAAGTGGCACAGAAACATACCGTCCCGACTCGTCGGGATAAGGGTGAAATCGGACGGTAAGAGCGTCCGGCCGTCTGCGGTGACGCAGCGGCGGCTAAACCCCACCTGGAGCAAGGCCAAATAGGGGGACTTAGGCGCCCGGCCCGTCCCCGGGTTGGCCGCTTGACCGCGGCGGCAACGCCGCTCCGCCGAAAGCGGACCTCCGCCGGCTTCACCGCCGGCGGTTGGGCTAGATAGATGGTCACCGTTCTTCCTTCACAGGAAGGATACAGAACCCGGCTTACAGGTCTGCAGAATCCCTCCACCCACACTCCGTAAGCGGGATTTAGCTCCCGCGAAAATGGTAACTGTGCCGCGATATGCGGACCAGCGGTTGATGAATCCAGCGGCAACTATTATGATTGACCCAGATTCCCGCCCGCCCGTTAGTCAGCTTTTTCCGGCCGCCGCCATGGGCGAACACGCGGGCCTGGGCCACTCCACCAACAGGGGAACTTCCTAAACTTGTACCTGGACATGCATAGCCATTCTGTGTCGTCGGACGACTCCCGGGCCACGGTTGAGCAGTACGTGAAATGGATCCAAGTGCTGCGAAAACGGGGCCACACCGTCGATGGCATAGTGCTCACCGAGCATCGGAAGTTCGACTTTGACAAGGACTATTCCGGCCTGGCCGCCCAGTATAACCTGCTGGTCCTAAAGGGCTCCGAACTGGACACCCGCTACGGTCACTTCCTGGTCTACGGGGTTTCCCCAGCGCTGACCAAGGAGATGGACTTCTCTGATGTCGGCATGGATGCCAGAGCCCTGATGCAGGCAGCCCGTCAGCACGACGCCATCGCCCTCCCCGCCCACCCCGGCCGATTTGGGATCGGCCTGACCGACTACATCGCCAAAGGAGAGGCTTTCGACGATGTGGAGATAGTTGAGCGCTTGAACGGGGGCAGCCGCCCGGGCGAGAACGAGCGGGCCGACGAACTCTGCGAGAATTACAACCTGCTGGGAATAGGCGGCAGCGATGCCCATCTGACCAGTCATATCGCCACCTGCATGACCGACTTCAAAGCGCCGATCAAGACCGAGAGCGATCTGGTGGACGCCCTGCTCGGCAAGGAATTCCAGCCCGTCTGGCTGGAAAATATCGTTAACGGCGCCACCCCCTGACCGGCGCGTTGACTGAACCCCGCGTTCCCCCGCCTTTCTAAGATAAGGAGACAGACCAATGGCCATGGAACTTGAATACGACCGGTCCTTATACGGGGTCGAACACAAGGCCGGTCCCTTCGAGATCACCGACGAGATCATAGATCGGGCCAACAGCAGCACCGGGGAGACCGGCCCTGCATTCCGTTCCGACGATGGGGCCAAAGAGGCCGGGTACCGGGGCCGCATCGCCCCGCCGACCCTCTGCTGCATCCTGGTCCGGCAGGTTTCTCTACCCGATGTGAAGGTCAAGTTCGGCAAGACTCAGATGCACGCCGGACAGCGGGTCGAACCCAAAGCCCCGGTGTACGCCGGCGACCGGTTGACCGCGTCCTCTCACCTGAAAGATGTCTACGCCAAGACCGGACGCTCCGGCACCATGGTGTTCATAGTCTGGGAGACCACATTCACCAACCAGGACGGCCAGGTGGTGGCCGAGGTCCAAGAGTCCTTCGCTAAACGTGAGTGACCCGGGGCGGGCGGGGTTTTAAGCGGAGTATGGCTGGACAATGCCTCGGTTCACAGACCGGAACGTGGATTTTTTTGCTGGTTGTTTCGACGATTTCACTGCCCGGTCCACGATCGCCCATCCTTTAGTTCTTAACCTCTACTTTTAAACTCCTCGCTGATTCCGAACCGCTGTTATCTCCTCTTCAGCGGTCGCCTTCCAAGTGGGTGCTCCGCACCTTATACGTTACTAATCTTGTTAAACCTAAACCGGTTTCCAACGCCGGAACCGATTCCGGAGGGAACGTTTTTGGCGCGGAACGCATATTATCCAATGAACCCTTCTTCGAAGAAACGGGTAATGGGAGCGGTCTATGAACGATGAGGAAGCCGTTCTGCTTTGTCAGGGCGGCGACCGGGAGGCGTTTCGCCATCTGGTGGAAGGCTATGGGGACGTTCTTTA